>NZ_JBEYYW010000032.1:0-94017 GCF_040645695.1 Streptomyces sp. NPDC046712 | reverse complement strand
GCACCTGGACGGCCTCGGGGTGCGGGGCCCTGGAGCGGAACGCGCCCGCAGGGGCGCCGTCCCGTGTGCCCACCCGTCCCGCCCCAGCGGGACGATTGCCCACACGGGGGGGGAGGGCGGGGCGTGCCCACCCGGGGGGGGCGCGGGGGTGCCCGCCGCGCGCTCTAGCGCAACGGCGGGGGGTCCGCCGCGCGCTCTAGCGCAACGCGTCGGCGACTTCCCTCGCCGCGTCCACAACCCGCGGCCCCACCCGCTCCGGCACCGCGTCCGCGAGCATCACGACGCCCACGCTGCCCTCTATGCCCGTCACCCCGACCAGCGGAGCCGCCGCACCGCTCGCGCCCGCCTCCAGCTCCCCGTGGGTGAGCGTGAAGCCGGGCTCGATCAGGCTTCCCTGCCGGGCCGCGAGGATCGCGCGGCCCGCCGCGCCCCGGTCCAGCGGATGCCGGAAACCGGCCCGGTAGGCCACGTGGTAGTCGGTCCAGGTCGGTTCGACGACCGCGACCGCCAGCGCCTCCGCCCCGTCCACGAGGGTGAGGTGGGCGGTGGCGCCTATGTCCTCGGCGAGCGAACGCAGCGCGGGCAGCGCGGCCTCGCGTACCAGCGGATGGACCTGGCGGCCCAGCCGCAGCACGCCGAGGCCGACCCGGGCACGACCGCCCAGGTCCCGTCGTACGAGCGCGTGCTGTTCGAGTGTGGCGAGCAGACGGTAGACGACGGTCCTGTTGACACCGAGTTTGTTGGACAACTCGGTGACGGTCAGGCCGTGGTCGGTGTCGGCGAGCAGCTTGAGGACCCTGAGGCCCCGGTCGAGCGTCTGGGAGGTTTCCGCGGTCACGACGCCCTCTCCTTCGGAGTGAGTGACGGCGGACCTTCAAACGAGAGCAGCGACGCCGGTCCCGCGGCGACGCACGTCAGAGGCCGCCGGCAGGCCATGCGCACCGGCTGCGCTCCGCGGCGGCGCTGCCACGGGGCGTTTGCATTGCGGGGGACAGTAGCGAGCCACTCCGCTCAGCGGAAGACCTCGTCCAGAATCCGGGCGCGAGCGACCGGATACGGCCGCTTCGAGGCGTAAGTCGGCCGGTCCGGGGAGTTCGCCGGACAAGATCGGCTTTGTCGGGTGCCCGAAACGAGCAGGCCCGTACGCACTCCTCGCGTACGGACCCAGAGCCGTCCGGACTCACCGCATCCGGACGTATCGCACCCGGACGCATGGCCTCCGGACTCACCGCGTCCCGGACGCACGGCATCCGGACTCACCGCACCCGAGCTACCGCACCCGGACTCACCGCACCCGCGCTACCGCATCCGCGTAGCCCACTCCTGCACCTTCTTGATCCGCTCGCGGATCTGGCCGGCCGTCGCCTCGGCGCTCGGCGGACCGCCGCACACCCGCCGCAGCTCGGTGTGGATGACGCCGTGCGGCTTGCCGCTCTGGTGGACGTACGCGCCGACCATGGTGTTGAGCTGCTTCCGCAGCTCGAGCAGCTCCTTGTGCGAAACGACAGGCCGCCGCTCGGCCGGGAGTTCCAGCAGATCCGCCTCGGTGTCCGGCCTCTTGCGGCTGTGCGCGATCTGCCGGGCCTGCCGCTTCTGGAGCAGCAGCTGCACCTGGTCGGGCTCGAGGAGCCCGGGGATGCCGAGGTAGTCCTGCTCCTCCTCGCTGCCCGGGTGGGCCTGCATGCCGAACTCGGCGCCGTCGTAGAGCACCCGGTCGAAGACGGCGTCGGACTCCAGCGCCTCGAAGGGCAGCATGTCCTGCTCGCCGGTGTCCTCGTCCTGCTGCTTCTCGGCCTCCGCCAGCTCCTTCTCGGACTCGGCGTACGGGTCCTCCTCGCCGTCCTTCTTCGGCTTGTCGAGCACGTGGTCGCGCTCGACCTCCATCTCGTTGGCGAAGCCGAGGAGGTTGGGGATGGTGGGAAGGAACACGGACGCGGTCTCGCCGCGCCTGCGTGAACGTACGAAACGTCCGACGGCCTGCGCGAAGAAGAGAGGGGTCGAAATCGTCGTCGCATAGACCCCCACGGCGAGGCGGGGGACGTCGACGCCCTCGGACACCATGCGGACGGCGACCATCCAGCGGTCGTTGTTCTCGCTGAACTCGTCGATCCGCTTGGAGGCGGCGGCCTCGTCGGAGAGGACGACCGTGGCCTTGGTACCGGTGATCTCGCGGATCAGCTTGGCGTACGCGCGGGCGGAGTCCTGGTCGGAGGCGATGACCAGCCCGCCGGCGTCGGGGATGCCCTTTCTGACCTCGGTCAGACGCTGGTCGGCGGCGCGCAGGACGTTCGGCATCCAGTCGCCGCGGGGGTCGAGCGCGGTGCGCCACGCCTGCGAGATGGCGTCCTTGGTCATGGGCTCGCCGAGGCGGGCGGCGATCTCGTCACCGGCCTTGGTGCGCCAGCGCATGTTGCCGCTGTAGCTGAGGAAGATGACGGGCCGCACGACGCCGTCGCCGAGGGCGTTCCCGTAGCCGTACGTATAGTCCGCCGACGACCGGCGGATGCCGTCGTTCCCTTCTTCGTACGTGACGAAGGGGATCGGGTTCGTGTCGGAACGGAAGGGCGTACCGGTCAGGGCGAGGCGGCGGGTCGCCGGATCGAAGGCCTCCAGACAGGCCTCGCCCCAGGACTTGGAGTCGCCGGCGTGGTGGATCTCGTCGAGGATGACGAGGGTCTTGCGCTGCTCGCAGCGGTTGCGGTGGAGCATGGGCCGTACGCCGACACCGGCGTAGGTGATGGCGACGCCCTGGTACTCCTTGCTGAGCGGCCCGGCGCTGTAGTCGGGGTCGAGCTTGATCCCTATCCGCGCGGCGGCGGCGGCCCACTGCTTCTTCAGGTGCTCGGTGGGAGCGACGACCGTCACCTGCTGCACGACGTGATGGTGCAGCAGCCAGGACGCGAGCGTCAGCGCGAAGGTGGTCTTTCCGGCGCCGGGCGTCGCGACCGCGAGGAAGTCACGGGGCTGCTCCTGGATGTACTTCTCCATGGCGCCCTGCTGCCAGGCACGCAGCTTGTTGGCGGTACCCCAGGGGGCCCGGCCGGGGAAGGCGGGAGAGAGGTGATGGGAGGAGGTGGCGGTGGTAGTCACGGTCTCCGGTTCGACGCTCGTCCAGGTATGACAACCGGGCCACCCTACCGGCGGCCCGGCCGGAACCTCCTACGAACGCCCCGGGGTCCGCCCGGGTGCGATTCAGCTCACGTCGCCTCGTGCAGGCCTCGCAGCCGTCGCGCGATCAGGGTGACGTCCTCCAGCTCGCCGGAGGCCACCTCGATGACCAGCTTGTACGCCTCGTCCTGGTCGACGTCGACCATCTCCGAGCCGTTGAGGTCGAGGAAGACGACCGTGCACATCCACGCCATGCGCTTGTTGCCGTCCACCAATGGATGATTCACGGCGAGCGACTGGAGCAGCGAGGCAGCCTTCTCGAAGAGATCGCTGTACGCCTCGATCCCGTACATCTGCGACTGGGGGCGGTGCACCGCCGACTTGAGCAGGCCGAGATCACGCACGGCGATCTTCTGCCCGGCGCAGGCGAGATCCGCCAGTTCGAGGACCTCCTCGGCTGTCAGGTACTTCACCTACTCCCCCAGCCGCTTCAGCAGGTCGGCATGGCGCAGCGCGTACTTGGCGCCGAGCTTGCGAACGGCCTCCCGGTCGACCTCCTGCTCCAGATAGCGGTCGATCGCCTGAAGCACGATGGCGTGCATGCTGCGACCCTCCTCCTCAGCGCGGAGCTTGAGGGCCTCTTGCTGGTCGTCGCGGAGACGCAGGTTCATAGCCATACCATCACGGTACCGCTTATGGGGCCACGGTGATACTACTTCCGGCGCTCGCCCAACCGTGTAGCGACCCATGCCCCCACCGCCGCCACCCCCGCCATCGGCAGGAACACGGCCGCGAACGCCCCGGGGTGAGCGCCCTCGGCGGAGGCGGCCGCATGCCCCACCGCTCCCCCGCCCAGCGCCGCGAACGCCGCACCCCCCGCCGCAAGCAGCAGCACGTTCGAGAGGCCGTCCGAGATCTGCAGGGCCGCCGAGTTCGCGCCCGCCTCCTCCGGCGCCGAGAGCTTCAGGAGCAGGACGCTCGTCGAGGCGATCACCATGCCCATACCGAGGCACCCGAACCCCCACGCCACCGCGACCAGCCACACCGGCACCGAAGCGATCAGCACGCTCGGCGCCGTGGCGATCGCCGCCGCGACCAGCACCATGCCGAGCACCACGAGCCGCTCCCGGTACGGCTCCGTCCACGGCCGCGACTGGATCCAGGAGCCGAGCGCCCACGTCGCACCGCCGGCCGCGAGCGACATGCCCGCGAGCGTGGGGCTCAGGCCCCGCTGGGTGACCAGCATCAGCGGAACAAACGATTCAGCGGCGATGAACGACCCCGCCGCGATCCCCCGCAGCAGCACCACGGACGGCAGCCCACGCGCCGCGCGGTACGTCCCGCGCGGCAGCAGCCCCCGCGCGGCCGGGACCAGCAGCGCCGCGCCCACCGCCGCGGGCAACAGCGAGAGCCAGCGCAGCTCCTGGCCCGCGTACTGCAGCAGCCCCGCCCCGGCCGAGATGCCGAGCGCGAGCCGGATCCGCCGCCGGTCGTACGGCGGGAGCGGTGCGGCCGGGTCGGCGGACCCGGACGCGGTACGGCGGATCGCCGGAAGGGCGAGGGCCAGCGGGAAGACGACGAGGACGGGGATCCCGAGGAAGACCCAGCGCCATCCCAGCTGCTCGGTGATCGTCCCGGCGGCGAGCGGCCCGATCACCGAGGGCACGACCCAACTGGCAGCGAAGGCGGCCATGATCGCCGGTCGCAGCGTCTCGGAGTACGCCCGGCTGACCACGACGTACAGCGCCACGATCACCAGCCCTCCGCCCAGCCCCTGCACGGCCCGGCCGAGGATGAACAGCCACATCGTGCCGGCGGTCCCGGAGAGCACCAGGCCGGCCGCGAAGGCGGAGATGCCGACGGTGAGCGGAGCGAGGGGCCCGCCGCGGTCGGACCACTGCCCGGACAGGACCATGGCGAAGAGGCTGGTGGTGAAGTACGCGGAGAAGGCGAACGCGTACAGCGGAATCCCGTGGAGCTCCCGCGCCGCGACCGGCATGGCCGTCCCGACGGCGGTCGCCTCGAAGGCGATCAGCAGGACGACGGAGACGATGCCGATACTGAGCGCCCGGTGGTCCCGGTCGAGCACGGATCCGCCGCCCGAGGGGGCGGCGGTCATCGGTGCGACGCCGGCATCGGCATCGGCGTCGCGGGGTTCGAGGGCACTCATGGTCCCCAGAGTAAGGGTCGTAACACCAAATGGCCCCTGTCCGGGGTCGGGTCCGCGCTGCTCCTTTGGTCGTACGACCGACCGGCAGACCGGCCGGCAGACCCGTCGGCCCACCCGCCGCCCACCGCCCGCCACCCACCCCCCACCGCCCGACCGTGAACGCCGTATGGCAGTCGTATTGCACGCCGCCCGAAACCCTTGAGCCCCGCCGATCGCCCGCCCTACGGTCGTACTCGTGCACAACACGACCGTGTGCCCGAGTGGTTGAGGGGCTCGCCTGCAAAGCGAGTTACGTCGGTTCGATTCCGATCACGGTCTCTGGATCCGTCTCCATGGGATCTTCACAAGATCACACCGCGCATGTCAGAGTCCGCCCATGACTGATACAGGCACGAGACGCAGATTGGGCGCACTCGTCGGAGTCGGCATCTCCGGGGCTGCGCTGCCGGGCGTGACGCTGGGCGCGGAAACCGCGGACGTGATCCTCTCCGTTCTGATCGCGGGCATCGTGGTCGGCCTCCTCACACAGCTCATCTACATCGGCCCCTCCGCCCCGGTCCCGCCCCTGCCCCTGCTGGCCTTCGCCGCCGCCGGGTTCGTCCAGGACTCACTGATCTGGTGGCTGCTGTCCTGGCTGGGCGGCGAGATCGGCCCGTGGCGGGTGGAGGGGTTCGGCACGATCCTCCTCGCGGCCCTCATCACGCGCGTCTCGATCCTCGCGCTGTCCCTGATCGGCGCGTCGCGCCCGGCCGAGGACCCGGTCGCGGACTGACGTCGAACTGGCGGCGGACCGACGGCCTGCGACCTCCCCCGCCCCCCTTGAGTAGGCTCCTGTTGCTCCAGCAACCGCTGGGGCCGCAGGGGTTGCCGACAGGGGGGTTCACACGTGGAACGGCCGCGCCCGAACGACGAGTCCGCGCGACGGATCGGCCCGTACCGTCTGATCACCCGCCTGGACCCGCCCCGCACACTCGCGCCCTGCCGCCGTTTCGTCGCCCGCAGCGCGGACGGCGACCGTACGGTGCTGCTCTCCGCGCCCCTGGCGGGCGCCGACGCCTCGCGCTTCCTGACGGAGGCACAGGCGGGGCAGCGGCTTCTGGGCCCGTGGATCGCCCCGATCACGGAGGTGTCGGCCACGGGCTCCCCGTTCCACGCGACGCCGTACGTCCCCTCCCTCCCGCTCCCCGTCGCCCTCGCCGTGCACGGCGGGCCGTTGCCGGAGGAAACGGTCCGGGTGATCGGTGTCGCCCTCGCCGAGACGCTGGCCGCCGCACACGCACAGGGCGTCACGCACGCGGGCGTGTCCCCCGCCGCCGTCCTGCTCACCGCCGACGGGCCGCGTCTGACGTGCTTCGGCGCGGTACGGGCGGCGGAGGGCCGGCTTTCGGACCTGGACGCCGGCGCGCTCGCACCCGAGCAGGCGACGGGCGGGCTGCCGCGGCCGCCGGGTGATGTGTACGCGCTCGGCACGGTCGTCTCGTACGCCGCCACCGGCCACACGGTCCCCGAGCGCTCCGAACTCCCGCCCGCGCTACGTCAGTCGATCTCCTCCTGCCTGACCCGCGATCCCGCGAACCGCCCCACCGCGGCGGAGGTCCTGGCCGCGCACGCGCCGCCCACCCCGCACCAGACCGTCCTCAATTCGGCGGGGTCGCTGCTGACCCCCGGCTGGCTGCCCGGTCGGGTCGTCGCGGCGCTCGCCCGCCAGTCGTCCGAGATCCTCTCCGCCGAACTGCCCTGGAACTGAGACGAACCGAGACGATGCTGTCACCGCTCACCCACGCCGACCCGGCGGCCATCGCCACGTACCGTCTGCTCGCCCGCCTGGGCTCCGGCGGCATGGGCACGGTCTATCTGGCCCGCACCCCCGGCGGCCGTACGGTCGCCCTGAAGACCATGCACGCCCGCCTCGCCTCCGAGGCCGACTTCCGTACCCGCTTCCGGCTGGAGACGGACGCGGCACGGATCATCGGCGCCCGGCACGGAGCGGCCGTCGTCGACGCGGACCCGCTGGCCGAAACCCCGTGGCTGGCCACCGAGTACGTCCTCGGCCCGCCGCTCGACGACGCGGTGTCGCTGTGCGGACGGCTTCCCGAACCGACGGTCCGCGCGCTCGGCGCCGCCCTCGCGGGAGCCCTGGCGCAACTCCACTCCTCGGACGTCGTCCACCGCGACCTCAAGCCCTCCAACGTCCTCGTCACCGCCTACGGCCCGAAGATCATCGACTTCGGCATCGCCCGCGCGGCCGGCGACGACCGCCTGACGAGCACGGGCGCGGCGGCAGGCACCCCGGCGTTCATGTCCCCCGAACAGGCGGGCGGCCAGGAACACACCCCGGCCGGCGACGTCTTCGCCCTCGCGGGCGTCCTGGTCTTCGCGGCCACGGGCCACGGCCCCTTCGGCACGGGCGCC
Organism: Streptomyces sp. NPDC046712; assembly: GCF_040645695.1. Lineage (NCBI taxonomy): Bacteria > Bacillati > Actinomycetota > Actinomycetes > Kitasatosporales > Streptomycetaceae > Streptomyces > Streptomyces sp. NPDC046712. Next base: position 86,327 of record NZ_JBEYYW010000032.1, on the reverse strand, counting down.
CCGGCGGACCTCCTCTACCGCGTCCGCTACGCCGAGCCCGACCTTACGGGCGTGCCCGAATCCCTGCTCCCCGTCCTGACGGCCTGCCTCTCCAAGGACCCCTCGACCCGCCCGACGACGACCGACCTGGCGGCCCACCTCCACGACGGCCGGGGCGAGTTCGCGGACCACCTCCCACCCCACCTCCTCACGGACATCGCCCACCGCGCGACACAGGTCTGGCTCCACCACCCCCACCGCCTCCCGGCCCCGGAGGACGACCCGTACGCCCCCACCTCCACCCCCGCCCGCCCCGCCCTCTCCCGCCGCAAGCTCCTTGCGACGGGAGGCGGTTCGCTGCTGGGGCTGGGCGGCGTGGGCGCTGGGGTGTGGGCGTGGCTGGCCCCTGACGGGGATCAGGACAAGGCGGACGCCAAGCCGAAGACCCCGGCCACGCCCACGAAGACTCCGGTCGAGGAGGTGGGTCCGCTGCGGACCGAGTGGACGAGCGACGCCGCCGGAGCTACGGGTTCCACCCCACCGATCGCGCGGGACTCGGTGGTCATGACCATGATCAAGGACGGGCTGCAAGCCTTCGAGTCCTCGGGCGAGTTGAAGTGGACGCGCAACGAACTGATCCACGACGACCAGGTCGTGGCGGGCGAGAAGAACGTCTACGGCCTGATCGCCGACGAGGTCAACGGGCTGACGATCTTCTCCGTCGACGCGAACAGCGGCGAGCGGGAACGGACCGTTGCCATGCTGGCCGACTTCAAGCACGCGTGGATCCCCGGCCTCTCCAAACTGCTGTACGCGAGCGACGACACGATCTATCTGGCGGTCGACCGCAAGAAGCCCGAGGCGACACCAGGCACGTACGACTGGTGCCTCATCGCTCTCGACACGGGCACCGGTAAGGAACGCTGGCGCGTCCCCATCAAGGAGTCCGAGCCCGGTCACGGCTTCAACGTGTACTTCGCGCGGGCGGTCGGCAACCGACTCCTCGTCGGCCAGGCCACGATCGACATGACCCTGACCGCGTACGACACCCGCTCCGGCAAGGTGCTGTGGCGCCGTGTCGTACCCGAGGCCTCGACGCCCTTCGTGCACATCCCCACCAGCGGATCCGAGGTGGCGGAGGACGGCATGCACATCTACGTCGGGGCCGAGTTCCTGTACGCGTTCCGATTGTCCGACGGGCACGAGATCTGGAAGTTCGGGCACAACCGCGACTACGGCGACCTGCGTTCGAGGGAGCGCCACTACGGCGCTCCCTTGGTGCGCGGCGGTCTGGTCTATGCCGTGGAAGGGACCCGTACCCTGGTGGCGGTGGACTCCCAGCGGGGCGAACTGGCCTGGCAGACCGACGTGACGGCGGGCGGCACACCCAGTCTCGAAGTGCCGCCCGTTGCCGGCGCCACCGTCCTCTGTCTCGGGAACGAACAGGGCGTCGGTGTCGTCGACCTGGCGGCGCACCGCTACGCGCAGACCTTGGCATCAGGGACCGTCCGGCTCACAGCCGCGGGGGATCGCTGGTTCTACGGCGTCGGGAACGAGAGCCTGAAGCACTTCGAGGCGCAGCGGAAGGACCAGTGACCGACCCCATGAACCCGCTCTCCACCGGCGACCCCCTCCGCCTCGGCCCGTATCGCCTCCTCGGCGTCCTCGGCGAAGGCGGCATGGGCAAGGTCTACTTCGGCCAGGACTCCGCCGGCCGCACCGCCGCGGTCAAGGTTCTACGCCCCGAACTCGCCCACGACCACCACCTCGCCCAGCGCTTCGTCCGCGAGGCCGAAATGGCCCGAGCGGTGACGAGCAAGGGGATCGCGCGCATCTTGGGCGCCCAGACAGAGGGCGGACGGCCCTGGATCGCCGCCGAATTCCTCGCCGGCCCGACCCTCGCCGAGGCCATCCGTACGTACGGACCGATGGACGAGCCCACCGTCCGCGCCCTGGCCCACTTCCTCTCCCGCACGCTCCACGACATCCACGCGGCGGGTCTCGTCCACCGGGACCTCAAGCCGGGCAACATCGTGCTGACGTCGTCGGGCCCGCGCGTCATCGACTTCGGCATCGCCCGCCCAGAGCACGGCCTGACGCTGACGACGACAGGACAGATCCCGGTCACTCCCGGGTACGGAGCCCCGGAGCAGGTCCTCGGTCAACGCGTCGGCCCGCCGTCGGACGTCTTCTCGCTGGGTGCCGTCCTCGTGTACGCGGCGAGCGGCCGACGCGCATTCGACGCAACGCATGTGGCGGCAGTGCAGTACGAGGTGGTACACGGCACCCCTGACCTGAGCCAGGTCCCGCCGGACCTGCAGACGCTGATCGGCCCCTGCCTCACGAAGGACCCGGCACTGCGACCCCTACCGGCGCAGATCACCGCTGCCTTCACCCTGCCCAAGGGCGCCGACCGGGCCTGGCGCAAGGGCCCGCTCGCCGAGGACATCAAGCGGCGCGAGAACAGCGCCGCGCACACCACGTCGGGGTCCGTCACGGCGGTGTCGGCGGCAGCGCCGGCTCGTCGCCGCTTCCTGACGGCGCTCGTCACGGGGGGTGCGGTCCTCGCCGTCGGCGGGGGTGTCGCGGCGTTCGCACAGAAGGACGCCTGAGGACTACGAGGGCGCGGTGCGCCGCCGCTCGGCCACCAGGAGCGGCGTCCCGACGGCGACACAGAGCAGCCCGGCGGCCGACACCCCGAGCGCGATCCAGAAGCCGGGGCTGTGGCCGCCATCCGTGGATGCGGCGACGTCGACCGCGGCCTCCGACGGCGTCGGGGCAGGCGGCACGGCGGAAGTGGACGGCGCGGGTGGGGGCGTGGGCGACGCGTCACGGAGATCGGGCATCGGGAACTCGTCGGCCTTGCCCGGGTCGCCCGGGGTCTTGAGGGCGCGCAAGGGCCGGAGGGCACCGTAACCGAGGTAGTCGTTGCGCACCTCGCCTCCCTCCGGTCCGTTGATCGTGTTCAGCAGAGCGCGCAGCACCTGGTTGCGCGTCCAGTCCGGGTGTTCGGCCCACACGAGGGCGGCAGTCGCAGCCGCGAGGGCCGTTGCGACGTGGGGGCCCTTGGACGTACACAGCCCCGTCCCGCCCGAGCACGCGCTGATGATCTCGGTCCCCGGGCTGACCACGTCCAGCTCCGGTCCGACGGCAGTCTGCTTGACCCGCTTGAGCTTCTTGTCGATCGCTCCGACGCCGACGACTCCGGGAAGCGTCGCCGGGTACTCGACCGACGGCTCGTCGGTGTAGTCGGCGGACCCGACGGACGCGAAGATCAGCTTCCCTTTCGAAAGGGCGTAGCGCACTGCGTCGTCGACTTCGACGGATCCTTCGGTCGTGGGGAGGGAGATGGAGATGGAGATGATCTTCGCCGGTGAGTCCGCGGCGTATCGGAGGGCCGGCGCAAGGCCCTCGGCGACGGCGTCGACCTGGTCCGCGAGGCTTCCCTTGCCCGTGTAGCCGTCCGTGATGTTCAGCGGCATGACCTTGGCCCCGGGGGCCAGCCCGAACGCACTCTCCACTCCCCCGGGCCCCTTGCCCGTCCCTGCGATCACCGAAGCCGGAATCGTCCCCAGGGTCTTGTCCTTGGCGGTGTCGGCACCCGGGAAGTCCTTGCCCCCGACCAGCCGCCCCGCGAGTTCGGGGACCGCCTTCACCCCCGTGTCGATGAGCGCCACGGTCACGCCCTCGCCCTTGCTGAGGCCCCAGATCTGCTCGGCATTCATCGCGGTGAGATGCCACTGCCGGGAGCGAATGGTCTCGGCGTGGGCGGGCGTCGCCGCGATCGCGAGCAGGGCGAAGCCGAGGATCCCGGCGGCCCATCGCAGCGCCCCACCGCGGCCGCTCCGACTGTCCCGCCCCTGATTCCTGTCGGACGCCATGCTCTCCCCGTAACCGCTCATCGCCTCGTCCCCGTTCGCCGTACGCCGTCCCTGGTCGACGGAGACGACTTGATCGTATGCGGTCACCGCACATGCGCGGCAGACACCCTGTTCGACCGCCGCGCGGCTGGTAATTGGCCTGTGCCCACAGATTCGTCACGCGCGAGACACCCCCGTACGGCCCCGGTCCGCGTGAATGCGGACCAGTTCAATGTCGGGAGGCCGATCACAGCCGTGTGGATGCCCCGTGCCTCGAAACTGCCGCCTTCTCGGTCAAGGGCTCAGGACGGGCGGCACGGAGACGGAGTCCCGGCACCCGAGGAATGCGCGCGTGTTGGCAACAAGAGCCGAGAGCAGACGCCCCGACAATGCGCCGCCGTCCTCGCTCAGCCCGTCGTCCAGCACCGCCATCTCCAACGGGAGTTGTTCGCTCTGACCGGCGGCAGTACCAGGCAACGTGCACGGGACGACGGCTGCGAGGCCAGGGGTACGAGCGAGCCGCTGCACGTACACGTCGTCTGCGGCCTTGCGCCATTCCGCGCTGTGCTCACCCTTGGACACCGACTGCATGGTGAGCTGTGACCATTTCACCGAGCCGACAACGGACCATCGGTTCTCCTCACCGGCGGCCCTCATCAGGCAGAGATCGTAGGCGGCACGGCTGAAATCGTCGCTCTCGGGCTTCCATTCCTGCGCCGTCTTCAGCAAGAGACCCTTGATCCTGTCCGGGGCCTTGCTCTCCGCGCGAACGTTCCCCCCGAGCTCAGCGCGGACGGATTCCACATTCTCGGCCCCGAGGACTCTGCCACAGCTGTCCAGCGCCGCCTTTGTCGCCGCCTCCCTATCCCCATCGCCGGACCCACCACCAGAACAGGCCACCGCTGTGAGAGCGACGACGCCGAGAAGCGTGATCTGGCCGTACCGTCGCCGGACATTCGGCATGCTCACGTGGAACTTCCTCTTGCCGTTCTAACTGTGTTTCAGCGCCGGCTCCGGCGCGAGGCCGCCGTCACCGGCGCAGTCCAACTCCTTGGCCACCGCTCGAGCCGAGGAGTGCAGGACGCCGGCATTGGCGTCCTGCAGGGCTCCCACCTCGCCCTTGGGCGCCCGTGAGAGTTCCACCGAGGCGAGGATGTATGCGGGTGCCTGCTCGGATCCGCTCAGCCGACTGCTCTCACACGAGAACCACACGTACGCCCGCTTGGTACCGACCGAGGCTCGGATCCCCATCTCGTACCGCTCCAACGACGCCGCGATCTTGCCGTCGCCCTTCGCCTCTTCTGCATCGGAGAGACGGAACTCGATCCGGACGTCGGCGGGACCAGCGCCGAGATTCTTCTCCGTCGAGATCGAGCAGAGCGGGACGGGATCCCTCTTGTGGGACGGCGTGCTCAGCGGCGCCCAGTTGGCGATCAGCCCGTCGGCCGTAGCGCTCGGGTTCTCGGCAGCGTCCGTCGGATGCAGTTCGGACGTGCCCGTCAACATCGACAGAGCCGAGCGGGCCGCGGGCGTGACGGCGCCCCCGCAGAGTCCGGCCTCGGAACTCGTCGCCTGCGGCGAGGCGCTGTCTCGCGCCTCCTTTTCGTCATTCGTGCCACCGCACCCCACGGCGCCGGCGACAAGTACGGACAACACCGCGGCGAAGGCCGCCCTACGACGCTCTTTCACCTGAGTCACCCTGTCACCCGGTCTCGGGATCCTGTCCCTGCTGCTCTTCCTTGGAGTTTCCATTGCCGTAGCCGCCGTTGGCCGACTCCTTCAAGTCCTGTCCGAAGTCGCTGTCGGGCGCGACCTGGTGCCGCTGCATGAAGTCCCTCATCGCCGCCTTCGAGTTGTCCTCGCCCGCGGTGTAGATGTTCGACTTCTGCTCCCGGATCTGGTCCTCGACCTCGTCCTTGTGCTCCTCCTGCTTGGCATCGGACCAGTCACCGATGAACTGACCGGACAGCTGCTCCAGCGCACCACTGCCTGTGTCCACGGCAAGCGGTACGAGAATGGCCGCGGCTCCCGCCGCGGCGGCCGTCGCCGGCAGGAACGCCACACCCGCGCCGATGGCGGCGGCCGCCCCGAACTCCATCCACCCCGCGCGAGCCTCCAGGGCCTCGTTGTATTCCTCGTCCTTCTTGAGAGTCTCCGCGGTGACCTGATCGGCCCGCGACTGGTCCAGGATGCCCTGCACCTCGGCACCCGTGTAGATCGCGGAGCGGGCGTGGCCGGTGTCGATCTTTCCGTTGGCGTCGACGGCGTGGGCGTCCAGCATGCCGTTGGTGTAGACGCGCTCGGCCGTCGCGATCGTCGCGTAGGAATCGGCGTGCTGTCCGAGCGTGCTCAGGAAGTCCAGTGCGCCGTCGCGACCGAACACCGCGTGGTTCTTGGCGTCGCGAGCCTCCGGGTACTTCGCGGAATTCGCGTTCTCCGGCGCGTACATGCTCTTGGGATCGTTCTCGTTGAGCGCCCAGTTGAGGTCGTCGATATAGCCCGCGCCCATGGTGCCGAGGCTGTCGGCCATCGACTCCTGTTTCTTGAGCAGGCCGGGGTCCGTCCCGTACTTCTCGACGACCTTCTCCATGATCTCCACTGTCGTCTCGTCCTTGACGAGCTTCGGAGACGGATCGTCCCAGGCGTGGCCGAGTGTGGCCGCCTCGAGCGCGTGGCCCAGCGCGTCGGGCATGTAGGCCACGGACTTCTTTGCGTCGTCGGGGTGGTGGCCGTCGATGTCCGGGAAGAACTCGTACTTCTCGTTACCGAAGAAGTCGAGATAGTTGTCGATCCGGTTGCCGTCCTTGTCCTTGCCAAGGTTCAGCTCGCCGCCGGGAGACCCGTCCTTGTTGTACGAAGTGGGGTCGGCGGAGAAGAATTGCTTCGCGGCCTCCGGGCTGTGCCCGAGCGCTTCCAGCATCGGCACCATGGGGTCGTAGCCGGCTCCGTTGACCCCGGACGGGTTGAACGGGTTCTTCTGCCATCCGCCGATCGCCTTGTTGTCGGCGAAGGTGTATGGGTCCTTGGCGTGCAACTGTGCCACGTGCTCGGCGATGGGCACGAGAAACTTCTCGTTGTAGTTGCCGTACCGCATGATGCCGCCGAGCAACTGATAGCCGAACGGCCCGTTGTAGTCGTTCTTGGCCAGCGGGATGCGCTCGGTGCCGAGCTTGCGCATCTCGGTGGACCAGTTCTCGGTCCACTTGTCGCCGCCCTGCGTAGCCGCGGCGAGGTTGAGACCGAGGTTGCGCTGGAGCTCCTGCACATCGGCGAGACGCTGCTTGTCGAGCTCGGCGTACTCGTACGTGTCCGTCGAGAGCTGGCCGAAGAACTCCAAGGCACCCTTGGGCCCGAGACCGTCATAGAAGGTTCGGGAGAACTGCTTGGAGGAGCTGTTGTCCTTGAGCAGCTCGTTCAGCCGCTCGAGCTCCTCATGGGAGATGTCCCGGCCCTTCTTGGCCAGGTCGAGGGCGCGCTGCGCCTCCTCGGCATCCAGGCTGCCGTACTTCGGCGCGCTGAAGTTGTGCTTGTCGCCGGTGATGTTGGCCTTCAGCGCGTTGGAGCAGGCCACGTCGGCGTCGTCGCACGTCTCGACGATCGCGTCGATCCTCTTCTGCATCGCGTCGATGGCCGCGCGCTGCTTGCGCAACGCCTCGGGGTAGTCCGGGTCATGACGGGCTGCGTTGTCCTTCTCCAGCGGGTACGAAGCCTCGACCCTGCCGTCCGGCTTGACGACCAGGTGCTGTGCGGGAGCCTCGGTGTCGAAGATCTTCTTGAGGTCGTCCTTCGCCTTCTTGAAGGCGTTGTAGCCGTCCTCGAGAACCTTGTGGATGCCGTCGGCGGCCTTCGCCGCGTCCTCGAACTCCTTCGCCGTCTTGTCCACGAAGGGCTTCGTGACCTCGGCGTTCACACCCCGCCAGTAGTCGTCCTTGGCCTTGGCGGCCATGGTCGTACGGGCATCCTCGGCGAGCTTGTCCAGCTTGCCCTTCATCTCTGACCAGTTGTCGGCCGCAGCCTTCATCTTGTCGAGCGGTGCCTGATACACGTTGTCGAAGGTCAGCACAGCTGCTCCCCGCCCTACTTCAGATACTCGTTGATCTTGGACGCGGCGAGGGCCGCCTGGATGTCGGCTTCTTCCTTGGCGTGCGAGGCGGCGCTGTAGTCGAGGTGATTGGAGATGTTGGCGCAGGCGTCCAACAGGGTGCTCAGCTGGGAACTCCACGTCTCCTGAACGGTCGCCATCGCGGCCCCGGTACGGAAGCCGCTGGTGGACATCCCGGTCGCCGCCTCCGTGGTGTTGGTCCGGGCGTGGTTCCCGTCCTTCACGAGCCGGCCGTGCAGGGCGTAGGCAGCGCTGCCGATGGCGCCGAGCTTGTCCTGATTGACGCTCAGATCGGCGGTGCTACTGCCTCCACCGGGATCGGCGGGCACCTGGTTGAGCCGCATGCTGACGGCGCTGGTCGAGTTGCTCCGGACCGAGGCCCATTCGTTCTCGAACGACATGATCTCCCCCGTAGTGGATGAGACTTCTTCGGCTTCCGCTCAGCAGGGGCCCTCGTGGAGGTCATCCGCAGACGGAAGGGGTGCCTGAACCGCGGGTGGCCGGCCCGGGCGGTGGGCAACGCAGCCGATGACCATCGAAGGTGGCTGCGCTGCCCGTCAAGAGCGAACGGTCAGCTCCGTCGGGACCGCATGACCGGAACGGCGACCGCTGCACCGATCAGGACGGCGGCGCCGACGCCGAGGCCGATCCAGAGGCCGGTGTTACTGCCGCTGTCCTCCGCGGCCACCGGTGCGGGCGCGGGCGCAGGCGCGCCGGACTGCTCGCCGGCCTTGGACGGAGCGGCCGAGGGCGACGTCGTCTCGGCGACCGCGAGGTCCGGGATGGGACGGACATCGGCGGGGCCGGGGTCGCCGGGAGTCTTCAGGGCGCGGAGGGGGCGGATGGCGCCGTAGCCGATGTAGTCGTTGCGCTTCTCGCCGCCACCAGGGGGGTTGATGGTGTTGAGCATGACCTTGAGGACCTGGTGGTTGGTCCAGTCGGGATGCTTGGACCAGATAAGGGCAGCGGAAGCAGAGGCGAGGGCGGTGGCGGCGCTCGTACCGTGGGAGTCGCACAAGTTGGTGTCATTCCGGCAAGCATGAATGATCTTGTCGCCGGGAGCCACGATGTCTACTTGGGACCCGTACTGGGATTCCTTCGTACGGTCCAGACTCTTGTCAATGGCCCCCACCCCGACGACGCCCGGCGTGGCGCCCGGGTATTCGACTGTGTTGCCCTTGTCCCCGCTGTTGCCGACGGAAGCGAAGACAAGGGCACCCTTGTCCAGGGCGTACTTCACCGCATCGGTGAGCTGCTGCGAACCCGACTCCGCTCCCTGGGAGATGTTGACGACCTTGGCACCGGAGTCGACCGCATACCGAATGGCCTCGGACGCTGCTCTGTTGAGCTGTTCGTCCGCTTCCTTCATGCTCTTGTTCGTGTCCGGCCTGGGGACTCGAAGGGGCATGATCTTCACACCCGGCGCGAGACCGAACGCGCCGTCTCCCCCGCCGCTCTGGCCGGTGCCGGCGATGATTCCCGCCATACCCGTTCCGTGCCCTGTGGAGTCGGTGAACTGGTTGCCAGGCTCATTGGGGGCGAAGTCTTTGCCCCCCAACACCTGTCCGAGCAGGTCCGGGTTGTTCTTGTCCACACCACGGTCGATGACTGCCACCGTGACGCCCTTGCCGGTGGTGATGTTCCAGATCTTCTCGGCACTCATGATGTCGAGGTGCCACTGCCGGGAGCGGATCGTCTCCGCGTGCGCAGGCACAGAAGCGATGCCCACCAGCAGCATCCCCAGAGCGGCCGAAGCGACTGCCCGTCCGCGGCCCGAACGAATACTGCTGGTACGCATCTACTTCCTCTGGCTACTCAGTCGATGACAGGCGGCGCGATTCGACGACCGCCCTGCTGCCAGGTCTCCTCGTCCTCGACGAGGTAGTCCGGCCGCTCTCCATTGCTGTCCTCGCGGCGCGAGCCCGCACCGTGCGTGCCGGCGGGCATGACCCCGCCACGGCCCAGCGGAGCCGACCCGGAGCCGGCACCACCCTGCGCGCCGCCCCGAACGAGCCCCGAACCTCCCGGGGTGAACGGACGCGCACTCACCGCACCGGGCTGCTGCGGACGGCCACCGACGACGCCACCGGTCTCGACCGCGAGACGGCGGCCACCGCTGATGCCGTTCTGGCCACCGAGGCCATGCCCCCCGCCGCCCATGTGGCCCGTGCCGCCCATGGGCGTACGGCCGGTGCCCGTGCCGGACTCGGTACCGATCACCGGGCTGCGCGGGATACCGGTCGTCGGCCTACCCGTCGTGGGAGTCACGGCGCGGCCGCCGGAGATGCCGTCACGCGGCATACCGGTGCCGCCCAGAGGACCAGGGTTCACGAGGCCCGTCCGGCCATTGGGACCCACGGGGGCACGTGTGCCAGGGGGCGGCGTGGTGCTGGTTCCCCCGCTCACGGGGGGCGTGCCCAGGGTGGGAGGAACCACGAGCGGAGGTGTCAGCCCAGTGTCCGGCCTGCCAAGAACCGGAGGCGTGCCCGGTGTCGGCGGCGTCGTGGTCGTCGGCGGAGGCAGCGTGTTCACATGGTCGATGCCGAGGTCCACGGGGACCTCAGGCCGGACCACGCGGACGGGGCCCGTCTTGTCACCGGAGGGAGGGACCACACCCACATCGGGGGTCCTTCTGCTGTCCTCGGAACGGCTCGTATTAGTTGTTGTGTTGTAGTCCGTCGTGCGATCGCCGCTGTCGACAGTGGTGCGTGACGTCTGGGCGCTGTCACCACGGTCCTGCTCCACCGGCGGCGGCTTGTACTCACTCGGCGGCGGCGGGAACGTCGGCACCTTGGCGCCGTTCTCCATCTGGTACTGGGACCACGAATACGACTGCGACAGCTTCTCCATCTCGGCTGCCGCCGCCTGTCGGTTCGCCTCTTCCTTCGCCGCGATGACCTCGGGCTTCTCGCTCTCCGCCATCTGCGACTGGGCGTTCCGCGCGATGGTCTGCGAGTCGGGATCGTTGCGGTACGTCTTGGCGGCCTCGAGGTTCTCCTTGGCCTGCGCGTGGGAGGTGTAGCGCGGAATCGCGCTCTGTGCCGTGGCGATCGCGTTGGCAGCCTCGGTCATCCACTTCGCGGCGTTGTCGCTGTAGTCCGCGAGACTGAACGTGGAGCTGGAGAGGTTGGCCCCCCATTCCACCAGCGCGTCGGGGGTCTCCCCCTTCCAGTTCACGCGCTCCGGGCGGAACTTCAGCTGCTGCGCGATTTCACGCATCTCGGCAGCGGCGAGGGAAAGCTTGCCGGCCGCCTCTCGCACGTAGAAGCTGCTGGCCGCGTCCACCCACGCCAACATGTCCTGGTGAGACATGGAACGGAAGTTCGTTCCGCCTCCACCACCGTTGTCGTTGATCTCCATGTGTCGCCTCTTCCCCGTGTCCCCGAAGTCCTCGTATGCCGCGCTACTCGCCGAGCGTGTTGTCGCTGAAGGTCGGACCGGGCTTGGGCTGCGCGGGGTCCTGCGTCGTCGACTGCGGTCCCGACTCGCCCTTCGCCTCGCGCTCCGCCTGCTCCTTGGCTGCCTGTGTGCGCTGGATGATGCTCGCCATGCGCCGCCGGTTCTCCTCGTCCACCTGGGAGAAGCCCTGGCTGGCCGCGATCACCGCGATGCCCATGCCCTCCAGGCAGTCGCCCAGCAGACCCGACAGCTTCTTCAGCTCGGAAATCACGTTCCCGTACGCCGTGAAGATGCTCGACGCCTCGATCCAGGCGCCCCCGCCGCCACCGAACTGCGTGCGAGCCACCGGTTCCGCAGCCACGTTCTTCGAGCCGGCCGGAGACTCGTTGAGGTTGCTGATCAGGGTGTCGATCCTGGTCTTGAAGTCATCAATGGACTCGTAGTCGTAAAGTGCAGACGCCAAGGCAGGATTGACCGCCCGCAGTGACCGCTCGCTCCCCGACATCGGTTCCTTGGCAGTCGCCATCCGTATCGGCCCTCCCCCGTTGAATCAACAGACCTGTCCAAGTCTATGAGTTCACTGTACCGAGGAAGACTGACACCGCGCACCTCTCGGTTGCACAAGCAACGCGAATCACATGGTTACGAATTGGGCACGCCCACCGCCGCCTGCGGCCTGATCGGGAGGCGGTTGACGGGGCGTCCGGTTGCTGCGCGTACTGCTGAAGCCACTGCCGCCGGGGCGGTGACCACCGGGATCGCGCTGGCTGCCTTCGCGCCGAAGGGGGCCACCACGTCGCGTTCCTCGACGAGTTTCACGATGCGAATGTCCGGGGCGTCCAAGGATGTCGGGAGTGCGTAGCCCGTCAGGTCCGGGTGGCGGACCAGGCCGCGGGCCGTGCGGAGGTTCTCCGTGAGGGCCGCGCCGACGCCCTGGGTGATGCCCGCCTCGATGCGGGTGGCCAGTTGGGCCGGGTTGAGGATGCGGCCGACGTCCTGGGCGACGGCCATCTCCACCACGCGGATCGCGCCCAGTTCGATGTCCACGTCCACCACCGCGCGGATCGCGCAGAACGCGAGGCCCACGAAGGCGTCGCCCTGGCCCGACTCGTCGAGGGGCTCGGTGGGGTGGGGGCGGCACTGGGCCGTGGCCCAGAGTTCCTTGCCGTCCATGGCCTCTGTGACCGTGGTGGACAGCACGCCGTCGTACGACGTGATCTTGCCGTCGGTGATCTGCAGCAGCTCCGTCGACATCCCGAACTTGTGGGCCAGGGGCTGGAGCAGCTGCGTGCGGACCATCTTGGCCGCGCGCTCCACCGCACCGCCCGACACCCACGTGTGCCGGCCGTGCGTCGCCGGGCCCGCCGGCGGCTGGTCCGTGTCGACCGAGGCGACGTGGACCTCCTCCAGGCCCAGCGTCTCCTGGACGATCTGGCGAGCCAGGGTCGAGAAACCCGAACCCGTGTCGACGGCCGAGCAGATGACCGTGGCGATGCCGTCCTGGACCCGTACCGTCGCCGTCGAGACCTCGTCCGCGCCCTCCGCGCCGAGCATGTGGACCATGCCGAGTGCGTAGCCGACGCCCCGCCGTACCGCGCCCGGCTCGCCCGCGCCCTCCGGGCCGCCGGGGAGCAGCCAGTCCTCCTCAGGGGTGTCCATCGGCAGGGAAGGGAGCGGGAAGTCCCGTACGGCGGAAAGGAGTTCGGCCACCGGCGCGGGACAGGTCACCGTCTGGCCCGTCGGGAGAATGTCGCCCGTCGCCAGGACGTTGCGCAGCCGCAGCTCGGCCGGGTCGACGGCCAGCTTCGCCGCCAGCTTGTCCATCTGCGCCTCGTACGCCGCGCACACCTGCATCGCGCCCTCGCCCCGCACATGGCCGGACGGCGGGTTGTTCGTACGGACCACCCAGCCCTCGATGAAGGCGTGCGGAACGACGTACGGGCCACAGGCGAAGGCCACGGCCGCGGCCAGGGACTCCGAGGACGCGTCGGCGTACGCGCCCGCGTCCAGCAGGATCTGTGCCTCGACCTTCACCAGCCGGCCCTCCGCGTCCGCGTGATGGCGGTAGCGCAGCAGCGTGGGGTGGCGGTGGGCGTGGCCGAGGAAGGACTCCTCGCGCGTAGCGGCCAGTTTGACCGGGCAGCCGGTACGCAGCGCCAGGAGGCCCAGGGGAATGTGGAAGCCCGGGTCCTCACGGTCGCCCGTCGCCCCCGGGACGCCCGTCACGACCACCTTGACCTGGTCGGGCGAGAGGCCGAAGCAGGCCGCCGCCAGGTCCCGGTCCGTGTGCGGGTCGGTCGAGGCCGTGTAGATCTCGACCCCGCCGTCCGGGCGTGGCACGGCGAGGCCGGCCTCCGCGCCGATGGGGGCCGGGTCCTGTCGGCCGATCCGGTACAGCCCCTCGACCACGACCTCGCCCGTCGCCTCCGCGTCGCCGAAGCGGAGCGGGATGTGGCGGATCAGGTTCCCGTCCGGGTGGAGCGGCTCGGCGGCGAAGGCCTTCTCCGGGTCCGTGACCGGCTCGAGGACCTCGTACTCGACGGCGATCGCGGCCGCCGCGAGTCGGGCCGTGTCCGGGTGGTCGGCGGCCACGGCGGCGATGGCCTCGCCGTGGTGGCGGACCAGTTCGGCGGCGAACACCGGACGGTCGGCGACGGTCCTGCCGTACGTCGCCTCCCCCGGCACGTCGGCGTGCGTGACCACGGCCCGTACGCCGGGCATGTCGGCCGCGGCCGTCGTGTCGATGGAGAGGATCCGGGCGTGCGGGTGCGGCGAGCGCAGGATCGCGGCCCACAGCAGGCCCTCGGCCCACAGGTCGGAGGCGTACGGGAACGTGCCCTCGGTCTTGGCCCGTGTGTCGGCCGGCGGGAGCGACGTGCCCAGGCCGTGGGCGACCGGCTCCTGCTCGACGGCGTCGAGCGCCGTGGGGGTGGGGGTGGCGGTGGTCGCGTCGCTGCTCACGCCATGCCTCCGTCGTGCGGGTGGGGGATCTGGTGCGGGATGCGCGCTTCGTCGGCGTGGTCCGCGGCCGCGCTCGCCGCGCGCTCGGCGACGACCTCCCGGACGGCGTCGAGGACGCCCCGGTAGCCCGAGCAACGGCACAGGTTGCCGCAGAGCGCCTGGCGGGTCTCCAGCTCGGTCGGGGCGTGGTTGCCCTCGAGCAGGTCGTGCACGGTCATGGCCATGCCCGGGACGCAGAAGCCGCACTGGACGGCTCCGCAGCGGGCGAGGGCGCGCTGCACGTCCGAGGGTTCGCCGTCGGTCGCGAGCCCCTCGACCGTACGCACCTCGCTCCCGGCGGCGGTCGCCGCGGGCACCAGGCAGGAGGCGACGAGCCGACCGTCGACCTGGACGTTGCACGCGCCGCACTCGCCCTGCGAGCAGCCGTCCTTGGCGCCGGCCAGGCCGAGCCGCTCGCGCAGCACGTAGAGCAGCGACTCGCCGATCCAGGAGTCCGTGACGGGGCGGTCGGCGCCGTTCACACGAAGGACGTACGAGGTGTGGGGGTGCTCGTCGCTGTCCGCGCTGTTGCCCGTGGAGAGCGCCGGCGGGGTGGCCTCCGCAGCGGCCTCGTGGGCGCCCTCAGCAGCCTCCTCGGGGGTCGGCAGGTGCTGGGAAGGATCCCCAGGGGCCTCAGCGGCCTCGGTGGCCTCAGAAGCCTCAGAGACCGCATCCACCGCCTCCGGCTCCTGAACCGCCCACGGCGCCGGCGCGCCGCCCGGCAGCGTCGCCGGTGCGCTGCTCGCGTACTGCGCCAGCATCGACGTCGTGAACTCGCCCGATTCGTCCGACGAGTCCGAAGCGACCGGAATCTTCCACTGGCCGGTCTCCGACGCCGCCTCGAAGCTCCACTGACCCGTCGCATGCGGATCGGGCTCCGCCACAAACTCGGGCTCCGCCACGAACTCGGACTCCCCCAGGAACTCGGGCTCCCCCAGGAACTCCGGCTCCTGCTCGGGCCGCGGCTGCGACGCCGGCTCGATCGCCTCCGCCGCCTGCGGCACCTGCACCACCCACGAACCGGTCGCCGCCGGATCCGTCGCCGCCGCGGGCGTCAGCGGGACGAGCGGAGTGATCATCGGCGGTACGTAGCCGTGGCCGGGCGCCTCCAGCGGGACGCCGTCCAGCATGAACTCGGGCGGCAGCTGTACGAAGGCGGTGGCATCGCCGTCGTACCCCTCGCTCTGCGGGATCGGCTCCCAGCCGCCCCCCTGCCCGTGGCCATGGTCTTCGTTGCTCACGACAGCGCCCTCCCCAGTGCACGTCGGGCCAGCGCGGCGACCGTGCGCCGCAGGTGCAGTACCGCCGGCGGCAGCTGCTCGTCGCCCGGCGGGTCCGGGATGCAGGCGGCGGCCACGTACTCGCCGAACGCCGTCAGCGCCTCCGGCGCGAGGCCCCGCTCGCCGTCCCAGTCCACCAGCGAGGCGATCCAGTGCTCCGCCTCCAGCGGGCGCAGCGGCATCGGCGCGATCGCGCCCACCGCGCAGCGCACCCCGCGTCTGGCCGGGTCGAGGACCACGGCGACGGAGGCCGTGGCGCGGGCCGGGCCCGTCCGGCCGGTGGCCTTGAGGAAGACCTGCGGGGCGTGCAGCAGGGGGACGCGGACGAACGCGACCAGCTCGGCGGGGGCCAGCAGGTCGCGGCCCGCGAGCAGGTGGGAGACGGGGATCTCGCGCGTACCGAGCGGGCCCATGACGACCAGGTCGGCCTCCAGGGCGGCCAGGACGGGCAGGGAGTCGCCCGTGGGCGCCGCGGTGACGATGTTGCCGCCGAGCGTGCCCGCGTTGCGGATCTGGGGCGGTCCGGCAGCACGGGAGGCGGCGGCGAGGGCGGGGATGAGGGCCGCGAAGTCGGGGCGGCCCATCCGGGAGTGCGTGAGGCCGGCGCCAAGGAGCGCGTGGCCGTCCTGGTACTGCCAGCCGCGGATCTCGTTGATCCGGCCGAGACCGACGAGCGCGGAGGGCCGGAGCTGGCCCTTGTTGACGGCGGCCATCAGGTCGGTGCCGCCCGCGACGGGCACGGCGGCGGGCATGGCGGTGAGCGCCGCCACGGCCTCGTCGAGCGAGGCGGGCAGCGTCACGGACTGCGCCGTCTGTGGTGCGTGCGTGGTCAACCCGCTGCCCCTTCCCGGTGTCCCCGGCGGTCCCCGACTGTCCCCGGCTGTGACGCCTGTGTGGCCGTACCGTACGTGCTCACAGCCCGGACGTGGCAACTCTGGCACATCTTCCGAGCCGTCCGACGCGAGGGTCCGCGAAGGACGGTTCCGTCCAGGACGTCCCACCGGGCACGGTAACTTCCGTTTTGCCGCTCTTGGGTGACACGGGGACGCGAGGTACCTCACACGTTCGGGGGCGCCCCCTCGATGGGGCGTCCCAGGACCCCGGGGCGCTGCTGCCACGGCAGCGGGCCGGTCGGCGGCCGGTAGCCGACGCCGAGGGCGTCGAGGCGCCGGTAGTGGGCGGCCATCCGTCGCTCGAAGTCCGCGAAGTCCCGTTCCGCGGGCGCGGGAAGGGCCGACCAGGCGACCTCCGCGAAGGCGGCGAGGCGCGGGAAGACCTGGTAGTCGACCCGATCGCGGTTCTCCATGACCTCGGTCCAGACGTTGGCCTGGGTTCCGAGGACGTGGGCGGCGGCCTCGGGGCTCAGGCCCGGCGGTACGGGTTCGAAGCGGTAGACGTCCTCCAGGGTCCGTACGTAGCCGATGGGCATCGGCTCGTCCTCGCCCGGCGCCTGACGGTGGTCCAGATACACCTGCTGCTCGGGGCACATGACGACGTCGTGGCCGGCCTCGGCCGCGGTGATCCCGCCCGCGTATCCGCGCCAGGAGGAGACGGCGGCGCCGGGCGCGAGGCCGCCCTCCAGGATCTCGTCCCAGCCGATGAGCCGGCGTCCGCGGTCGGCGAGCCAGCGGTCGAAGTGGCGGATGAACCAGGACTGCAGCTCGTTCTCGTCGGCGAGACCCAGCTCCCGGATACGGCCCTGGGCCGTCGGGGACTTCTGCCACTGGTCCTTGGGGCACTCGTCGCCGCCGACGTGCACGAAGGTGGACGGGAAGAGGTCGAGGACCTCCTCGAAGACGCCCTCGTAGAAGCGGAGGGTGGCGTCCGCGGGGGCGAGGACGTTCGGGTTGACGCCCCAGGTGTCCCAGACGGTGAGGGCGGTCGTGTCGACGACATCCGTGTTGCCGAGTTCGGGGTACGCGGCGATGGCCGCCTGCGAGTGACCCGGGATGTCGATCTCCGGGACGACGGTGATGTGCCGCTCGGCGGCGTAGGCGACGATCTCGCGGATGTCGTCCTGTGTGTAGAAGCCGCCGTGCGGGGTCTCGTTCCACAGCGGCGACGCCCGGTGCCCCCCCTTCGTGCGCGCCCGCCAGGCGCCGATCTCGGTGAGCCGGGGGTGGCGCTTGATCTCGATGCGCCAGCCCTGGTCGTCGGTGAGGTGGAAGTGGAAGACGTTGAGCTTGTGGGCGGCGAGGAGGTCGAGCTGGCGCAGGACGTCGTCCTTGGGCATGAAGTGCCGCGAGACATCGAGCATGAGCCCGCGCCAGCGGAAGCGGGGGCTGTCGGTGACGGTGAGGCGGGGAAGGTCCCAGGCGTGTCGCCCGTGCGCCACGGGTGCCTTGCGGTACGCGTCCGGGCCGAGCAGCTGACGGAGCGTCTGGAGGCCCCAGAAGACGCCTGCCGCGCTACCGCCCTCCACGAGAACGGCGACGTCGGCGTCGACGGAGCCGTCGGTCGAGAGGCGGTATCCCTCCGGGCCGTACGCCTCCTCGACCTCGGAGCTGACACGCAGCCGGATCCCGCGCGGACCGCCGCCGCCCGGCGCGAACGGGAGCGCGGTGGCGGCGCCGAGCGCCCCCCGCAGCCAGCGCGCCACGCCCTCGGTGCCGGGGCCCGCGTCGACGGTGGTGTGCTCGTCCAGCGAGAGGCGGTCGGGAGCGGCCCCGCGCGTCTCGACCCTGCCGGGTGCGGGAATCAGCGGCTCGTGCTGATCGGCGTGGTCGTCACGGCCGCCGAGGTCGTCACGGCCGTCGTGGTCGTCACGGCCGCGGTCGTCGTCACGGCCGCGGTCGTCGTGGTGGACGTGGTCGCCATGCATGGCATCGGCCTTTCGGAAGCGGATGTCGCGGGGCACGGGGCGCGCGGCCCGAGGGCGTGGGGCGGCGCTCCGTCAATCCTTCACCGCCCCGCCCAGTCCCGAGACCAGGCGGCGCTGTACGAGGACGAAGAAGACGAGCACCGGGAGCGTCATCACGGTCGACCCGGCCATGATCCCGCCCCAGTCGTTCTCGTCCGGTTTGAAGAAGACCAGCAGCGCCATCGGAAGGGTGGACTGCGAGGTGTCGCTGATGAGGAAGGACTTGGCGAAGAGGAAGTCGTTCCAGGTCGAGATGAAGGAGAAGACGCTCGTCGCCACCAGCCCCGGGAAGACCAGCGGGAAGAGGATCTGCCACAGGAATCGCGTACGGCTCGCGCCGTCGATCTGGGCCTGCTCCTCCAGCGCCTCCGGGACCGCCTTCACGAAGCCGCGCAGCATCCAGATCGCGAACGGGAGCGAGAAGGCGATGTGCGGCAGGATCAGCGAGCCCAGCGTGTTGAGCTGGCCGAAGTCCCGCATCAGGAAGAAGAGCGGGATGGTCAGCGCCTCGATCGGCACCATCTGGGCGACCAGGAACATGATGAGCAGCGTGGTCCGGAAGCGGAAGCGGAACCGGGTCACCGCCGTCGCCGCCAGGAACGCGATCAGCGCGGAGGCGAGGACGACCGTGCCGGCCACGAGCAGCGAGTTGAGGAAGTACCGGCCGAACTCCTGCTGCTCGAAGACGCGCCGGAAGGAGTCGAGGGACGGGGACAGCGTCCACGGTCGCGGGTCGGTCGACTGGATCTCGCCGGCCGGTTTGAAGGCGGAGAGGACCATCCAGTACAGCGGGAAGGCGACGACGGCCGCGACGAGGAGGGCGGCCGCCTCGGCGGCGAGCCGCCCCGGCCGTCGTATGCGGAACGCGCCCACACTTCCAACGCCCACACGTCCGGCGCCCGCCCGTCCGATGCCTACACGTCCGACGCTCACACCCCCGGCGCTCCCACTTCCGACGCCCAAACCTCCGGCGCTCCCACTTCCGACGCCCGAACGTCCGGCGCCCACGGTCCCGGCGCTCACACTTCCGTCGCTCACAGTTCTTCTCCCTGACGGCGCAGCAGTCGGAGGTACACCAGCGTGACCGCCAGCAGGATCAGCAGCATGACGACGCCGATCGCCGAGCCGAGGCTGTACTCGGACGAGGCGAACGCCTTCTGGTAGGCGTACACGTTGAGAACGAGGTTCTGGCCGGCGATGCCGCCGCCGTTCGTCATCACGTAGATCTGGGTGAAGACCTTGAAGTCCCAGATGATCGACTGGATCGTGACGACGACCAGGATGGGCCGCAGCATCGGCGCCGTGACCGAGCGCCAGATCCGCCACTGCGAGGCGCCGTCGAGCGCCGCGGCCTCCAGGACCTCGGACGGGATGGCCTTGATGCCCGCGTACACCGTCACCATCACGAACGGGAACGAGCACCAGACGACCTCGAAGAGGACCAGCGCGAAGGCGCTGAGGCGCCCGTACGTCCACGAGAAGTCGCCCAGGCCGAGCAGCCGGTTCACGGGGCCGAAGTCGGGGTCGAAGAGGAAGACCCAGACGGTCGAGCCGGTGACGGCGGGCGTGGCCCAGGCGCCGAGCGCGGCGAGCATCAGCGCGAGGCGGGGCACGGCCCATACGCGGGTCAGCAGGACCGCGAGCGCGCAGCCCACCGCGAGGGTGGTGACGACGCAGGCGGCGGCGAACAGGACCGTGGCGAGGAGGACCTGCCAGAACTGCGGGTCGGAGAAGAGGGCGGTGTAGTTGCCGAGGCCCTGGAAGGAGGTCGGTTCGCCGCCGCTGACCTGGGCCTGGGTGTACTCCAGGAAGGAGATGAGCCCGAGCTGGTAGATGGGGTAGAGGAGGAGCCCGCCCAGGACCACGAGCGCGGGCAGGAGATAGAGCCAGGGCGTCCATCCCGGGTGCCGGCCCCGGGGGCGCGCGCCCGGACCGTCGGTGCCCCTCCGCGGGCGTGCGGCCGGACCGTCGCTGCCCTTGCGGGCGCCGGGGACCCGGCCGGGGGCGGTGGCCGCCCCGGCCGTCTTCGTACCGTTCGGACCGGTCATCGTCATCGGCCCGCGGCCGCGAAGGCCTCGTCCATCTTCCTGGCGGCGTCGTCCGAGGCGGCCTTCACGTCCTTCCGGCCGCTGACGATCTCCTGGAACATCGTCGGCAGCACCAGGGAGGAGTCGATCTTGCCCCAGCCCGGGGAGGCGGGGACGAACTTGGCGCCGGCGCCGAGGGAGTCGATGAAGGGCTTCACGAAGGGCTCCTTCCGCGCCGCCTGCGCCCGGACGTCGGTGTAGGTCGGCAGGAAGCCCATCGCGTCGAAGAGCTTGCCCTGTGTCTCCTTGCCGGCCAGGGACTTCATCAGCTCGACGGCGAGGGTGCGGTGCGAACTGCTCTTCATCACGCCGAGGTTGTTGCCGCCCGCGAAGGCCGGTGCGATCGAGCCGGCCGTCACCCCGGGCAGCGGGACGACGGCGTACCGGCCTTTCACCGTGCCCGCCTCGACCGCCGCGTGGCTGAAGTCGCCGCCGATCGCCATCGCCGCCTTGCCGGAGGCGAAGGCGGTGACGGTCGCGTTGCCGCCCATCTGCGCGCACTTGGCGGCCGGGCAGTTGTCGTCGCCGAAGAGGGAGGTGTAGGAGGCGATGCCCTTGCGCGCGGCCTCGCTGTTGATGGCGGCCTTGTACGACGCGCCTTCCCGCGTGGCGAGTTCGCCGCCGTTGGCCCAGATGAACGGCATCGCGCCGTAGGTGTACGCGCCTCCGACGGCGATGCCGTAGAGCTCCGGCTTCGCCTTGTGGATCTTCTTGGCCGTGGAGATGAGCTCGTCCTGCGTCTTGGGCGCGGAGAGGCCGAGGTCCTTGAAGACGTCGGTGCGGTAGTAGAGGGCGCGTACGCCGACGAAGAGCGGGGCTCCGTAGATCTTGCCGTCCACGGTGACGGAGGACGTGGCGGTGGGGTCGGCGTCCTTGGCGTCGGCCCATGCCCCGAACTCGGCGCTGATGTCGGCCAGTCCGCCGTCCTTCACATAGCCGGCGGTGTCGGTGTTGCCGTACTCGACGAGGTCGGGGGCGGACTTCGGGTCGTTGAAGGCGGCCTTGATGCGCTGGGCGCGGGTGTCGACGGGGATGTACTCGACCTCGACCTTCGCTCCCTTGTGCTGCGCTTCGAAGGCGGCGACGGCCGCGTCGACGACCTGCTTCTTGGGCGCGTTGTTGACCTCCTGGAAGAGCCAGACGCGCAGGGTGCCGCTCTTCTCGTCCGTCGCGGCCTTGCGGTCGGAGGTCTGCGGGGCGCAGGCGGTGGCGGTGAGGCCGGCGAGCACAAGTGCGGTGACCGGGGTGGCGATACGGGCAGAAAGCTTCATACGGGGGCTCCCACCAATCGGCGTTGCAGCATACGCAACGGGCGTTTCGTGCTGCACAACACGCGAGAGGTTAGGGCCGGACCAACTCTCCGACAAGTGGTCTCAACCACTCTGTGACCGGCGGAAGCACCCCGTGCAACGCGAAACGGCCCCCGGCGCGCGTACCGAAGTACGCACACCGGGGGCCGTCCCCGTGGCAGGGGTCGAGCTACTTCTTGTCGCCGCCCTTGCCGCCCTTGTCCTTGTCCCCGCCGGGACCCATGGACTCGTAGATCTCCTTGCACATCGGGCAGACGGGGTACTTCTTGGGGTCGCGCCCCGGTACCCAGACCTTGCCGCACAGTGCCACCACGGGAGTGCCGTCGAGGGCACTCGCCATGATCTTGTCCTTCTGGACGTAGTGGGCGTAGCGCTCGTGGTCGCCGTCACCGTGGGACACCTGCGGCGTCGGCTCCACGAGGGTTCCCGTACCTGCCCCGCGCTCGGGCTCGAGAGTGCTCATGAGGCCAAGGGTACTGAAGACCGGACGGGTCAGTTGAGCGAAGGGTCGTCCGGGTACGTCGCCACCATCGCGAGGTCGCTCCGCTGGCGTCGCAGCACCTCCCGCCACAGGGTTTCCGGGCGCGGCGAGGACACGTCGCCCGGTTCGGACTCCACCACGTACCAGGCGCCCTCGCCGAGCTCCGTCTCCAGTTGGCCGGGGCCCCAGCCCGCGTAGCCGGCGAAGATCCGCAGGGACCCCAGGGCGGGGCCGAGGAGCTCCGGCGGGGTCTCCAGGTCGACCAGGCCGATCGCGCCGTACACCCGCCGCCAGCCCAGCGGGCCCTCGTCGCCGGGGATCACCGCGACCCCGAGCGCCGCGTCCAGGGAGACCGGGCCGCCCTGGAACACCACGCCCGGCTCGCCGGCGAGGTCGGCCCAGGGCGCGAGGATGTCGCCGACCGTCACGGGGGTCGGCCGGTTGAGGACCACGCCGAGCGAGCCCTCGTCGTCGTGGTCGAGGAGCAGCACCACCGCGCGGTCGAAATTCGGGTCGGCCAGGGCGGGGGTGGCGACGAGCAGCCGTCCTGTGAGCGAGGACACCTCGGTCATGCGACACATGATCCCGCATCTTCGGCGATTACGGGGGTCGTCCGGCGCACACGGGAGGCCGACGCAGTTCAGGGGTGGGATGAACGCGGGACCTCTGGGCAGGAGAGGACACAAGTGGACGGTGACGCTCCGCAAGATCGGATGAACGGAGGGTGTTGTGCCGAATTCATTACATCTGACAGGCCCCCCGAAGCTTCCAAGAGGGGTGCTCCCGCCCCTTACCCTTTTCCCTGGCCCCCTGCCCGACCTCTCCGGAACGCGAGATTCATGACCGGCACAGACGATGTACTGCTTGTCCACGGCGGAACCCCGCTGGAGGGCGAGATCCGTGTCCGCGGCGCGAAGAACCTCGTGCCCAAGGCGATGGTCGCCGCCCTCCTCGGCAGCGGGCCGAGCCGGCTGCGCAACGTGCCCGACATCCGTGACGTCCGGGTGGTCCGCGGCCTGCTCCAGCTGCACGGAGTGACCGTCCGCCCCGGCGAGGAGCCGGGCGAGCTGGTCCTCGACCCGACGCACGTCGAGTCCGCCAACGTGGCCGACATCGATGCCCACGCCGGTTCGTCGCGGATCCCGATCCTCTTCTGCGGCCCGCTGCTGCACCGCCTCGGCCACGCCTTCATCCCGGGTCTGGGCGGCTGCGACATCGGCGGCCGGCCGATCGACTTCCACTTCGACGTGCTGCGCCAGTTCGGCGCGACGATCGAGAAGCGGGCGGACGGCCAGTACCTGGAGGCCCCGCAGCGTCTGCGCGGCACCAAGATCCGCCTCCCGTACCCCTCGGTCGGCTCGACCGAGCAGGTGCTGCTCACGGCCGTGCTCGCGGAAGGTGTCACCGAGCTCTCCAACGCCGCCGTGGAGCCGGAGATCGAGGACCTGATCTGCGTCCTGCAGAAAATGGGCGCGATCATCTCCATGGACACCGACCGCACCATCCGCATCACCGGTGTCGACAAGCTCGACGGCTACACGCACCGCGCGCTCCCGGACCGCCTGGAGGCGGCCTCCTGGGCGTCGGCGGCGCTGGCGACCGAGGGCAACATCTACGTCCGCGGCGCCCAGCAGCGCTCGATGATGACCTTCCTCAACACCTACCGGAAGGTGGGTGGCGCCTTCGAGATCGACGACGAGGGCATCCGCTTCTGGCACCCGGGCGGCTCGCTCAACGCGATCGCCCTGGAGACGGACGTGCACCCCGGTTTCCAGACCGACTGGCAGCAGCCGCTGGTGGTGGCCCTGACGCAGGCGGCGGGCCTCTCCATCGTCCACGAGACGGTGTACGAGTCCCGGCTCGGCTTCACCTCCGCGCTGAACCAGATGGGTGCGCACATCCAGCTGTACCGCGAGTGCCTGGGTGGCTCGGACTGCCGCTTCGGCCAGCGGAACTTCCTCCACTCGGCGGTCGTGTCCGGCCCCACGAAGCTCCAGGGCGCCGACCTGGTCATCCCGGACCTCCGGGGCGGCTTCTCGTACCTGATCGCGGCCCTGGCGGCGCAGGGGACCTCCCGCGTCCACGGCATCGACCTGATCAACCGCGGCTACGAGAACTTCATGGAGAAGCTCGTCGAGCTGGGCGCCAAGGTCGAGCTCCCGGGCAGCGCGCTCGTGTAGCGAGCGTAGCGAGCCGCCGAGGGCCCGTACGGAGGCAGACGCCTCCCAGGGCCCGTACAGAGGCAGACGAGAGGGCGGCCACCCCCTGACAGGGTGGCCGCCCTTTCTACTGCCTACAGGCTGCCTTACTTGCCCTTGGCGGCTTCCTTGAGCTTCGAGCCCGCGGAGACCTTCACGCTGTAGCCGGCCGGGATGTTGATCGGGTCGCCGGTCTGCGGGTTACGAGCGGTGCGAGCGGCACGGTGGGTGCGCTCGAAGGTCAGGAAGCCGGGGATGGTGACCTTCTCGTCGCCCTTGGCGACGACCTCGCCGACGGTCTCGGCGAGAGCGGCCAGCACGGCGTCGGCGTCCTTGCGGGTCACCTCGGCACGGTCGGCCAGGGCGGCCACCAGCTCACTGCGGTTCATGTTGTTACTCCCGTGTTCTTCTTGCCTGTGAGGCGTGAGATCGAAGCCGATGCTGCCAGGGCCCTCGGACAGTCCCCGGACCCGGGTCTGCTGACAGACCCTCGCGCCCGAATAGGCATCCTGCCCCCACCAGCGGCGGGAACGCCAATCCGGCACCCTCTGGGGTCACACGAAAAGCGCCACGGCCTCCGGCGTGGTGACGTTCCGTCGACTCCGCCGAAACTCTTTGGAGCCGAACAGCCACCCTAAAGGCGGGTTTACGGCGCCGCGACTCGCGACGCGCCGTTTCGGCGGCCTGCGTGGGGCCCGTCACAGCCCCACGCCTGCCCCTGAGGAGCCCCTTCAGAGGCTCTCCAGAGCTCCGTCAGAGCCCGTTCGTCCCGTTGCCAGCTCCGGCGCCCGCCGCCTTGGCGGCGGTGCGGACGGCGCCCGCCACGGCGCC
This sequence comes from Streptomyces sp. NPDC046712, assembly GCF_040645695.1. Lineage (NCBI taxonomy): Bacteria > Bacillati > Actinomycetota > Actinomycetes > Kitasatosporales > Streptomycetaceae > Streptomyces > Streptomyces sp. NPDC046712. Next base: position 60,940 of record NZ_JBEYYW010000032.1, on the reverse strand, counting down.
CGCGACCTTGTCGTTGAAGACGGACGGGATGATGTAGTTCGGGTTGAGCTCGTCCTCGGTGACGACATCGGCGAGGGCCGAGGCGGCCGCCAGCATCATCTCCGTGTTGACGGTGCGGGACTGAGCGTCCAGCAGGCCGCGGAAGACACCGGGGAAGACCAGCACGTTGTTGATCTGGTTCGGGAAGTCCGAGCGGCCGGTGGCCACAACCGCCGCCGTCTGACGGGCGATTGCGGGGTCGACCTCGGGGTCCGGGTTCGCGAGCGCGAACACGATGGAGTCCTTCGCCATGGCGGCGACGTCGTCCGCGCCGAGCAGGTTCGGGGCCGAGACACCGATGAAGACGTCCGCGCCGACGACGGCCTGCTTGAGGGTGCCGGTGACGCCCTCGGGGTTGGTGTTGTCGGCGATCCAGCGCAGCGGCGAGTCCTTCGCGGCCTCGACGAGATCCTCGCGTCCGGCGTGCACGACACCGTGGATGTCGGCGACGACGGCGTGCTTCACACCCGCCGCGATGAGCAGTTTGAGGATGGCCGTACCGGCCGCGCCGGCGCCGGACATGACGACCCGTACGTCCCCGATTCCCTTGCCCACCACGCGAAGTGCGTTGGTGAGGGCGGCGAGCACGACGATCGCGGTGCCGTGCTGGTCGTCGTGGAAGACGGGGATGTCGAGGGCCTCGCGCAGGCGGGCCTCGATCTCGAAGCAGCGAGGGGCGGAGATGTCCTCGAGGTTGATGCCGGCGAAGCCGGGGGCGATCGCCTTGACGATCTCGACGATGGCGTCGGTGTCCTGGGTGTCCAGGCAGATCGGCCAGGCGTCGATGCCCGCGAAGCGCTTGAAGAGGGCCGCCTTGCCCTCCATGACGGGCAGGGCGGCCTTGGGGCCGATGTTGCCGAGACCGAGGACGGCGGAGCCGTCCGTCACGACTGCGACGGAGTTGCGCTTGATGGTGAGGCGGCGGGCGTCCTCGGGGTTCTCGGCGATCGCCATGCACACCCGGGCCACGCCCGGGGTGTAGATCATGGAGAGGTCGTCACGGTTGCGGATGGGGTGCTTGGACGCCATCTCGATCTTGCCGCCGAGGTGCATCAGGAACGTACGGTCGGAGACCTTGCCGAGGACGACACCCTCGATGGTGCGCAGCTGCTCGACGATCTCGTCGGCGTGCGCGGTCGAGGTCGCGGCGATGGTGACGTCGATCCGCAGCTTCTCGTGGCCGGAGGCGGTCACGTCGAGGCCGGTGACTGAACCGCCGTGGGACTCCACCGCCGTGGTGAGCTGGGAGACCGCGGTTCCGCTGGCGGGAACCTCCAGCCTGACCGTCATCGAGTACGAGACGCTGGGCGCCGTTGCCATGGCCGAGTTCCTCTGCTTTCCCTGAGCTTCGTTGCTACGCCGCCCCGGCTGGTTGCCCGGCGGCGCCCTCCGATCGTCGCACCTACCAGCCGGTAGCAGGTAATGCGGTCATTTTGTTTTCGGAAAGTAGTTTCCACCATACGAGAACCTGCGGGGAAACAGAAGAGGTCCCCGTCACCAGGGGTGACAGGGACCTCAACTTCGTAGCTATGCACTAAGTGGCACCGACCCGCCATGCTCGCCTCGCGGCAAGTGGTCCCTCTGAGGGACGAAGGTTGGGCCCGGGGGCTTGGATCGAGCCGGTGCCATAGACAGGCTAACAAACCACTCTGGTAAGTGATTCCTGCGACGCATGTTGACCGGAAATCAGTCCCTGAGCAGGTCGGGGACCCCGTCCGCGTCCGGTACGTCCCGGGCGCCCGAGACCACCGTCAGCTGCTGGGTGGCCCGGGTCAGGGCCACGTACAGCACCCGCAGCCCGGCCGGGGACTCGTCCGCGATCTCCGCGGGGGAGACCACCACCGTGGCGTCGTACTCCAGGCCCTTGGCCTCCAGGGAGCCCAGCGCCACCACCCGGTCGCCGAGCTCGGCCAGCCAGCGGGCGGCCTGCTCGCGCCGGTTCATGGCGACCACGACACCGACGGTTCCGTCCACCCGTTCGAGGAGACGGCGCGCTTCCGCCCGTACGGTTTCGGCCAGATCGCTCTTGTCCTCCAGCGCGACGAAGCGCGGCTCCACGCCGGTCGACCGGACCGCGCGCGGGGAGGTGCTGCCGGGCATGGCGAGGGCGAGCACCTTGGCGGCCAGCTCGGCGATCTCGGCGGGGTTGCGGTAGTTCACGGTCAGCTCGAAGCGGCGACGGGGGCGGCTGCCGAGCGCCTCGTCCCGGGCCTCGGCGGCCTCGTCCGGGGTCGACCAGGACGACTGCGCCGGGTCGCCCACGACCGTCCAGGTCGCGTGCCGGCCGCGGCGCCCGACCATCCGCCACTGCATGGGCGTGAGGTCCTGGGCCTCGTCGACGATGACGTGCGCGTACTCGGTGCGCTCGGCCGCCAGCCGTTCGGCCCGCTCGCGCTGCGTCTCCTCCCGTACGGGCATCAGCTCCTCCAGGCCCGTCAGCTGGTCCAGCGGGTCGTACTCCCGCTTCTTGCGGGGCCGGGCCGGGGCGCCGAGGAGGGTGTGGAGCTCGTCGAGGAGCGCCACGTCGTGCACCGAGAGCCCGTCACGGCGCAGGGAGCGGGCGACCCGGCGGACCTCGCCCGGGTTGAGGATGCGCCGGGCCCAGCGGCCGAGACGCTTCTCGTCGGCCATCGCGTCGAGGACCTGGCGGGGCGTGAGCTCGGGCCACCAGGCGTCGAGGAAGGAGAGGAAGGAGTCCTCGGTGGAGACGTCCTCGTCGAAGGAGGAACGCAGCTCGGCGGCGAGCTCGGGATCGCTGTGCCGCCCTGCGGCGCCGGACTTGGCGTACAGCGCGTCGAGCAGCAGCCGGCGGGCGCGCGGACGCAGCAGGTTGACGGGTGCGGAGCCGCCGAGCACGTTGTGCCGGATGCGCTGGAGCTCGTCGGCCTCCAGCTCCAGCCGGCGGCCGAAGGCGACGACCCGCAGGCGCGTAGGGGTGCCGACGGGGGCCGGCGGGGTCTCTTCCTCTCCGAAGGAGAGCTGGTCGTCGCCCTGGGCCGGCTTGGGCGCCGGGGTCTCCAGCGCCCCGCGGGCCGCCTTGCGCAGGACGGCGAGCATCCGGGAGGAGCCCTTGACGCGGGCCACGGCCGGCTCGTCGTACGTGGTGGCCTCCACCCCGTCCACCAGCGATCCGAGGGCGCGGATGGCGACCTGGCCCTCCTCGCCGAGCGAGGGCAGGACGCCCTCGGTGTAGGAGACGAGCAGCGGGGTCGGGGAGACGATCAGGATGCCGCCCGCGTACCGCCGCCGGTCCTGGTAGAGCAGATAGGCCGCACGGTGCAGGGCGACCGCCGTCTTGCCGGTGCCCGGGCCGCCCTCGACGTACGTGACGGAGGCGGCGGGCGCGCGGATGACCAGGTCCTGCTCGGCCTGGATGGAGGAGACGATGTCGCGCATCGTGTGGCTGCGTGCCTGACCGAGCGCGGCCATCAGGGCGCCGTCGCCGATCACCGGCAGCTCACGCCCGGCGAGGGTCGCCTTCAGCTCGGGGCGCATCAGGTCGTCCTCGACGCCAAGGACCTTGCGGCCCTTGGAGCGGATGACCCGGCGGCGCACCACCCGGCCGGGGTCGACCGGCGTGGAGCGGTAGAAGGGCGCGGCCGCGGGGGCGCGCCAGTCGATGACGAGCGGCGCGTAGTCGGAGTCGAGGACGCCGATCCGGCCGATGTGGAGGGTCTCGCCGATGTCGGCCGTGTTGTCGGGCCGCACGGCGTCCTCGGCGGGCTCGACGGAGGTGTACGCACCGTCGGGGCCCTTCTTGCCGTCCTTGCCGTGGAGCAGGTCGATCCGGCCGAAGAGGAAGTCCTCGAACTCGTTGTTGAGCCGGTTGAGGTGGACACCGGCCCGGAAGACCTGGGCGTCGCGCTCGGCGAGCGCGCCGGGCGTGCCGACCTGGCCGCGCTTGGCGGCGTCGTGCATCAGGAACTCCGCCTCGCGGATCTTCTCCTCGAGGCGGCGGTAGACCTGATCCAGATGTTCCTGCTCGACACCGATCTCACGGTCCCGGACCGTGTCCATGGTGTCCACGGCTTCCTGCGCGGCCACTAAGGCCCCCTTCTGACGTGCACTGGGCAGCCGTCGAGCGTACGCCACAGGGGGCCGAAATGTCAGGCCTCGACCTCCACGAGACGTTCGCCGTCGAAGGTCCTGACCTCGAAGTGGTCGATGTCGTTGCGCTCCATGGCCGCTCCGCCGTGCACGTACAGCGGGTTCTTGGCGCTCTCCTGGGTGGCTCCGGGGATGCCGTATCCCCATTTCGGCACGGCCCAGGAGGTGACGACCTCCTCCTCGCCGCTCTTGGAGACGGCGACGAGCCGGCACTTGAGCGGGCCCCTGACGTTCTTGAGCTCCAGGACGGTGTGGGTGCCCCAGCCCTTCTTCTCCATGCCGACCGTGGCGCTGACCTTGGTCGTCGGGTCGGTGGCCTGGATCTTCTCCTCCATGTGGTGGAAGAAGGCGTCCTCGGCGGGGCTGGTGGGGTGCGGTTCGATCGCCCGGTTCTCCTTGCCGCCTCCGGAGGTGGCGACGACGGCGACGGCGGGACCGCCGATGACGAGGACGGCGGCGGCCGCGACGAGGGCGAAGGAGCGGCGGCGCGAACGGGCACGCTTGGCGCCCACCTCGTCGATGAGCCGGTCGAGGAGCTGGGGCCCGGGCGTGGAGTCGAGGGAGACGGCGGCGGAGGGGACGCGCCGAGGACCGGGCGGGGCCGGCGGCCGAGGCGCGAAGTCGTCGAAGGCCGCGTCGGCGTACGGGTCGGCCGGGCGACCCACGGGCCCCATGGAGCCGACCGGGCCGGAGTAAGGGTCGGGGGCGGCGTACGGGCGGCCGGTGTACGGGTCCGTGGCGGCGGGGGCGGTGTCGCCGTCCGCCAGCATGGCCAGCATCGGCTCCATCCCGGCGAACTCCTCCACGTGCGCGGTGCAGAGGTCGCAGGTCACCAGGTGCGCCTCGAAGGCGGCGGCGTCGACGTCGTCCAGGATGCCGAGTACGTACGCACCCGCGGCGTCGTGCGGCGGTGTCATGCCGATACCCCCCTCTCCTCCAGCGCGAGCTTCATCGAACGGAGTGCGTAGAACACCCGGGAACGCACGGTCCCGGCGGGTATGCCGAGGGTCTCGGCCGCCTCGTTGACCGTACGCCCCTTGAAGTAGGTCTCGACCAACACTTCCCGGTGGGCGGGCGTCAAATCTTCGAGCGCATCAGAGAGCGTCATCAGCCACAGCGCCTTGTCGATCTCGTCCTCCGCGGGCAGGACCTCGAGCGGTGACGGATCGACCTCCTGAGGCCGGGCCTGCCGGCTGCGGTGGCCGTCGATGACGATGCGCCGGGCAACCGTCACCAGCCAAGGTCTGACGGAGCCGGTAGCCCTGTTGAGCTGGCCGGCGTTCTTCCAGGCACGGATGAGCGTCTCCTGCACGACGTCCTCGGCACGCTGGCGATCGCCGGCGACGAGGCGTAGTACATAGGCGAGCAAGGGCCCGGCATGTTCGCGGTAGAGAGCACGCATCAACTCCTCGTCAGGGACGTCGGGTCGAAAGCGTGGGACCTCACTGCGATGCCGGGCCCGATGCGGACGGTCATCGGCCACGGCCGCATCCTTGCGCACCTGAACCTCCCGGTCGAGACCCTGTTGTCGTCGAGAGGTACGGAGCAGGAACGGGTTCGACTCAACGTCGCTCAAGATTTTTTCACACGGGCACGATTCCCCTTCGGGCTGCCCGATGCCGGGCAACTCGCTCGCGGTTACCGCAGGTCTCACTGGAGCACCAGCGCCGACGGCGTCCTCGCGACGTATCGAGGTAGCAGCGGCGGCAGTTGTCGCCCTCACACCGTCGGAGCAGGGCGCGGGCGGCCGGGTCGGTGAGCAGATCGACGGCGTCCCGGGCGACGGCGGCGAGCAGGGCGCGGCAGTCGGGTTCGTCGCTCAACGCCCGTACGAGCCCGCCGGCTTCCGTGCGGACGGCGCGGGGTGCGGGCGGGGCGGAGGCGGCGGCGAACTCGTTGAGCCGTTCCAGTGCGGGGTCGGCGCGCCGCCCTTCGAGCTGGGCGCCCACCAGTTCACGGACACAGTCGCGCAGTTCGCGAAAGCGTACGACCCAGTGGGCGTCGAGCGCGCTCAGGGGGGTGGCGGCCGGGACGAGTTCGGTGCTGCGCAGGAACTCGTCGAGCGCGTCGGCGCGGTGGAGCGCCTGGGCGGCCAGATCCAGGCAGATCCGCCCGGAGTCGAACCGTACGGTCATGACCCTGTCACCACCTCGCGGTCGTGGGGCTGGTCGGGCGCCCGACCAGAGTGCCCCCGAACGCGGTGCGCGACTAGAGGGCGTGCGGCGGCGAGGGCGGGGCCGGGGTGGCGGGGCGGATGGGGATCATTCCGTCACGGTGGACGGCCGTGAGACGCCCGCGCATGGGATCTGGACGCTTTCCCATGGTCCCGGGCGCCGCCGACCGTTTGACTGAGATCATGACAAACAACAGGGGTGGGACGGCGGCCGGCGCGGTGCTGGGCGCGGCGACGGTGGCGACCGGACTGATCGCGGGGGTGTGGTTCGCGTACGTCTGCTCGGTGATGCCGGCGCTGGGGCGCAGCGACGACCGGGTCTTCGTCGAGGTGATGCGGAACATCAACGACGTGATCCAGAACCCGGTCTTCTTCACGCCGTTCTTCGGGGCGCTGATCCTGACGGCCGTCGCCGCATGGCAGCTGCGGGGCACACCGGCGAAGGTGTGGGTGCTCGCGGCGCTGGTCCTGTACGTGGCCGTCTTCGTGGTCACCTCGGCGGTGAACGTCCCGCTCAACGACGCCCTCGCGGCGGCGACGGACCCGGTACGGGCCCGCGCGGACTTCGAGACCCCGTGGGTGGCCTGGAACGTCGTCCGGGCGGTCCTGACGGCAATGGGCTTCGCCTGCCTGCTGCGGGCGCTGTCCGTACGCCGCGGCCGGTGACGGTCTCGGGGGCCGGGCGAGAGCCCGTACCCCCTACTCGTCGTACTTGGTCTCCGCCACCGGGTCGAGCGCGAGCCGGTACCCCCGCTTGACCACGGTCTGGATGAGCTTCGGCGTCCCGAGTGCCGTCCGCAGCCGGGCCATCGCCGTCTCCACGGCGTGCTCGTCGCGGCCCGCCCCCGGCAGGGCGCGCAGCAGGTCGGCCCGGGAGACGACCCAGCCGGGTCGCCGGGCCAGGGTGGCGAGCAGCGCCATCCCGGCCGGCGGCACCGGGCGCAGACAGCCGTCGACGAGGACCGCGTGACCCCGGATCTCGATGCGGCGGCCCGCCACCGGGAGCGTGCGGGCCCGGGAGGGCAGTTCCTGACAGAGCAGTTGCACCAGCGGCCCGAGCCGGAACCGCTCGGGCTGGAGCGTGTCGATGCCGTGCGCCTGGAGCGGCAGCGCCGTCACCGGCCCCACGCACACCGCGAGCACCTCGTTCCGCAGTGCAGCGAGGAATTCCGGCAGCACGCCCCGGTCCTCCGCCCGCGTCAGCAGCGAGGCGGCGGCCGGCGCGCTGGTGAAGGTGACGGCGTCCACGGACCCGCTCAGCACCCCGTCCAGGAGCCGGTCCAGCGGGCCGATGTCCTCCGGCGGCATCCACCGGTAGACCGGTACGCCGACGACCTCCGCGCCGCCCGCCTTCAGCGCCTCCACGAACCCCGGGAGCGGTTCCCCGTGCAGCTGGAGCGCGATCCGCCGCCCGTCCACCCCCTCGTCGAGCAGACGGTCGAGCACTTCGGCCATGGACTCGGACGACGGCGACCACGACTCGGTGAGTCCCGCCGCCCGTACCGCGCCCTTGACCTTGGGCCCGCGGGCGAGGAGTTCCACGCCCCGCAGGCAGGCAAGGAGCTCCTCGCCGTAGCCCCAGCCGTCCGCCGCCTCGACCCAGCCCCGGAAGCCGATCGCCGTGGTGGCGACGACGACGTCCGGGGCGTGGTCGATGAGCTGCTTGGTGGCGGCGAGGAGTTCCGTGTCGTCCGCGAGCGGCACGATCCGCAGCGCGGGGCCGTGCACCACGGCGGCGCCGCGGCGCCGGAGGAGCGCGCCCAGCTCGTCCGCGCGACGGGCCGCAGTGACTCCGACGGTGAACCCCGCGAGGGGACCTTGCTCTTGCTCGTACATGACGACCGAGCCTGGCGGGGATGCGTGACAGACTCGGTTCGCCGGTATTTCCTGGCCGTTACGGACCACTCCGGATCACACCTCGGCGTAACCGCGCTGCGGCGACGTCTCGCCCGAGGCACCTGCCGCGCCCTCGGCCGTGTCCGGCACGACGGCCGGCCGGCGAAGGTATACCGCCCAGGTCACGACCATGCAGGCGCCGTAGAAGACCAGGAAGGCGACGAAGGCGGAGGTGCCGGTGCCGGCCGTCTGGAAGGACTGCCGGAAGGCGAGGTTGATACCGAGCCCGCCGAGCGCGCCCACCGCGCCGATCAGCCCCATGGAGGCCCCGGAGAGCCTGCGGCCGTACGCCTCCGCCGCCTCGCCGGACAGCCCCTTGCGGTGGCCCTGCGCGAGGAAGATCGCGGGGATCATCTTGTACGTGGAGCCGTTGCCGAGGCCCGACAGGACGAAGAGCACGATGAAGCCGACGAGGAAGACGGAGAGCGACTCGATGACGGAGGCGTAGATCACGACGCCGGTCGCCACGGCCATCCCGGCGAAGTTCGCCAGGGTGATGCGGGCGCCGCCGTACTTGTCGGCGAGCGAGCCTCCGACGGGCCGGATCAGCGAGCCGAGCAGCGGGCCGATGAAGGTGAGCGAGGCCGCCTGGAGCGGGGTGCGGCCGAACTGCGTCTGCAGGACGAGGCCGAAGGCGAAGCTGTAGCCGATGAAGGAGCCGAAGGTGCCGATGTAGAGGAAGGACATGATCCAGGTGTGCTTGGCCGCCACGGCTTCCTTGACCGCCCCGGTGTCGTTCTTCACCGGCGCGAGGTTGTCCATGAAGAGCGCGGAACACACGGCGGCGATCAGGATCAGCGGGATGTAGACGCCGAGGACGATCCGCGGGTGCATGGCACCGGCGGTGCCGATGACGAGCAGGCCGACGAGCTGCACGACGGGGACGCCGATGTTGCCGCCGCCCGCGTTGAGGCCGAGCGCCCAGCCCTTCTTCCGCAGCGGGAAGAAGGCGTTGATGTTCGTCATGGACGAGGCGAAGTTGCCGCCGCCGACGCCGGTGAGCGCTGCCACCAGGAGGAAGGTGTTGTACGAGGTGCCCGGTTCCATCACCGCGTAGGCGAAGCCCGTCGGCAGGAGGAGCAGCAGCGCGCTGACGATGGTCCAGTTCCGGCCGCCGAACCGGGCGACGGCGAAGGTGTACGGGATCCGGATGAGCGCGCCGACGAAGGTGGCGGTCGCGATGAGGAAGAACTTCCCCGCCGGGTCGATGCCGTACTGCGGTCCCATGAACAGGACCATGACCGACCACAGGCTCCAGATGGAGAAGCCGATGTGCTCGGAGAACACGGAGAAGATCAGATTGCGCCGGGCGATCCGTTCTCCTTGGTCACGCCAGAAGGTCTCGTCCTCCGGCTCCCACCGTTCGATCCACCGGCCGCCCATCAGGTACCTCCACGGTGTCGGGTCCCGAGTGTCCAGATGCTCTGGACCTCGTGGACCCGAGGCTAAAGACGCCGCGTTTCAGACCGGTGGCGGGAAGTGACACGTACGGAACCTTGCTCTCACCCGGCGCGCCGGACTGCTGTGAGCGCCCCCGCGCGCCGGGGCGGAAGCCGGGCTCGGCCTCCCGCGCGACGGGGCGAAGGCCGGGCCCGCCGGGCGCCCGGGCTCAGGCGGCCGGGACCCCCGGCTCCCCCTCCGGCAGCCAGGCTCCCTCGGGACGCTCCAGCCAGCCCTCCCGCCCGCCGATCTCCGTCGCCGCCGCGCGCAGCGCGTCCAGGCCGGGGTGGCGGAGCCCCTTGCGCCACACCAGGCTCACCGGGGAGATCGGCACGGGGTCGACGAGGGGCCGCAGCACGCTGCCCGGTATCGAAGGGAAGTCGACGACCGCGAGGGCCGGGGTGCGGAGCTTGGCCATGATCCGGCGGAACTCCTCCTTGCCCACCACCATCGGTGCCGGCGGTGCGACCGCGATGCCCCGCCCCGCGAAGAGCCGGGCGGCCAGGTCGGTCCACTCGAGGGTGCGGTCGTTGCCCGCGCCCGCGTAGACGCTCTCACCGGCGAGCGCGGTCAGCGGGACGGTGTCCCGATCCGCCAGCGGGTGGTCCTCGGGCAGCAGCACCGCCATCGGCTCGTACCGTACGAACTGCGAGGCGAGCCGCGCCCGCGTGGCCGGTTCCAGTCCCCCGTACCGCCCGAAGGAGACATCGAGCCGGCCGGCGAGGATCTGCGCCGCGGCCCCGGTCAGCCCGCTCTCATAGCGGGCCATCAACTCCTGCTCCGGCGCGAGTTCACGCGCCCGCTCCAGGACCCGGCCGTGCGCGAAGCCCACGCCGTTGAGATCGACGAGCAGGGGCCGGGTGGCCGCGCGGAAGGCGTCGGCGAGTTCGTCGCAGGCGGCCAACACACGTCGCGCGTACGGCAGGAGCCGCTCGCCGTCCGCGGTGAGGGAGACCTGCCGGGTGGTCCGTACGAACAGTTCCGTGCCCAACTCGCGCTCCAGACGCCGGATGTCGCGGCTGAGCGCCTGCTGGGCGACGTAGAGGCGGGCGGCCGCCCGGGTGAAGTGCAGCTCGTCGGCGACGGCTGCGAAGGCCCGCAGGAGCCGTGGGTCGATGTCGTACGAAGTGGCCACCCCGCATTTAACAACACAGGCGCGTGAATGGCCACGGAGCAGGTGTTGGACCGCTCGCCGTCGCTCCCGCGAGGCTTCTTCCATGCCGCAACACGACCTCGTGATGACCCCCGCGGGCCCGACGCTCGCCCCCCGCTACCGCGAACCGCGCACCACCACCGCCCCCTCGAATCCCTACCTCCGCCTCTTCGCCACCCCCGGAACCCGCGCCTTCACCCTCGGGAACCTGATCGCGCGCGTGCCGATGGGGATGTTCGGCGTCAGCGCGGTGATCATGATCGCGGGGTCGTACGGCTCGTACGCCCTGGCGGGCGCGGTGACCGCCACCGGGCTTGCTGCCACGGCCCTCGTCGCCCCGTGGACGGCCCGGCTCGTCGACCGGTACGGGCAGGCCCGGGTCGCGGTCCCCGCGACCGCGGCGGCCGCGCTCGGCTCGCTCGCCCTGCTGCTGTGCGTGCACCACGAGGCGCCCGCCTGGACCCTCTTCGTGGCGTACGCGGCCACGGCCACCACGCCCAACACCGGAGGCATGTCCCGCGCCCGCTGGGCCCACCTCCACCGGGGCGACCCGAAGGCCCTGCACACGGCCAACGCCTTCGAGCAGGCCGTCGACGAGCTCTGCTTCATGATCGGCCCGGTCCTGGCCGCCGTCCTCTGCGCGGCCCTGTTCCCCGAGGCGGGCACCCTGATCGGCGCGGTGATGCTGTTCGGCGGCGTCCTTATCTTCGCGGCCCAGCGCGCCACCGAGCCCCCGGTCGCGCCCCGCTCCGCCGCCGCGGCCGGCTCGCTGCTGCGGGCTCCGGGCATGGCGCCGCTGCTCGGGGTCTTCCTGGCCACGGGCGCGGTCTTCGGTGCGATGGAGGTCGTGACGCTCGCGCACGTGGACGGCCCGGCCGCCGGCCCCGTCCTCGCCCTCCAGGCGGCGGGCTCCTGCGCGGCGGGGCTGGTCTACGGTCGCGCGGGACGCTCGGTCCGGCTGCACACCTGCCTCGCGGCGATGACCGTGCTGATGTCGCTGCCGCTCCTGGGGGCGTCGACCGGCTCTCTGCTCGCCCTCGCGGGCGGCCTGCTGGTGGCGGGCATGGCGACCGCCCCGACGATGGTCACCGGCATGACCCTGGTCCAGCGTCTGACCCCGGCGGGCCGGCTCAACGAGGGCATGACCCTCGCGGTGACCGCCCTTCTCGGCGGCATCGCGGCCGGCTCGGCCACCGGCGGCTGGGCGGCCGAACACGGCCCGACGACGACGTCCGCCTTCCTGGTCCCGACGGCCGCGGCCGCCGTGGCCCTCGCGCTGTGCGCGGTGACCCGGGTCGGGGGCTACCAAGGCATGACAAAGGCCCGGCGGTCGTCGTGACGACTGCCGGGCCTTTGCCCACATGGGATGAGGTGTCCGGGAGGGGCATGCCCCCTCGGACGCTCGGTGGAGATGGCGGGAATCGAACCCGCGTCCAACGGTGCAGAACCAGGGCTTCTCCGTGTGCAGTCCGCTAAGAGTTTCTCAGCCCCGGAGATCACGCGGACAAGTCTCCGACGGGCTCAGTCACTGTTTGATTTCCCTCAGGCCCCCGTGACCGGGGCTAGAGGTTTAGATCCCTAGATGACGCCAGGATCCGGGTCGGGACCATCCCCGGGCTGACGCTCCTCACAGAGGCTTCTACTCGTTACCTAAATTAGGCAGCGAGGGCGAAGCGGGAGTTATCGCTCTTGGAGTTGGCGATTATTGGTTGCGACATATGGTTTACGAGATCATTGCCGCTTCCTCGACACGCTTCCCCTGCTTCGACATCCGCTGTCGAAACCGATCATCCCCATGTTGATTTTTCAAAGCATGCACCCGCTGTGAGGTGCGGGTCCCATGGTACGTGACGACCGCGTACGGTTGCCAGCTATTAAGGGGCCCTGGCCGGACGGGGTCCGGACGGCAGCCGCCGCTGTCTAGACCGCCGCGGCCCGCTGGCGCCGCTTCGCCGCCGCGATCGCCCGGTTCGTCTCGCGCGTGTCCTGCTTCTCGCGGAGCGTCTGCCGCTTGTCGTACTCCTTCTTGCCCTTGGCGAGCGCGATCTCGACCTTGACGCGCCCCTTCAGGAAGTACAGCGCGAGGGGCACGATCGTGTGACCCGTCTCCTGGGACTTCGCCTCCAGCTTGTCGATCTCGGCGCGGTGCAGGAGCAGCTTGCGCTTCCGCTTCGCCGAGTGGTTGGTCCAGCTGCCCTGCATGTACTCGGGCACATGGATGTTGTGCAGCCACGCCTCGTGCCCGTCGATCTGCACGAAGCCGTCGACCAGCGACGCCCGGCCCATCCGGAGCGACTTCACCTCGGTGCCCATGAGCACCACACCGCACTCGTAGGTGTCGATGATGTGGTAGTCGTGGCGCGCCTTCTTGTTCTGCGCGATGATCTTGCGCTCAGGACCCTTGTCCGGGTCCTTCTTCTTGGCAGGCTTGCCCTGCACGTTCACGAGTCCCTTTGCCATAGTGCGGCCATTTTCGCACTACGAGCCCCCTCCGAGGCCACTCAATACCGTTCTCGCCCGCTGCTCGGCCCGCTCGCCGGTGGAGTCTCCGACGATCAGGTCGGGGGTGATGCCCTGGCCGTCGACCCCGTGCCCGGCGGGGGTGCGGTAGTGGCCGACGGTGAGCTCGGCGACGGAGCCGTCGGGCAGAGTGCTCGGCATCTGCACCGCGCCCTTGCCGAAGGTGCGGGAGCCGACGGTGATCGCCCGGCCGCGGTCCTGCAGCGCGCCGGTGAGCAGCTCGGCGGCGCTCATGGTGCCGCCGTCGACCAGCGCGACCACGGGCCGGGCGGTGTCTCCGCCGCTCTGGGCGTACAGGGCGCGCTGCTCACCGTCGATGTCGTACGTGGCGACCAGACCGCCGTCGAGGAAGGCGGAGGCGGCGACGGCCGCCTCGGCGACCAGGCCGCCGGCGTTGCCCCGCAGGTCCAGCAGGACTCCGGCCCCGGCCGGGGCGTCCCGTACCGCCTCCCGTACCCGCTGGCCCGCGCCCTTGGTGAAGGCGACCACCTTGATCAGCACCGCGCCGTCGTCGAGGCGGCGCACGGTGACGTCCTCGGTGGCGAGCCGGGCCCGGCTCAGGGTCTCGGTCCAGGCGGAGCGTCCGCGCTCGAGGCCGAGGGCGACGGTGGAGCCGGCGACGCCGTCGCCACGCAGCAGGGAGACGACCTCCGAGACGGACAGTCCGCCGACGGCACGCCCGTCGACCGAGACGAGGCGGTCGCCGACCCGTAGCCCGGCCTTCGCGGCGGGGCCGCCGGCCTGGACCCGGGAGATCTCGATGCGCCCCTGCGCCGCCTTCCGCGCGGAGAGTCCGACGCCGGTGTAATGGCCGTCGAGTGCCTGCTCGAACTCCTCGTACTCCGCCCGGTCGTACACCGCGCCCCAGCGGTCGCCGCTGCGGCTGACGAACTCCTCGGCGGCCTTCTTGCCCGACTTGCCGTCGGCCATCGCATCGGCGGCGGCGCGGGCGAGGGCGGTCCGGTCCACGGTGTCGCGCGGCGGGGCCGGTTGTTCGCGCTTCACGGCGGCGCTCTCCTGCCGGGGCAGGGAGCCGGTGACCGCGGCCGTGGCGAGCACCCCGGCGAAGACCAGCGTCAGAGCGGCCCCACGGAGGACTCCGCGGGGCCGGAGACAGAACTCGGGGCCGACCGGCATGCCATGCACTCTAGGACAAGCGAAAGGCGCCGTACGGTGGTTGACCGTACGGCGCCCGGAGTGCTCAGAAGGTTCTTCTCACACCTTGAGGTACTTGCGCAGCGCCACGAAGGCGGCCAGGGCGGGCATCAGCAGGCCGATGGCGATGACGAGAGGCAGCTTGGCGAGGACGGCGTCCCAGCCGATGAAGTTGACGAGCTGCATCTTGTCGGCGAGGGCGATGCCGTGGTCGATCAGGAAGTACCGGCCGACCAGGAGCATGATGCAGGCGACGGCGCCGCCGAGGAGACCCGCGAAGGCGGCCTCCATGATGAACGGCATCTGGATGTAGAAGCTGGAGGCGCCGACCAGGCGCATGATGCCGGTCTCGCGCCGTCGGCTGAAGGCGGAGACGCGCACGGTGTTGACGATCAGCATCAGCGCGATGATCAGCATCAGCCCCATGACGCCGAGAGCGGCGATGTTCATGCCGTTCATCAGGTCGAAGAGGTTCTGCAGGATGTTGCGCTGGTCCTGGACGGACTCCACACCGTCCCGCCCGGCGAACGCGGTGGCGACGACCTTGTACTTCTCCGGGTCGTCCAGCTTGACCCGGAACGACTCCTGCATCTGGTCGGGCGTGATGACCGAGGCGATGGCGGTGTCGCTGTACTGCTCCTTGTAGTGCTTGTAGGCCTCGTCGGTCGACTCGTGGTGCACGGTCTCGACGATGTCCATCTTCTTCAGATCGGCCTCGATCTGCTCCTTCTGCTGCGCGGTCACCGCACCCTTGGCGCACTTGGGAGAGGTGGCCGCGTCGTTCTTGTTGCAGAGGAAGATGGAGACGTTGACCTTGTCGTACCAGTAGTCCTTCATCGTGCTGACCTGCTCGCGCATGAGCAGCGCACCGCCGAAGAGGGCGAGCGAGAGGGCCACGGAGACGATGACGGCGAAGGTCATCGTGAGATTGCGCCGGAGGCCGACGCCGATCTCGGAGAGCACGAACTGAGCGCGCATGGTGTTCTATCCCCTACCTGCTCAGTGCTGGTATCCGTAGACGCCGCGCGCCTGGTCGCGGACGAGGCGGCCCTTTTCGAGCTCGATGACGCGCTTGCGCATCTGGTCGACGATGTTCTGGTCGTGGGTCGCCATGACGACGGTGGTCCCTGTCCTGTTGATGCGGTCGAGCAGCTTCATGATGCCGACGGAGGTCTGCGGGTCGAGGTTGCCGGTGGGCTCGTCGGCGATCAGCAGCATCGGCCGGTTGACGAAGGCCCGTGCGATGGCGACACGTTGCTGCTCACCACCGGAGAGCTCGCCCGGCATGCGGTCCTCCTTGCCGCCGAGGCCGACGAGGTCGAGGACCTGGGGCACGGCCTTGCGGATCTCTCCACGCGGCTTGCCGATGACCTCCTGGGCGAAGGCCACGTTCTCGGCGACGGTCTTGTTGGGCAGCAGCCGGAAGTCCTGGAAGACGGTTCCGAGCTGGCGCCGCATCTGCGGCACCTTCCAGTTGGAGAGCCGGGCGAGGTCCTTGCCGAGGACGTGCACCTGGCCGTGGCTGCAGCGCTCCTCGCGCAGGATCAGCCGGAGGAAGGTCGACTTTCCGGAGCCGGAGGATCCGACGAGGAAGACGAACTCCCCCTTCTCGATCTCCAGGGAGACATCCCGAAGCGCGGGGCGGTTCTGCTTCGGATAGGACTTGGACACATTGTCGAATCGGATCACGGATGCACCACGGTCGGCCGGGGGTAGGTGTGCGCGACCTTACGCGACCGGGGATGCGCCGCGCAGTCGCGGTCCCGGCTTGCGTGGTTTATCCTTTTCGACCCTCGGGGTGCAACGGTTGCGATCCGGGTGTAATCCGACGGGGCGCGCCGAAACGCGCGGGAGCTGGCACAGTGGTAGAGGGAACGCTCGGGTACGGCCGGGCGTTGTTCTTGGTGTGAACCCCGTGTGGACCCCCGTGCGGGAGGAGGAGAGCGCATGACCTACGACCGACTGGTGTGCGCCAACTGCGCGGCCCCCGTCGCAGAGGGCCGCTGCCCTGTCTGCCGCGCGAGCCGGGAACGCCTGAACCCGTCGACGGGTCTGACCCCGGCGATGCTGCTGACTCTGGTGATCGCCCTGGTGGCGATGGTGGCGCTGCTCGCAGCGCTGCAGACCGCGTAGCACTCCGCATACGAGCCGGACCCGAGAGAGGGCCGGGGGTACGCCCCCCGGCCCTCTTTCGTCATGCCTCAGGTGCCTCAGACGGCGGCACGCCCGCCACCCACGAGACGCGGGAGCATGCGGAAGCCGATGCCACCGGCGATCATCGTGGCGGCACCGATGATCAGGAACGAGGTCTCGGCGGCGCCGGTCTCGGCCAGCTCCTCCTTGGCCTTGCCCTGCTCGACCGGCTGCTGGCCGGCGTTGTTGGTGCCCGGGTTGTTGTCGACGCACTCGGCGCCGTCGAGGTCGACGGTGCAGGTGTTGGAGTCGTCGGAGCCGTCGCCCGGCGTGGTCGGCGCGGGGGTCTCACCCGGCGCCGGCTCGGTGGGCTTGGGCTTGTCGGTCGGCTTGCCCGTCGGCGGGGTCGTCACCGGCGGCGTGGTCACCGGCGGGGTCGTCACCGGCGGCGTGGTGACCGGCGGAGTCGTGACCGGCGGGGTCGTGACCGGCGGCGTGGTCACCGGCGGGGTCGTGACCGGCGGCGTGGTCACCGGCGGAGTCACCGGCGGGGTCTCGCAGGAGGCATCCCCGGGGATGCAGTCCTCCGGCCCGTTGGCGCCGATCTCGATCTCGGCGCCGAAGGACACGCCCACGGCCTGAGCGGCACCCGCCGCCGTCAGCGACGCACCGGCGGCGATCACCGCGCCGGCCGCTATACGCGCCACGCGGACCCGCGTCTTCTTCGTCATTTGCCTGCTACCCCCAGTAGCTCATCTCGTCATGGAGCTGCGCTCGGGGCTACGGGCATCGGGAGCGGCGTGATCACACTCGACCGGCCCCCGTTCACACACGCCCCAGAGATACGCATGCCAAGCGCCACCCTCCCGAGTTTCCGCATACGCGTCAAGGTCGTTGCGCGTGCGATGCCCGAAAGATCACGAGTTGCCTGCCATGCGGGGATGCAACTGTGACGTAAACGCCGAACTTCCGGCCCCACCACGCCAGTTCCCTTGTCGACAAAGCGTCAGGAACGCCAACTTTCCACTTGCGCCCGCGAATCCCTTCCCGCCGCAAGGACACCCGGGCGAGACGTCGGCGAGGAGCGTCCCTCACGGCGACTCGGCGTCGCAAGAGCCGCCCGAAAGTCCGTGACTCTACATACACCTATCTGGTACATGGGTTAACATTGGTACATGTCGATGAAGCGAACCAACGTCTACGCCGACCCGGAAGACCTCGCCATCATCAAGGAAGCGGCCAAGCGTCGCGGCATAAGCGAGGCCGAGATCATCCGGCAGGGCATCCACCTCGCCGCCATGGCCAACCGCGTCTGGGACGAGCCGCTGTTCTCCCGGACCTTTGAAGGTACGGGCCGTACCCCCTCCAAGGACGACGTACGTGGCGCGGTCGCGGACGCGGTCCAGCGGGAGACCGGAACCGCCGCGTGATCATCGTCGTGGCCGACACCTCCGGGCTGATCGCCGCCCTCGACTCCACCCACCCCGAGCATCACGCCGCGAACGAAGCGATCATGGCCGCAGGTCTCCTCATCATGTCCCCTCTCCTGCTGGCCGAGATCGACCACGTCGCCACCCGCGAACTCGGGCGCGAGGCGGCAGTCAGCGCCGTGGACGACATCAGGCACTGGATGCGACGCGGTCGGATCTCCGTCCCTGAGATCACCGAGACCCACCTGGGCGCCGCCCAGTCCGTTCGGGCGCGCTACGCGACGCTCGACCTCGACCTCGCCGACGCGGTGAACGTGGCACTCGCCGCCGATTACGACACCGACGCGATCCTCACCCTGGACCGTCGGGACTTCCGCGCCGTGCGTCCTCTCGGACGTCACAAGGCGTTCCGGGTCCTCCCGGACGATCTGCCTCTGTGACGAGAACGCCGGGCCCCTCGCACCCGAAGGTACGAGGGGCCCGGCGTCGTAAGAGCGTGGGGACCGGGGTCCGCTACTTCTCCTGCTGCTTGCGCCAGCGGATGCCCGCCTCGAGGAAGCCGTCGATCTCGCCGTCCAGGACCGACTGCGGGTTGCCGACCTCGAACTCCGTCCGGAGGTCCTTGACCATCTGGTACGGGTGGAGGACGTACGAGCGCATCTGGTTGCCCCAGGAGCTGCCGCCGTCGCCCTTGAGGGCGTCCATCCTGGCGCGCTCCTCCTGGCGCTGGCGCTCGAGGAGCTTGGCCTGGAGGACGTTCATGGCGCTCGCCTTGTTCTGGATCTGGGAGCGCTCGTTCTGGCAGGAGACCACGATGCCGGTCGGGATGTGCGTGATGCGCACCGCCGAGTCGGTCGTGTTGACGCCCTGACCACCCGGGCCCGACGCGCGGTAGACGTCCACGCGCAGCTCGGACTCGTCGATCTCGACGTGGTCGGACTGCTCGACGACCGGGAGGATCTCGACACCCGCGAAGGACGTCTGGCGGCGGCCCTGGTTGTCGAAGGGGGAGATGCGGACCAGGCGGTGCGTGCCCTGCTCGACCGAGAGCGTCCCGTAGGCGTACGGCGCCTTGACCACGAAGGTGGTCGACTTGATGCCGGCCTCTTCCGCGTACGAGGTCTCGTAGACCTCCGTGCCGTAGCCGTGCCGCTCCGCCCAGCGCAGGTACATGCGCTGCAGCTGCTCGGCGAAGTCGGCGGCGTCGACACCGCCCGCCTCGGCGCGGATGTTGACCAGCGCCTCGCGCTCGTCGTACTCGCCGGAGAGCAGCGTGCGGACTTCCATCTCGTCCAGCGCCTTGCGGACCGCGACGAGCTCCGTCTCGGCCTCGGCGCGGGTGTCCGGGTCGTCCATCTCCTCGGCGAGCTCGAAGAGCACCCCGAGGTCGTCGATCCGGCCGCGCAGGGCCTCGGCCTTGCGGACCTCGGCCTGGAGGTGCGAAAGCTTGCTGGTGATCTTCTGCGCCGCCTCCGGGTCGTCCCAGAGGGACGGGGCCGCGGCCTGCTCTTCGAGCACGGCGATGTCGGCCCTCAGCTTTTCGAGGTCCAGGACGGCCTCGATCGACCCCATGGTCGAGGAGAGGGACTTCAGCTCTTCGGATACATCGACGACTGCCACGCGTCCAGCGTAACGGCTCCCCGCAAATGCCAGGTCCTCGCAGGCCTCACGGCTGGGTGGACTGCTTGGAGTCCCGCGGCGGTGCGTCGGAGTCCCCGGCGGTCGCCAGGTACCCGCCCGCCCCCAGGGCGCCCGCGACGACGACCGCCGCGATCGAGAGGGTGATCCGGCGTTTGCGGACCGCCTCCGCCTTGTGGCGGGCCGAGCCGGGTCTCCTGGCGCCGGCCGGGCGGGGGGCCCGGGCGGTGCCCAGGGGGCCGCCGGCCAGCTCGTCGGGGGCGGGGACGCGCATGGAGGTGTGGGTGTCGCGGTTGGAGTCGGGCGAGGCTCCGGGGACCAGCGGTACGGCGGCCCGGCGCGGGGCGCCCTCGCCCGAGGCCTGGCCGGGGCCCTGGCCGGAACGGGTGGCGTAGGACTCCTCCTCGTACGCCTCCGTCTGCTGCTCCGCGTCGTCCGGTTCGTCCACGTCGAGCGGGGGCAGTCCGGCGAGCAGCGGCAGGCACTCGCGCAGCCGGGTGGCCAGCTCCGAGGCGCGCAGCCGCGAGGCCGGGGCCTTGGCCAGGCACTGGACGATCAGCTGCCACAGCTCCTCGGGGATGCCGGGCAGCGGGACGACCGTCTCGGTGACGTGGCGGCGCAGCACGGCGCCGGGGTGGCCGCCGCCGAAGGGCGTGAAGCCGGCCAGCAGCTCGTAGAGGACGGTCGCGAGGGCGTAGATGTCGACGGCCGCGCGGGGTGGCAGGCCCTCGACGATCTCCGGGGCGAGGTAGTCCGGCGTCCCGATGATCCGGGTCGCCTTGGTGCGGCCGGGGGTGTCGATGAGCTTGGCGACGCCGAAGTCGGTGAGCAGGGCGGGGTGGGCTCCGCCGGGGCCGAGCGGGCCCTCCATGTCGAGCAGGATGTTCTCCGGCTTGACGTCGCGGTGGACGACTCCGGCGCGGTGCGCGGCGGCGAGACCGTCGGCGACGTCGGCGATGATCGCGACGGCCGCCTCGGGGGCGAGCCTGCGCTCGCGGTCGAGGCGGGTGCGCAGATCGGTGCCGCGGACCAGGTCCATCACGAGCGCGAGATCGTTGCCGTCGACGACGAGGTCGCGGACGGCGACCACCCGCGGGTGGTCGAGACCGAGCAGGGCGGTGCGCTCCTGGACGAAGCGTCCGACGAGCTCCTGGTCCGAGGCCAGGTCCTCGCGCAGCAGCTTGATGGCGACGGGGCCCTCGGGGCCCTCGCCGAGCCACACCGTGCCGGCGCTGCCCCGACCGAGGATCTGGTGGGCCGTGTAGCGGCTGCCGATATTCCGTGCCAAGACTGCTCCCTCAGCGGCTGGCGGTCGCGACAAAGTTACGCGTCCACAGCCGCTGGTCGTCACTTCCGAGGGGAAATCACCCCTCGGAAGTCGATAAATCGGCAGTACTACTGCCCCGTACCGCCGGTAGTAGTACCACTCGTCGTGCCGCTCGTGGAGTTCGTCAGCTCGGAGACCCAGTCACTGAAGGACGAGATCCCGTCGCCGATGGCCTCCCAGTAGCCCTTGCCCTGGGCCACCCAGTCCTGCAGCGGGGTCAGCTCCCAGATGAGCCAGCCCGCGACGACGAACAGCACGATCGTGAAAAGGCAGCCCTTCAGACAGCCCAGACCCGGGATCCGCATCGGGTTGGCGCTGCGCTGACGCGGCGGACGCGGCTCGCGCGGGGCCGGCGCCTGGGGCGGCGGCTGCGGGGGCGCGTACTGCTGCTGGGGCGGCGGCGCGTACTGCTGCTGCGGCTGAGGGGCGTACTGCTGGCGCTGCGGCGGCCGCTGGGGCTGCTGCGGCTGCTGGTACGCCTGAGGCTGCTGCGCGTACGGCTGCGGCTGGTGCTGCGGCGGCTGGGGCTGGCGCTGCGGACGACGGCGCAGCGGGTCCTGGCTCGGGTCCAGGTACTGCACCTGCGTCTGCTCGTTGCGGTCGCGGGCCGCGCGCAGCTGGTTCTGCCAGGGGTGCGGGTCCTCGCCGGGGGCGCCCTGCGGCGGCTGCGGCGGTACGGGGGGCATGACCGCGGTCGGGTCGGCGCCGCCGCCCGCCGGGCCGCTGGTCGGCATGACGCTGGTCGCGGCGGCGGGGTCGAACTGAGCACCGCCCCCGCTCGGCAGCACCTGGGTCGGGTCCGCGGCTCCCGGGGTCTCCGGGACCGGCGCCGGCGCCGGGTCGGGGGCGAGCAGCGCGCCGACGCCGTCGGCCGCCTCGATCTGGGCCGGGGTGGAGTGCACGCCGATGCCCGCGGCGACCGCGCGCAGTCCGCGGGCCAGGTTCTCGGCGCTGGGCCGGTGGTCCGGGTTCTTGCTGAGGCAGCGCTCTATGACCGTCCACAGCGGGCCGGGAACGGTCGAGGGACGGCGCGGCTCCTCGCTGAGGTGCCGGTGCAGGACCTCGAGGGCCGTGCCGCCGGCGAACGGGGGACGGCCGGTGACCAGCTCGTAGAGCAGGATGCCCGCGCCGTAGATGTCGACGGCGGAGGTCTGGGGGCGGCCCTCGGCGGACTCCGGCGCGACGTACGCGGGCGTGCCGACGAACTCGTGCGTACGGGTCAGGCCCGGGGAGTCCGCGAGGCGCGCGATGCCGAAGTCCGTGAGCATCGGGTGCATCTGGCCGTCCCGCTCGGCGAGCAGGACGTTGGCGGGCTTCAGGTCGCGGTGGACGACGCCGTCGGCGTGGCTGGCGGCGAGCGCGTCGGCGATCTGGGCGGTGAGGAGCGCGGCGGCGACCGGGGTGAGCGGGCCGTTCTCGCGGATGTACCGGTGCAGGTCCGGGCCCTCGACGAGGTCCATGACCAGGGCCAGGACATCGCCCTCGACGACCAGGTCGCGGGTGCGCACGATGTTGGGGTGGGTGAGCCGCAGGAGCACGGACCGCTCGCGCAGGAAGCGCATCACGATGTCCGCGTCGTTGGCCAGCTCCTCCTTGAGGACCTTGATGGCCACGGTCTCGCCGGGCTGGCCCTGCACGGCCGCCTCGGCGCCCGCGGCCTCCCTCTGGCGGGCTCGCCAGACGGTGCCCGTGGCGCCGCGTCCGAGCGGCTCCTCGAGCAGGTACTTGCTGCCGATTGGCCGCACGTCACGCGCTCCCTGCTGATCGTGGTCCTGGGGTTCCCCGGGGGTCTCTGTCATCTGTTGTGACCCGGCTGGGTGTCCGACCCACTTTAGTGCCGCCGAACGGGTCAACGGTCGACCACGAGGCGGCTGATTCCGGCTGTCGACTTGTCCGAAAACAAGACGCGTTTGTCGTACCGGTGGTTGCCGGGGGCGTCGTAAGGCGTACCCAACCAGGCACTTTTACGTCCACAGCCGACCATTCAAGATCACTTGGAGCCGACCCGCGGGCGGGTTGTCAGTGGCAGGTGCGAGGATGCACACAGCACGTCGCATCGACGGGGTCGGGAGCCCCCGCGCCGTGCCGACCTGTACCGGACGACGCGTCCGTGCGGGGTGGGGGGAGTCACACGCGTTCCCCTGCCGAGCACCACGTGCAGAAGGGACCGCTGACGGCGATGCAGATCCGGCTGACCGTTCTCGCGCCGCACGCCGGCCACGGCGCCGGCCGCGCCTGCGACGTGCTTGTCACCGCCCCGGCGGGGACGGCGCTGGCCGCCGTGGCCTCCGGTCTGGCCGCGGCCGTCTCCGGCCCGGACACGTCCCTGTCCGGTTCCACCGTGTTCTACGTGGGCCAGGAGCGGCTCGACGCCCGGCGCTGCGCGCTCGGCGAGCCCCCGCTGGTGGACGGCGCGATCCTCACGCTCCAGGTCCCCGGCGAGGACGAGAGCCTCGGAGAGGGCGCCTCGGCCCGGCTCCACGTGGTCGCGGGGCCGGACGCGGGCGGGGTGCATCTGCTGCACGGCGGCCCGATCAGGATCGGCCGCTCCGTGGACGCGGACGTCCCGCTCGACGACCCGGACGTCTCCCGGGTGCACTGCACGGTGACGGTCGGGGACGGCGGCCGGGTCACGGTCGCGGACCTCGGCTCCACGAACGGCACGACGCTGGACGGCACGCCGGTCGGCGACCGCCCCGTCCGCCTGCTGCCCGGGGCGCTGCTGCGTCTGGGCGAGTCCGCCCTCCGGCTCGCGGGCCCGGGCCGCTGCGGTACGGACTCCCTGCCGACCACGCCGGACGGGGAGGGGCACCTGCGGGTGGACCCGTACGGCTCAGGGCCGCACAGGACGAGCACGGGACCGGGTACGGCGCAGGGGCCCGGTGCGGACGCCGACGCCGGCGCGCACGGGGCGGGCCACGGTCACGGGCGCGGTGCCTGGCGGGAGACGGACGGCCAGGGAGGCCGTGGCCCGCACGCCTCCGGCTCCCAGGAGACGACCCACGGCGGCTTCCCCGCTCCCTCCTCCCCCACGCACGCGCGCGCCGCGGAGCCGGTGGACGACGAGGGTTCGGGCGAGGCGCACAGCAGGACCCGGCAGACCTCCCGCGAGGCGACGCCCCCGCGCGGCAAGCGTGGCATCGGCGCCTGGGCCCGCAGGTTCACCGGTCCTCGCGAGGACCTGCCGGTCCCCGGCGCCGATCCCCGCGCGGAGACCGGCGCCGCGTCCGGTACGGACCGGGCCCCCGGTCACTCGCAGCCCGCCGACACCTGGCCCGACCCGGCCGCCGTGCTGCTCACCGCTCTGGGCCCCGGCCCGCGGCTCTGGGAGCGTGGCCCCGGCCATCCCGAGTCCCTCGTCGTCCGGCTCGGCACCACAGACCGGGCCGAGCTGTCCGGGGTGCCCGTCACCGTCGGGCTCCGCGAGGCCGGATCGCTCGGGCTCGCGGGCCCCGGCAGGCGACTGGCCGGGCTCGCCCGCTCCGTCGTGGCCCAGCTCGCCGCCCTGCACTCCCCCTCCGACCTGGAGATCGTGCTGATCAGCGCGGACCGGAACCGGCCCCTGGAGGAGCGGCGCCGCGCCTGGGGCTGGCTCGGCTGGCTCCCCCATCTGCGTCCGGCGCACGGCCAGGACTGCCGGCTCCTCCTCGCGTACGACCGGGATCAGGCCCACGCCCGTACGGCCGAACTCACCCGCAGGCTGGACGACGGGCCGCTCGGGCCCGGCTGGCCGAGTGCCGACCGCACGGCCGTCGCCGACGCCGCGGCCCGTTACGAGGGTCCGGCCACGGTCGTGATCGTGGACGGCGACCCCGGTTCCGCGGCGCTGCGCGAGACCACCGCGCGGCTCGCCGGGGCGGGGGCGGCCGCGGGCATCCACCTGATCTGTCTGGCCGAGGCACCGGCCGCCTCGCCGGTCTCCCCGGTCGCCGCGACGTACGAGAGCGCCTGCGCGGCCTCGCTCGCCTTCCGCGAGTGCGGGGCCGTGGGGCTGCTCAGCGGTGACGTGGCGACGGCGCTGCGGCTGCTGCGTACGGCGGGAGGCCGGGCCGCGGGCCACGGAACCGTCGGCGTGGTGGACGCGGTCTCCGTCGCCTGGGCCGAACGCTTCGGGCGGGCGGTGGCTCCGCTGCGCACCGACACCCCCGCCGCGCACGGGCGGACGGCCGCGACGGCGCTGCCCCGGTCCTCCCGGCTGCTCGACGAGCTCGGTCTCGCCCGGGCCACGCCCGCCTCGCTGATGGCCCGCTGGGCCGCCGCCGGGGAGGGGACGGCCGTTCTGGGCGCCGGGCCGCGCGGGCCGGTCTCGGTCGACCTGACCGAGGAAGGCCCGCACCTGCTGATCGAGGGGCCCGCGGGCAGCGGACGCACGGAGCTGCTGCGCTCGATCGCCGCCTCACTGGCGGCCGGCGGCCGCCCCGACCGGCTGGGCCTGCTTCTGGTCGACGGCGCGGGAGGCGAGCGTGGCGAGGGCCTGGCCGCGTGTACGGAGCTGCCGCACGTCACGGAGCACCTGGTCGCCTCCGACCCGGTCCGGATGCGGGAGTTCGCCCAGGCACTGGGCGCCGAGCTGAAGCGTCGCGCCGAGATCCTGGGAGACGGTCACTTCTCCGACCGCCGGGCCGCGGGGCGCCTGATCGGCCAGCGGCCTCCGAGTGCGGCGGAGACGGTGCCGCCGGGCGCCCGGGCGACGGCCCGCGTCCCCGAGGCCCGGGTGGGGGACGGCTCGCTGTCCGACGCGCCGAGCGGCCGGACCCCCCGCCCGACCGGAGACGCCACCCTCTCCGACCGCCCGAGCGGCCGGACGCTCCGCACGGGAGACGGCGCAGTGGGCGACCGCCCCGACGCCCGCGACCCCCGAGCAGGCGCCGACGACCTCCGAACCCGCCCCAGCAGCCGCACAGCCCGGGACGGCGACATCGGCGACCGCCCCAGCAGCCGAACCACCCGCACCGGCGCCGACGACCTCACCTACCACCCCAGCGGCCGAACCACCCGTACAGGCGACGGCGACATCGGCGACCGCCCCAGCAGCCGAACCACCCGCACCGGCGCCGACGACCTCACCTACCTCCCCAGCGGCAGGACCTCGCACCCGGGCGACGCCACGCTCGACGACCGCCCCAGCGGCCGGACCCGGCGCGCGGGCGCCGATGACCTGACGTACCTCCCCAGCGGCCGAACCACCCGCACCGGTGACGGCGACATCGGCGACCGGCCCAGCAGCCGGACGGCTCGGACCAGTGACCACCCCGGCGGGCGCGACCCGCGGACCGGGGCCGGCGGGGAGGACCTCGTGGACCGGCCGTCCGGTCGAGTGCCGCGCCCCGGCGGGGAGCCCGACGCGTACGCATCCGCGGCCCCGCGCATGCGGACCGAGGCGGCCGGCACCGTCCTTCCCCGGCTCGTCGTCCTCGTCGACGACTTCGACGCGCTCGTGGCGCCCGCGCTCGGATCGCCCGGCCGGCCCGCCGCCGGGTCCGTCGTACGGGCCCTCGAAGCCGTGGCGCGGTCCGGCGAGCGGCTCGGGGTGCACCTGGTCGCGACCTCCGCGCGCCCGGACCGTACGGCGGACACGGAGCTGGCGCACGGCGCCCGGCTGCGCGTCGTGCTCGACCCGGCCCCCGCGGCCGCCGGTCCCGACGAACCGGCGCCCGGCCGGGGACGGCTCGGCCATCCGGACGGCCGGGTGACCCCGTTCCAGTCCGGCCGGGTCACCGGTCGGATCCCGCGCACGGCGACCCTGCGCCCGACCGTCGTCCCGCTGGAGTGGGAGCGGATGGGTGACCCGCCCACCCGCCGCCCGGTCCGCGAGCTGGGCAACGGCCCGACCGATCTGGCACTCCTCGCGAGCGCTCTCGACCGTGCCGCCCGCTCGGTCGACGCCCCGCCCGTACCGCCCCTCACCCCCGCGACGCGCGCCTGACAGGACGTCACGAGGCCATCACGATCCCCCGATCGACACGGAAGGCGGTATTGCGGCGCCCGACCCCCCGGCGTAGACCTGAGCGCACGGGACGAGCACGCGCACAGGAGAGACGGGGCAGGAATGCGTACAACTCTTCGTACACGCAGGGCCGCAAGCACAGTCGCCACGATCACGACACTCGCGCTCGGCCTCGCTCTCGCCGGCTGCGGCGGCGACGGCGAGAAGGAGAAGGACCCCGGGGCGCCGGCCGCATCCGGCAGCACCTCCGGCGGCTCCTTACAGCTGCCCTCCCTCAAGGGCGAGAAGATCGAGGTGGCCGCCGTCTGGACCGGCCCGGAGCAGGAGAACTTCACCAAGGTCCTGAAGGAGTTCGAGAAGCGCACCGGCGCCACCGTCACCTTCGTGCCCGCCCAGGACCCGATCGTGAACTTCCTCGGCACGAAGATCGCCGGTGGTTCCCCGCCCGACGTGGCGATGCTCCCCCAGGTCGGCGCCATCCAGCAGGCCGCCGCCCAGAAGTGGCTGAAGCCCGTCGGCCCCGAGACCGAGGCGCAGCTCGTCAAGAACTACTCGCAGGGCTGGCGGGATCTCGGCGCGGTCGACGGCAAGCAGTACGGCGTGTACTTCAAGGCCGCCAACAAGTCCCTGATCTGGTACAACAACGCCGCCTTCGAGAACGCGGGCGCCTCCGAGCCCAAGACCTGGAAGGACTTCCTCTCCACCGCCGAGACCATCTCGGCCTCCGGCGTCACCCCCGTCTCCGTCGGCGGTGCGGACGGCTGGACCCTGACCGACTGGTTCGAGAACATCTACCTCTCCCAGGCGGGCCCGGTGAAGTACGACCAGCTGGCCAAGCACGAGATCAAGTGGACGGACCCGTCGGTCACGCAGGCGCTCACCACCCTCGCCGAGCTGTTCGGCAAGCCGAACCTGATCGCGGGCGGCGCGGACGGCGCGCTGCAGACGGAGTTCCCCGTCTCGGTCACCCAGACCTTCACGGGCGGCGACCAGCCCAAGGGCGCGATGGTCTTCGAGGGCGACTTCGCCGCCGTCAACATCGCGCAGACCAGCGCGAAGATCGGTACGGACGCGAAGGTCTTCCCGTTCCCGTCGGTGGGCGCGGCCTCCCCGGTCGTCACCGCCGGAGACGCGGCCGTGGCCCTGAAGGACACGAAGGGCGCCCAGGCGCTGCTGACCTTCCTCGCCTCCCCGGACGCGGCCGCCGTATGGGCGGGCGCAGGCGGCTTCCTGTCCCCCAACAAGAACCTGAACCTGACTGCGTACCCGAACGACGTCCAGCGCGAGATCGCCAAGGCGCTGATGGAGGCCGGGGACGACTTCCGCTTCGACATGTCCGACCAGATGCCGCAGTCCTTCGGCGGCACGCCCGGCAAGGGCGAATGGAAGGCGCTCCAGGACTTCCTGAAGAACCCGAAGGACATCGCGGGGACCCAGGCGAGGCTGGAGGCCGACGCGGCCAAGGCGTACAAGAGCTGACGCCGTGCCGTCCGCCCACAGGGTCACCGGCACGCGCAGGTCCGTCGCGGTGGGGTTCCTCCTCCCCGCGCTGGTCCTGCTCGGCGCGCTCATCGTCTACCCGATCGGGTACTCCGTCCACCGCTCGTTCTTCGACAAGTCAGGGGACTCCTTCGCCGGATTCGACAACTACGTCGAGCTCTTCACGGACGACACGATCCTCACCGCCGTCCGGAACAACGCGATCTGGGTGGTCCTCGCCCCGACCGTCGCCACCGCGCTCGGCCTGATCTTCGCCGTGCTGACCGAACGGGTGCGCTGGGGCACGGCGTTCAAGCTGATCGTCTTCATGCCGATGGCGATCTCGATGCTGGCCGCCGGGATCATCTTCCGGCTCGTCTACGAGCAGGATCCGGACCGGGGCGTCGCGAACGCCGTCTGGGTCGGTGTCCACGACAGCTTCGCCGAGTCCTCGGTCTTCCCACGGGCGCGCCCGCTGCCCGTCCATCCGGTCGAGGCGGCCGGCGGCGGGGCGTACGTCACCAAGAGCCCGGTCCGCGCGGGCGAGACGGCGCGGCTGCCGCTGATCGGTGTCGCTCCGGCGCAGATGCCGAAGGACGCCCGGCCGGCGCTCGAACCGCCCCGCCAGGAGGGCCGGATCACCGGCACCGCCTGGCTGGACTTCACCCGGGGCGGCGGCGGGAAGCCGAACGTCGTCGACCCGAAGGAGCTCGGCCTGAAGGGGCTGCGCGTGGAGGCGGTGAAGGACGGGAAGGTCGTCGCGTCCACGACGGTGGCCGCCGACGGCACGTTCAGCCTCCCGGCCGCCGCCGACGGATCCCTGCTGCGGCTGCCCGCGAGCAACTTCCGCGAGCAGTACAACGGGGTGGAGTGGCTGGGCCCCTCGCTCGTCACCCCTGCCGTCATCGGCAGTTACGTGTGGATGTGGGCCGGGTTCGCGATGGTCCTGATCGCCGCCGGTCTGGCGAGCGTGCCCCGTGAACTCCTGGAAGCGGCCCGGGTCGACGGGGCGAACGAGTGGCAGGTGTTCCGCCGGATCACGGTCCCCCTCCTCGCTCCGGTCCTCGCCGTCGTCCTGGTCACCCTGATGATCAACGTGCTGAAGGTCTTCGACCTGGTCTTCATCATCGCGCCGGGTTCGGCCCAGGACGACGCGAACGTACTGGCGCTCCAGCTGTACCGCTCGTCCTTCGGCACGGACGCGGATCTCGGGGTCGGCTCGGCCATCGCCGTCCTGCTGCTGCTCCTGGTGATCCCGGTGATGGCGTTCAACATCCGCCGGATGCGAAGGGAGGCCCGCCGATGAGCGCCCCGCCGATGACGACTCCGCCGGTCAAAACCCCGGAGACGAGAACGCGGGCGACGGGAAGCCCGGCCTCACGGCTCGCCGCCCGTGCCGCGGGCGGCGCGATGCGGATCTTCCTCGTCGTCGTCGGCCTGTTCTGGCTGATGCCGGCGGTCGGGCTGCTGCTGTCCTCGCTCCGCTCGCCGTCCGACATCAGCGAGAGCGGCTGGTGGCAGGTCTTCTCGTCCCCCGCCCAGCTGACGGTCGAGAACTACTCCGCGCTCCTCGCCAACGACACGATCACGGGCTCGCTCGTGTCCACGGTCCTGATCACCGTCCCTGCCACCGTCCTGGTCGTCGTCATCGGCTCGCTCGCCGGATACGCCTTCGCCTGGCTGGACTTCCCCGGCCGTGACTGGTGGTTCCTGGTGGTCGTGGGGCTCCTGGTGGTCCCGGTGCAGGTGGCGCTCATCCCTGTGTCGAAGCTCTTCGGGACGGTCGGCATCTTCGAGACCACCCTCGGGGTCGTCCTCTTCCACACCGCCTTCGGGCTGCCCTTCGCGATCTTCCTGCTGCGGAACTTCTTCGCGGAGATCCCGAGGGAGCTGCTGGAGGCGGCACGGCTGGACGGGGCGGGCGAGATCCGGCTCTTCACCCGGGTCGTCATGCCGCTGGGCGGGCCGGCGATCGCCTCGCTGGGCATCTTCCAGTTCCTGTGGGTCTGGAACGACATGCTGGTCGCGCTGATCTTCGCGGATTCCGAGTCCCCGCCGATCACGGTGGCGCTGCAGCAGCAGGTGCGGCAGTTCGGGAACAACATCGACGTGCTGGCGCCGGGCGCATTCGTGTCGATGGTGATTCCGCTGGTGGTCTTCTTCGCCTTCCAGCGGCAGTTCGTCTCGGGCGTGATGGCGGGCGCGGTGAAGTAGCCCCGCCGCGCGGCCTCATGGGTACGGGTACGAGGGCGGCGCCCCCGTACCCGTACCGCTGCGCGTCCTCACGCCGCGGGCGCGCCTACGCCTTGAGCGCCGCGACCGCCGAGCGCGCGAGGTCGTCCAGGTACCCCTTCGGCAGCTCGCCGCGCACCACCACGAGCCGCCAGTACAGCGGCCCGACGACCACGTCGAGGGCCCGGTCCGGGTCCGCGCCCTCGGCCAGTTCCCCGCGCGCCACCGCCTCGCGCACGATCTGCGCGACGACCCCCTGCTGGCTGTCGAGCAGCGCCGCCTTGATCGCCTGGGCGATCTCCGGCTGCCGCGCGGCCTCCACCAGCAGGTCGGGGATGACCTGCGAGGCCACCGGGTGGCGCAGGGCGTGCGAGGCGACTTCGAGGAGCGCGCGCACGTCACCGTGGAGCGAGCCGGTCGAAGGCGCCGGCAGCCCCTGTGCGGCGAAGGCGCCGACGAGGTCGAGGACGAGGGAGAGCTTGGACTTCCAGCGGCGGTAGACGGCGGTCTTGCCGACGCCCGCGCGCCGCGCGATGCCCTCGATGGACATACGGGCGAAGCCGACGGCGGCCAGTTCCTCGAAG
Source organism: Streptomyces sp. NPDC046712 (assembly GCF_040645695.1). NCBI lineage: Bacteria > Bacillati > Actinomycetota > Actinomycetes > Kitasatosporales > Streptomycetaceae > Streptomyces > Streptomyces sp. NPDC046712. The sequence continues at coordinate 29,687 of NZ_JBEYYW010000032.1, read as the reverse complement.
ACGGCCAGGCGAATGGCCTCCGTGACGTCCTCACGGAGCACGGCGGCTCCCGCGGGGGCGCGGCGGGGGGATCCGGAGGGTGTCGTCATGAACGGGATCCTAACCAACGGCGAACGCTGACGTCACGACGATACGGTTGCGTTGCGACGCAAGACCGTCCTACTCTCCCCGTAGCGACGATACGGACCCGTTCCATCGCCAGCGATGCCCTGCACCCTCGTCGAAAGCGACCTCGTGACCACCGAGACGCTCGAGAAGCCCCCCGCGTCCCCGCCGGACCCGCACCCCGCGCCGGACCTGCGCGCGCTCGCCCTGCGCCACGGCCTGTCCGTCAGCGGCGCCCGCCCGGCCCTCCCCACGTACGTCCGGCAGCTCTGGTCGCGGCGCGACTTCATCGCGGCGTTCGCGACCGCCCGGCTCACCGCCCAGTACAGCCAGGCGAAGCTCGGACAGGTCTGGCAGGTGATGACCCCGCTGCTCAACGCGGCGGTGTACTACCTGATCTTCGGCGTCCTGATGAACGTCCAGCAGGGCATCCCGGACTACGTGCCGTTCCTGATCACGGGCATCTTCGTCTGGACCTGCACCTCCCAGTCGATCATGACCGGCACCCGGGCGGTCAGCGGCAATCTGGGTCTGGTCCGCGCCCTGCACTTCCCCCGCGCGAGCCTCCCCCTCGCCCTCGCGCTCCAGCAGCTCCAGCAGCTCGTCCTCTCGCTCGGTGTGCTCGTCGCGATCCTGTTCTGCTGCGGCGAGTTCCCTCGCGCAAGCTGGCTCCTGGCCGTCCCCGCACTTCTCCTCCAGGCGCTGTTCAACTCCGGGGTCGCGCTCGTCATGGCCCGCCTGGCCGCCCGTACCCCGGACATCGCCCAGCTGATGCCGTTCCTGCTGCGCACCTGGATGTACGTCTCCGGCGCCATGTGGTCCATCCAGCACCTGGCGGCGAGCGGCCGGCTCCCGGACGCGGTGATCGCGGTCCTGCAGGCCAATCCGGCGGCCGTCTACATCGACCTGATGCGCTTCGCGCTCATCGAGAGCTTCACCTCCGACCAGCTGCCGCCGCACGTCTGGGCGCTCGCCGCCGGCTGGGCGCTGGTGGGCTTCGTGGGCGGATTCATCTACTTCTGGAAGGCAGAGGAGACCTACGGCCGTGGCTGAGCAGACCCCCACCGTCGTCGCCGACGGCGTCCACATCACGTACACCGTCAACGGCGCCCGTACCGGCAAGGGAAGCGCGACCGCCGCGCTCAGCCGGATCTTCTCCCGACGCGCGACCCCGGGCGCCCGCAAGGTGCATGCGGTCAAGGGCGTCAGCTTCGTCGCGTACCGAGGCGAGGCGATTGGCCTGATCGGTTCGAACGGATCGGGGAAGTCCACCCTCCTCAAGGCCGTGGCCGGCCTGCTGCCCGTCAACGAGGGCAGGATCTACACCCGCGGCCAGCCCTCCCTCCTCGGCGTCAACGCGGCTCTGATGAACGATCTGACCGGCGAGCGCAACGTGATCCTCGGCGGGCTCGCGATGGGCATGACGCGCGCGGAGGTCGGCGCCCGCTACGGCGACATCGTCGACTTCTCCGGCATCAACGAGAAGGGCGACTTCATCTCGCTGCCCATGCGGACGTACTCCTCCGGCATGGGCGCCCGCCTCCGCTTCTCCATCGCGGCCGCGAAGAGCCATGACGTGCTGCTCATCGACGAGGCGCTCTCCACCGGCGACGCGAGGTTCCGCCGCCGCAGCCGGCAGCGGATCGACGAGCTGCGCGAGGAGGCGGGCACCGTCTTCCTCGTCTCCCACTCCAACTCCACCATCACCGAGACCTGCGACCGCGCGCTGTGGCTGGAGGCGGGCACCCTGCGGATGGACGGACCGGCGAAGGAGGTCGTGGCGGCGTACGAGGCGTTCACCAAGAAGGCCTGACAAAACACCAGCAAAGCACCCAAACCGCAATAGAGTGCGGTTTCGATGACGACGCATCGCGACCACACCCCGCAGCCGTCGCCCGAGCCGGGCGACAAGCAGCCGTGCGCCCCCGCACCACGGGGCCTCACCGGCTCACCCTTCGACTCGGAAACCTTCACCACGGCCACCTTCGTCTCGGTCGGGCGGGGCCCCGCCCTCGCCCTCGCCGTGGTCTGGGTCGTCACCCGGGCCGGCATGGCGCTGCTCCTGCTCCGCGACAGCCTGGGCGTGGGCGGTGTCGGCCGCGAGGTGTACGTCCTCTACCAGCTCTGGTACCGGCAGTTCGCCCAGGGCACGTTCCCGGTGGACGACGTCACCTGGCAGTACCCGCCCGGCGCGGGACTGGTGATCATGTCCCCCGGGGTGCTGCCCTCGCTCACGTACTTCCAGGGCTTCGTCGCCCTCGCGCTCCTCGCCGACGCCGCGATCACGCTGGCCCTCGCCCGGGCCGACAGCGACCGGGTCACCCACGGCGCATGGGTCTGGGTCGGCGGACTCCCGCTGCTCCTGCACATCCCGCTGGCCCGGTACGACGTCCAGGTCACCGCACTCGCCGTACTCGGCCTGCTCGCGCTGAAGTCCCGCTCGGCCGCGGCGCGCCGGCTCGGCGGGGTGCTCGGCGGGGTGCTCGCCGGGGTCGGCGCGCTGGTGAAGGTGTGGCCGGTCCTCACCCTGATCGGCACGCCCCGGGGCCGTACCACCCGCGACGCCTGGATCGCCGCCGCCACCACCGTCGTGGCCCTCCTCGGCACCCTCGCCCTGCTCTTCTCGGACTCGCTCGGCTTCCTGCGCCAGCAGGGCAGCCGCGGCATCCAGATCGAGTCGCTGGGCGGCACCGCGCTCGCGCTGGCCAGATGGACGGGCAGCTGGCCGGGCACCGTCGAGTACCGCTACGGCGCTTTCGAGTACATCGGCCCGTACGTCTCCAGCGTGGGCCGGCTCGCGCTGCTCCTGACGGTCCTCGCCTTCGTCTGGCTGGTGCTGTGGCGGCTGCGCGCCCGCAGCTGGAGCGAGGCGACCCCGCTGGACGCCGCGCTCGCCGCCGTACTCCTCTTCACCGTCACCAGCCGGGTGATCAGTCCGCAGTACATGATCTGGCTGCTCGGCCTCGCCGCCGTCTGTCTGACGTCGCGAGAAACCGTGATGCGGCCCGTAACCCTGCTCCTTCTGCCCGCGGCCGCGCTGAGCTCCCTGGCGTACCCGGTGCTGTACGACGAGGTGGTGGCCGCCTCCTGGCCGGGCGTGGCCGTCATGGTGGTCCGCAACGGGCTGCTGCTCGCGGCGGCGCTGCTGGCCGCGCGGCGCCTGTGGACCTCGACCGTCACCGTCCCGGCATGACGAAGGGGCCCCGCCGGTTCGAAAACCGGCGGGGCCCCTTCACACGTACCGACTAGCTGTGGCTCCGCAGCAGCTGGCGCATCGTCCGCATCGCCACCGACAGGTTCGCCAGGTCGAAGGTCTCCGAGCCCTGGATCTCCTCCAGCGTGGTGCGCGCCCGGCCGAGGATCGCCGCGTTCTTCTCCTCCCAGGCCTTGAAGCGCTCCTCCGGCGTCGAGGTCCCGTTGCCCGCCGACAGCACGTCCGCGGTGAGGGCGGCGTGCGCGGCGAACAGGTCCTCGCGGATGGAGGCGCGGGCCATCGACTGCCACCGGTCGGCGCGCGGCAGTTCGATGATCCGGTCCATGAGCTGGGTGATCCGCAGCCGGTCGGCCAGGTCGTAGTAGACCTCGGCGACCGCCATCGGGTCCTTGGCGGTGCGGTCCGCGATCGCGACGATGTCGAGCGTCGGGAAGGCGGAGGAGAAGCCGGCGACCCGCAGGGCGAGCTCCTCCGGCACGCCGACCTCGGTCAGCTCCTCCAGGATCGACTGGTACCACTCCAGGTCCGCGCCGCGCAGCAGCTGCGGCAGCTCGGCCCAGACCTCCTCGACGCGCTCGCCGAAGAAGTCGATCGTCTCGGCGAGCTGGAGCGGCTGCGGCCGGTTGCCGAGCAGCCAGCGCGTACCGCGCTCGACCAGACGGCGGGAGTGCAGCCGCATCCGGGTCTGGACGTCGGCCGGGACCTGGTTGTCGAGCGCCTCGACGGCGTCCCAGACCTCGCCGAGCCGGAAGATGGCGCGGGCGGCGGTCTGCGCGCGGACGATCTCCTCGATCGACGCGCCGGTCTCCTCGCGGAGGCGGTGCAGGAAGGTCGAGCCACCGGTGTTGACGGTGTCGTTCACCAGGACCGTGGTGACGATCTCCCGGCGCAGCGGGTGGCTGTCGACCGCGTCGGCGAACTTCTCGCGCAGCTGCGTCGGGAAGTACGCGTGGAGCAGACCGCGCAGGTAGGCGTCGTCCGGCAGCTCGGTGCCGATCAGCTCGTCGGCCACCGTGATCTTGGTGTACGCGAGGAGGACGGCGATCTCCGGCTGGCTCAGGCCCTTGTTGTTGTTGAGCAGCTCGCGGATCTGCCGGTCGTTGGGCAGGAACTCCAGCGAGCGGTCGAGGGCACCGTCCCGGCCCAGGCGGCGCATGAACCGCTGGTGGGCGTGGAGGAGGGACGGCGACTGGGCGACCGCGTTGGCGAGGGCCACGTTCTGCGCGTAGTTGTTGCGCAGGACGAGCGAGCCGACCTCGTCGGTCATCTCGGCGAGGATCTTGTTCCGCTGCTTCACGGTCATGTCACCCTCGGTGACGAGCCCGTTGAGCAGGATCTTGATGTTGACCTCGTGGTCGGAGGTGTCCACGCCGGCGCTGTTGTCGATGGCGTCGGTGTTGACCTTGCCGCCCTCGCCGTCGGCGCCGCCCTTGCGGGCGAACTCGATGCGGCCGAGCTGGGTCAGACCCAGGTTGCCGCCCTCGCCGACGACCTTGACCCGCAGGTCCTCGCCGTTGACGCGGATGGCGTCGTTCGCCTTGTCGCCGACGTCCGCGTTCGACTCGGCGGACGACTTGACGTACGTACCGATGCCGCCGTTCCACAGCAGGTCGACGGGCGAGTGCAGGATCGCCTGCATCAGCTCGGCCGGGGTCATCTTGGTGACGCCCGCCTCGATGCCGAGGGCCGCGCGCATCTGCGCGTTGACCGGGATCGACTTGGCGGTACGGGGGTGGATGCCACCGCCCGCGGAGAGCAGCTCGGTCTTGTAGTCCGCCCAGGAGCTGCGGGGCAGCTCGAAGAGGCGGCGCCGCTCGGCGTACGAGACGGCCGCGTCCGGGGTCGGGTCGATGAAGATGTGGCGGTGGTCGAAGGCCGCGACCAGGCGGATGTGCTCGGAGAGCAGCATGCCGTTGCCGAAGACGTCGCCGGACATGTCGCCGACGCCGACGACGGTGAAGTCCTCGGTCTGGGTGTCGTGGCCCAGCTCGCGGAAGTGCCGCTTCACGGACTCCCAGGCGCCGCGGGCGGTGATGCCCATGCCCTTGTGGTCGTAGCCGGCCGAGCCGCCCGAGGCGAAGGCGTCGCCGAGCCAGAAGCCGTAGGAGACGGCGACCTCGTTGGCGATGTCGGAGAAGGTCGCGGTGCCCTTGTCGGCGGCGACGACGAGGTAGGTGTCGTCCTCGTCGTGGCGGACCACGTCGACCGGGGGCACGACCTCGCCGGCGACCAGGTTGTCGGTGATGTCGAGCAGCGCCGAGATGAAGGTCCGGTAGCTGGCGATGCCCTCGGCCAGCCAGGCGTCGCGGTCCACGGACGGGTCCGGGAGCTGCTTGGCGACGAAGCCGCCCTTGGCGCCGACGGGCACGATGACGGTGTTCTTCACCATCTGCGCCTTGACCAGGCCGAGGATCTCGGTACGGAAGTCCTCACGGCGGTCGGACCAGCGCAGACCGCCTCGGGCGACCTTGCCGAAGCGCAGGTGGACGCCCTCGACACGCGGCGAGTACACCCAGATCTCGTACGCCGGGCGGGGCGCGGGGAGGTCGGGCATGGCCTGCGGGTCGAACTTCATCGACACGTAGGCGTGCGGGACGCCGTCCACCGTGTTCTGGAAGAAGTTCGTCCGCAGGGTCGCCTTGATGACGGTGAGGAAGGAGCGGAGGATCCGGTCCTCGTCCAGGCTCGCGACCTGGTCGAGGGCGGCGTCGAGCTCCTCGAGCAGCGCGTCGATCAGCTCGATGCCGGCGCGCTGGCGCTCCGGCGACATCCGGGCCTCGAAGAGCGAGACGAGCAGCCGGGTGGTGTGGACGTTGTTGCGGAGGGTGTCCTCCATGTAGTCCTGGCTGAACGTCGAACCGGCCTGGCGCAGGTACTTCGCGTAGGCGCGCAGCACCATCGCCTGGCGCCAGTTCAGACCGGCGGAGAGCACCAGCGAGTTGAAGCCGTCGTTCTCGGCCTCGCCGGTCCAGGTCGCGGCGAAGGCCTCCTGGAAGCGCTCACGGGCGTCCTCGGAGAAGGACTGGCCGTTGGCGGTCGGGGAGGGCATCCGCAGACCGAAGTCGTAGACCCAGGCGTGCGTACGGTCGGCGCAGCGCAGCTCGTACGGACGCTCGTCGATGACCTCTACGCCGAGCCGGTTGAGCACCGGGAGCACGGCGGAGAGGGAGATCTGGTCGCCGGCCTTGTAGATCTTGAAGCGGCGCTCGCCGGGGCCGCTGCCGACCGGCTCGTACAGCGAGAGCGCGAACTCCTTGCCGCTGCGGCTCAGCTGCTCCAGATGGACCAGGTCGGACACGGCGGCACGCGGCGAGTGGTCGGCCTTGTAGCCCTCGGGGAAGGCGTTGCCGTACTTGCGCAGCAGCTCGGCGGCGCGCTCCTCGCCGCATTCGGCGTTGAGGGCCTCGGCGAAGCCGTCGGCCCAGGAGCGGGCGGCCTCGACGAGCCGGGACTCGATGCGGTCCTTGTCGGCGTCGGTGAGGTGGGTCAGCTCGGTGCCGGGCGCGACGCGCACGACGAAGTGCAGCCGGGTGAGCACCGACTCGGTGCTCATGAGCGTGAAGTCGACGCTCGTCCCGTCGAGCTCCTCCTTGAGGATGTCGGTCAGACGCTCGCGGACGGTGGTGTTGAAGCGGTCGCGCGGCAGGTAGACGAGGGCCGAGTAGAAGCGGCCGTACTCCTCCTGGCGCAGGTAGAGCCGCAGTCGGCGGCGTTCCTGCAGGTAGAGCACGGAGGTGACGATGGAGCGCAGCTCGTCGGGCGGCGTCTGGAAGAGCTCGTCGCGCGGGTACGTCTCCAGGATCTGGAGCAGGTCGCGGCCGTCGTGGCTGTTCGGCGAGAAGCCGGCGCCTTCCAGGACCTCCTGGACCTTGCGCTTGATGACCGGGACGCGGCGGACGGACTCGGTGTACGCGGCGGACGAGAACAGTCCGAGGAAGCGGCGCTCCCCGACGACGTTGCCCTCGGCGTCGAACTTCTTCACACCGACGTAGTCGAGGTACGAGGGGCGGTGCACCGTCGCCCGGCTGTTCGCCTTCGTCAGAATCAGCAGCTTGTGCTCGCGCGCCTTGGCGCGGGCGTCGGCCGGCAGCCGGCTGAAGGACGGCGAGACGGGGTGGGCGTGGTGGTCCTCGTCGCCGCCGTGGTGCGGGTCGGAGCGCAGGATGCCGAGGCCGGTGCCGGGGACGGCGGCCAGCGCGTCTCCGTTGACCAGCTCGTACTCGCGGTACCCGAGGAAGGTGAAGTGGTCGTCCGCGAGCCAGCGCAGCAGCTCGCGGGCCTCCTCGACCTCGGTGGGGCGCAGGTCGTCGGCGGTGGGCTCGTCGGGCAGGTTCTCGGCGATGCGCAGCGCCGCTTCGCGCATCTTCTCCCAGTCCTCGACGGTCTCGCGGACGTCGGACAGGACGCGCAGCAGGTCCGTGGTGATCTGCTTGAGGTCGGCGCGGTCGGTCTCGCGGTCGATCTCGACGTGGATCCAGGACTCGGTGAGCACGTCGTGGGCCTGCTCGCCCTTGGGCTCGCCGGCCATGACCTCGATGAGCTTGCCGGTCAGATCGCGGCGGACGCGGACCTGCGGGTGGATCACGACGTGGATGCCGCGGCCCTGGCGGGAGAGCTCGTTGGTGACCGAGTCGACGAGGAAGGGCATGTCGTCGGTGACGACCTCGACGACGGAGTGGCTGCAGGTCCAGCCGTTCTCCTCGACCGTCGGGGTGTGGACGCGGACGTTCGCGGTGCCCTGGGGGCGGTTCTCCGCGAGCCGGTAGTGCGAGAGAGCGGCGCCGAAGACGTCCACCGGGTCCCGGTCGGCGAGGTCCTCGGGCGCGGTGTGCAGGTAGTAGCGCTGGAGGTAGTCGAGCAGGGTGTCCCTGTCCGGACGCTTCCCGTTCCCTGGCCCCGTCGGAAGTTGCCCCCCGACCGGGCCGGTCTCAGCTACCCGGGCGGCCCGCGCGAGCAGCTCGGCCTTGGCTTCGTCCAGCTTGGTCTGCATGTCCTCTGGCTCCTGTCGCGCGCCGTTGCGTGACGTCGGTGGAAGAAATGGCACAACGCCACGACGCGGTGTCACCGGTCGAGGTCGACGCTATGCCGGGATGAGAGATGTCCGGGCCGATATCGGCCATTGTCGGCGGGAGGCCCGGACGGAAGGGATCAGCGAACGCCATGTCGGCCCGGCCGCGGTAGCGGACCGGGCGAGAGCCGGGGGCTTCGCTGCCCCCTCGGCGTATCGCGCTGATCACGGGAAAAGCCTATCGCTCTCCACCCGGGGGCCGTCATGGTCCGTATGTGTACAAAAGAGGGGGTGGAAGTTTGACGTTATGGACAGCGACACATGTCCTCTTGGCAAAGCAGCCCGCGGCGGGCAGCGTGGTGGGTACACCACTGGGATCCGGGAGTCGCCATGGCGAAGATCTTGATCGTGACCGGGGATGCGGCCGAGTCGCTGGAGGTCATGTACCCCTACCAGCGCCTTCTCGAAGAGGGGTACGAGGTCCATATCGCGGCTCCGGCGCGCAAGCAGCTGCGGTTCGTGGTGCACGACTTCGAGCCGGGCTTCGACACGTACACCGAGAAGCCGGGCTACACCTGGCCCGCCGACCTGGCGTTCTCGGAGGTGGATCCGGGCGACTACGTGGCGGTCGTGATCCCGGGCGGCCGGGCCCCGGAGTACCTCCGCAACGACCCGGAGCTCCGCAAGATCCTCAAGTCGTTCTTCGACGCGGACAAGCCGGTGGCCCAGATCTGCCACGGCCCGCTCCTGACGGCGGCGATCGGGGGCCTGGAGGGCCGCAGGGTCACGGCGTATCCGGCCCTGGAACTCGACATGCAGGCGGCGGGCGCGAGCTTCCAGGACACCGAGGCGGTCGTCGACGGCACCCTGGTCTCCTCCCGTGCCTGGCCGGACCACCCCACCTGGATGCGCGAATTCCTCAAGCTCCTCCGCGCGAAGGCCTGACCACCGAGGGGTGGCGGCTCCGCCGCCACCCTGCCCCCTCCGGGCCGCACCCGGCTCCGTACGCCGTCCTAGACCAGCTCCTCCGCGACGGCGACCGCCTCGGCCAGCGAGTCCACCACCGGGACCCCCACGGCCTCCAGCGACGCCCGGCTGTGCGAGCCCCCGGTGTACAGCACCGCCCGCGCCCCCACATGCGCCGCGGCCCGCGCGTCGTCCGCGGCGTCCCCGATGACGACCACCCGCTCCGCCGGGACGTCGGTCAGCGCCGCCAGATGCCGCACCATGTGCGCCGACTTCCCCTCGGTCGAGGACCCGATCCGCCCGTCCACCCGCACGAAGCGCTCCTCGATGCCGTGCCTCCGCACCAGCGGTATCAGCTCGGCGTGCGGCGCCAGCGACAGCAGCGACTGCGTGAACCCGGACGCCTGGCGCGTCGCCAGCAGCTCCGCCGCCCCGACCGTCAGACCGCAGCTCTCGGCCCGCTGCCAGTAGTGCCGGTGGAAGGCGCCGTCCATCAGCGCCCACTCGGCGTCCGTGGGCAGCCGCCCCATCAACCGTTCGTAGAACTTCGGCACCGGCACCGTGTACAGATCCCGGTAGCGCGCGAGCGTGATCGGCTCCAGACCCAGCTCGGCGAACGCCGCGTTCGTCGCCCCGATGACCGCCTCGATGTCGTCGAGCAGCGTGCCGTTCCAGTCCCAGACCAGATGCTTCCCGGGCTTCCCGTTCTTCCCCATGCGAAGACGGTACCGGCACCCACCGACAGGACGAGGACGGTCAGCTGAGCAGCCCCGGGATCTCCTGCACGCCGAACCACAGCAGCTCGTGGTCCTCCGCACCGTCCACCGTGAACTGCGCGTCGTCGTCACCCAGGTCCGCCGCGCCCAGCGCGTCCGCCGCCGCCGAGACGTCCGCCTCGGCGTCGTCCGCGTCGGCGTGCACGGCCGCCGCCTTGGCCAGCGGTACGGCTCCGGCGATCCGGACCTCACCCAGCGAGCCGGCGTCCAGGCCGCGGTCGGGGTCGACCACCGCGTCCTTGTCCGGCACATCGACGGCGACGACGATCCGGCGCCGTGCGGCCGACGGGTCCCCGGCGAGCAGCCGCAGGGACGCGGAGGCGGCCCGGCTGAGCGCCGCGTACTCCAGCTCCTCGATGTCGTCGGAGACGTACCACTCGCGCAGGGCGGGGGTCACGGCGTACGCGGTCAGCGGGCCGGGGCCCAGCTCGCCCGCCTTGTGCGCCTGTGCGAGACCGGGGAGGGTCAGGGGGACGTACACGCGCATGGCTGGCCGCTTTCGTAGTCGGAAACGCCCTCAGGATACGTGCGGAGTCCCCCTTCGGGGTTCTCGGGCCGCCGTCCCGCCGGTCCACCCGAGGCATCCCCCACCCCTGCGCCGACAGACCCGCAGGACCGCCTCCTCACTCTGATAGGTGAACCTGCCGAACGGCCGCACGGGGGCCCACGCCGCCTTGCGAGGGCGCCGAGCATCCCCGTACAAGATCCCCAACAGAAGTTACCGCCCGGTAGGCCATCGGGCGCGACGGAACGGGGACCGCCCATGGACACCACCGCCACGACCACGCCGCCCACGCCCCCGGCCACGCCGCCCATGCCCGCGCCCATGCCCGCGCCCTTGCCCGTGGCCACGCCGCGCACGCCCGCGCCCCTGCCCCCGGCCACGCCGCCCATGCCCGGGCCCCTGGCCGCGGCCACGACCCGCCCCCGCACCCCACGCCCTCGCTCCGCGCCCCGCGGCCCGGCCGGCACCGGCCCCCGCGGTTCCGCGGGGACCCGCCCCGGGACCGCCTCCCGCGGCCGTACGGCGCCGCCTCGGGTCCTTCCCACCCACGCCCACTTCGCCGAGCGTCTCCTGCTCGTCCTGAGCGGCCGGCGCCCCGTCCACTGGATGCTGGGCCACACCGTCGGCGAGGCGTACGAGCAGCTGGTGCAGCTCGCCCCCGCGACCCCCTTCGGGGGTCAGGGCGCCCGCCCCGTGCTCCGCAGCTGCCGCGTCCAGCCCGGCCCCGGCGCCATGGAGGCGTTCGCCAGCATCGTCACGCACCAGGGCGTACGAGCCATGGCCTTCCGCCTCGAACTCGGCGCCGACCGCCGCTGGCGCTGCGCCGCCGTCGAGCTGGACGGCCTCCACGCGCGCGTGCCGGTCCAGTCCGGCGCCGCCCGGACATGACGAAGGGGCCGGCCACCTCACCAGGTGCCCGACCCCTCCTCCCCACAGGGGGGTTACTTCTTGCGGCGACGCCCGCCGCTGCTCTTCTGCGCCTTGCGCCGCTCGGCACGCGTCAGGCCGTCACCACCCGCCGCGGCCTCGTCGCTGACGAAGTCGCCCTCGACGATGCTGCCCTCGCCGTCCACCTTCGGCGCGGTGAAGTGCAGCCGGTCCGGCCGCTGCGGGGCGTCGAGCCCCTTGGCGCGGATCTCCGGACGCGCGGCGCCGGCCGGCACCGCGTCCTCCTTGGTGAGCGACGTGGCACCGCCCTGCACCGGGACCTCCTCGACCTGCTGCTCGACCTGGACCTCCAGGTTGAACAGGTAGCCGACGGACTCCTCCTTGATGCCCTCCATCATCGCGGTGAACATGTCGAAGCCCTCGCGCTGGTACTCGACCAGCGGGTCCTTCTGCGCCATCGCGCGCAGGCCGATGCCCTCCTGGAGGTAGTCCATCTCGTAGAGGTGCTCGCGCCACTTGCGGTCGAGCACGGAGAGGACCACGCGGCGCTCCAGCTCACGCATGATGTCCGAGCCGAGCGACTTCTCACGGGCGTCGTACTGCTCGTGGATGTCGTCCTTGACGGACTCGGCGATGAACTCGGCGGTGATGCCCGCACGGTCGCCGGCCGCCTCCTCCAGCTCCTCGACGGTGACCTTCACGGGGTAGAGCTGCTTGAACGCGTTCCACAGCCGGTCGAGGTCCCACTCCTCCGCGAAGCCCTCGGCGGTCTCCTGGCGGATGTAGTCGTCGATCGTGTCGTCCATGAAGTGCTGGATCTGCTCGTGCAGGTCCTCGCCCTCCAGGACGCGGCGGCGCTCGCCGTAGATGACCTCGCGCTGGCGGTTGAGGACCTCGTCGTACTTCAGGACGTTCTTACGCGTCTCGAAGTTCTGGGTCTCGACCTGGGACTGCGCGGAGGCGATGGCGCGCGTGACCATCTTGTTCTCGATCGGCACGTCGTCCGGCACGTTGGCCATGGCCATGACGCGCTCGACCATCTGGGCCTTGAACAGGCGCATCAGGTCGTCGCCGAGGGAGAGGTAGAAGCGGGACTCGCCCGGGTCGCCCTGACGGCCGGAACGGCCGCGCAGCTGGTTGTCGATCCGGCGCGACTCGTGGCGCTCGGTGCCCAGCACGTACAGCCCGCCGAGCTCCTTGACCTCCTCGAACTCCGCCTTCACGGCCTTCTCGGCGCGCTCCAGGGCGGCGGGGAGGGCCGCGGCCCACTCCTCGACGTGCTCGACCGGGTCCAGGCCCGCCTGGCGCAGCTCGGCCTCCGCCAGGTCGTCCGGGTTGCCGCCGAGCTTGATGTCGGTGCCTCGGCCGGCCATGTTCGTGGCGACGGTGACAGCGCCCTTGCGGCCGGCCTGGGCGACGATCGTCGCCTCACGGTCGTGCTGCTTGGCGTTGAGCACCTCGTGCTGGATGCCGCGCTTGGAGAGCTGCTGGGAGAGGTACTCGGACTTCTCGACCGACGTCGTACCGACGAGGATCGGCTGGCCCTTCTCGTGCTTCTCCGCGATGTCGTCGACGACGGCGGCGAACTTGGCGACCTCGGTCCGGTAGATCAGGTCCGACTGGTCCTTACGGACCATGGGCTTGTTCGTCGGGATCGGGACGACGCCGAGCTTGTAGATCTGGTGGAACTCGGCCGCCTCGGTCATGGCCGTACCGGTCATGCCGGAGAGCTTGTCGTAGAGGCGGAAGAAGTTCTGCAGGGTGATCGTGGCAAGGGTCTGGTTCTCGTCCTTGATGTCCACCCCTTCCTTCGCCTCGATCGCCTGGTGCATGCCCTCGTTGTAGCGGCGGCCGGCGAGGATACGGCCGGTGTGCTCGTCGACGATCATGACTTCGCCGTCGATGACGACGTAGTCCTTGTCCTTCTTGAACAGTTCCTTGGCCTTGATGGCGTTGTTCAGGTACCCGACGAGCGGGGTGTTCACCGACTCGTAGAGGTTGTCGATGCCCAGCCAGTCCTCGACCTTGGCGACGCCCGACTCGTGGATGCCGACGGTGCGCTTCTTCTCGTCGACCTCGTAGTCGCCGGTCTCCTCGATGCCCTTGAGCGGGTTTCCGGGCTCACCCTTGGTGAGGCGGGTGACCAGCTTCGCGAAGTCGCCGTACCACTTCGTGGCCTGGTCGGCCGGGCCGGAGATGATCAGCGGCGTACGGGCCTCGTCGACGAGGATGGAGTCGACCTCGTCGACACAGGCGAAGTTGTGGCCGCGCTGGACGAGCTCGTCCTTGGACCACGCCATGTTGTCGCGCAGGTAGTCGAAGCCGAACTCGTTGTTCGTGCCGTACGTGATGTCGCAGCCGTACTGCTCGCGACGCTGGGCCGGCGTCATGTTGGCGAGGATGCAGCCGACGGTCAGGCCCAGGAACTTGTGGACGCGGCCCATCATCTCGGAGTCGCGCTCGGCCAGGTAGTCGTTCACCGTGATCAGGTGCACGCCCTTGCCGGACAGCGCGTTCAGGTACGCCGGGAGCGTGCCGACGAGGGTCTTGCCCTCACCGGTCTTCATCTCGGCCACGTAGCCGAGGTGCAGGGCGGCGCCGCCCATCAGCTGGACGTCGTAGTGACGCTGGCCGAGGACACGCTTGGCGGCCTCACGGACGGTCGCGAAGGCCTCGGGGAGCAGGTCGTCAAGGCTCTCACCGTCGGCGTACCGCTGCTTGTACTCCTCGGTGAGCCCCCGCAACTCGGCGTCGGAGAGGTTGACGAAGTCCTCTTCGATGGAGTTGACCTGGTCCGCGATGCGGTGCAGTTTGCGCAGGATCTTGCCTTCGCCTGCACGCATGAGCTTGTTGAAGACGGACACTGAGGCTGGTCTCCTTGCCGGTCGGGCCTGCACTGGGTCGTGTGATGGACTCGGGCGCGGGCACGGCAGGTGGTCCCCACCGCAACGGCCATCGTAAGCGAGACCGCCGCCGCGCCGGGAGGCCCGAAGGGCCGGAGCGTCACCGCTGCCCGGAATGAGAACGCATGAGACGCACCGAAGGTGCCGCCGAGCCCGAAAAGTGTTCGCTTCCCGTCGGCCCGATCACCAGAATTCCGTCATGGAGCCGACGACACTGACCACGGAACGCCTACGACTGCGCCCCTTCGTCCCGGAGGACGTCGAGGCGGTCTTCGCCGCCTGCCAGGACCCCGACATCCAGCGCTGGACGACGGTGCCCTCCCCGTACACGCGTCAGGACGCCGAGTACTTCCTCGGCCGCCTGGTGCCGGACGGCTGGCGCGACGGCGCGGAGTTCACCTTCGCCGTCGAGCCGCTGGACGGCGGGCCGCTGCTCGCCGCGACCGGCCTGCACGACAGGGGTCCGGGTGTACGGGAGGTCGGCTTCTGGGCCGCCAAGGAGCACCGCGGCCGGGGCTACGTGACGGAGGCGGTGGGCGCCCTGGCCCGGTGGGCCTTCACCGAGGCCTCCTGCCATCGTCTGGTGTGGCGGGCCGAGGTCGGCAACACGGGCTCGCGCACGGTGGCCGAGCGGGCCGGTTTCCACGTGGAGGGCGTCGAGCGCGCGGGCCTCACCACCAGGGGCACCGTCCGGGACTGCTGGGTCGCCGCCCTGCTCCCCTCGGACCTCGACCTGCCGTCCCCGCTGCCGTATCTGCCGGGCCGCGGCTGATTTCCGCAGAGCCCGGGCGGACTGTCAGTGCCGCCCTCTAGGGTGCGGATCATGACCACTGTGCCGCCGCCCGCCACCGAACTGTCCGCGGACGAAGCCCGCCGGATCGCCCTGCGCGCCCAGGGATTCCTGGGCGCGCCGGACCGCCGCGCGGGGGTGCGGGGCGTGCTGCGTCACCTGGGCCAGGTACAGCTCGACACGATCTCCGTCCTGGCCCGCTCCCACGAGCTGATCCCGTACGCGCGCCTGGGCGCGGTGGGCCGTACGACGGTCGAGGGCGCGTACTGGACCGAGGGGCACGCCTTCGAGTACTGGTCGCACGCGGCCTGCATCCTGCCGGTCGAGGAGTGGCCGCTCTTCGCCTTCCGCCGCCGGGCCTACCGCGACCGTCCGCACTGGTACCACGACCTGCCGGACGGCGCGTACGACGCGGTGATCAAGCAGCTGCGGGCCGAGGGCCCGCAGACGGCGACCGAGCTCGGCGGCGCGAAGAACAAGGGCGAGTGGTGGGACTGGTCCGAGTCGAAGATCGCCGTGGAGCGGGCGCTGATGTACGGCGAGGTGGTGTGCACCGAGCGGCGCGGCTGGAAGCGGGTCTACGACCTGGCCGAGCGGGCGATCCCGGACACCCTGCTCCATGACGACCTGGACGACACCGAGTGCCTGCGTCGGCTGGTGCGCCAGGCGGGCGAGGCGCTGGGCGTGGGCACGCGCGCGGACATCGCCGACTACCACCGGATCAAGGGCGAGCACTTCGACGCCGTGGTCGAGGCGTCCGGGCTCGTGCCGGTGACGGTGGCGGGCTGGGCCAAGCCGGCCTGGGCCGACCCGGCGGCGCTGGCGAGCGAGCCGCGCGGCCGGCACCGTACGACGCTGCTCTCGCCCTTCGACTCGCTGATCTGGGAGCGGGCGCGCACGGAGCGGATCTTCGGCTTCACACACCGCCTGGAGGCGTACGTGCCGAAGCAGAAGCGGGTGCACGGCTATTTCGCCATGCCGTTGCTGGCGGGCGGGAAGCTGCTGGGCCGCGTCGACCCGGCGCGCGAGGGCCGGACGCTGGTGGCCAAGCAGGTGTCCCTCGACTCCCCCAAGGCGGTCGGTCCGATGGCGCAGGCCCTGCGCGAGGCGGCCGAGTGGGTGGGCTGCGACGCGGTACGGATCGAGCGGGCGGACAGCCCCGCGGTGGGCGCGGAGCTGACCGCCGCCCTCACCTGATCTCGAGGATCTTCTCCCGCATCGCGTAGACGACCGCTTCCATCCTGGAGTGCAGCTGGAGCTTCTCCAGGATGTTGCGGACGTGGTTCTTCACCGTGTTCTCGGAGATGAACAACTCCTTGGCGATGTCCCGGTTGTTCATCCCGGTCGCGACGAGCTTGAGGACCTCCAGCTCGCGGTCGGTCAGCCGGGGCGCAGGTACCAGCCGGCGCTCGTCCGTCCGCTGGATCATCGACTTGAACTCGGTGAGGAGTTTGGACGCCATCGAGGGGCTGATCTGCGACTGGCCGTCGGCCACCGCGCGAATCGCCGTGGCGACCTCGTCGGTGGAGATCTCCTTCAGGAGATAGCCGGTCGCGCCCGCCTTGATCGCGTCGTAGAGATCGGCCTCCTCGTCGCTGATCGTCAGCATGATGATCTTCGCGCTCGGGGCCACCTCCTTGATGGAGGTGCAGGCCTCGATACCGCCGCGCTTGGGCATCCGGACATCCATCAGCACGATGTCGGGAAGCAGGTCGGCGGCCTTGTCGACGGCCTCCGCCCCGTCACCCGCCTCGCCGACGACCTGGATGTCCTCCTCCTGGGCGAGGACGATCTCCAGACCCCGACGGAAGAGGGCATGGTCGTCCACCACGAGGACCCGGATCGGCTCCTTGCGGGAATCCCCGCTGTCCGAATCCGATCCCTCGGGGGTGGCCGCGCCATCGGGCTCCCGCCCGCTGTGCACCGGCCCGAAGCTGTCCGCCATCGTTCCTCCCCCTGAAGGCCGTGGCCTGAATTCGTGTTCGGTCCTCCAACCACTGCTCTCGAAGCACCGGTTGGCGTGCACGCCATGATTTCATGCCCGGACGACGGCGCGGTGATCCCGTGCTCTCCACGGGGTCGCACGGGGGTGCCCCTGGGGGCGCAAGGGGCGCTCCAGGGGCACCGTGACGGACAGAGTGGGTGTGGTGCTGCGGCTGCGGGTCAGCCGCCGAGGGCACCACCGGCGCCGCCGCCCTCGGCGAGCGGGTCGCTCTCCAGATGGATGACGCCGTAGTCGTACGCGTGTCGCCGGTAGACGACACTCGGCTGCTTCGTGTCGGAGTCGACGAACAGATAGAAGTCGTGACCGACGAGCTCCATCTCGTAGAGCGCCTGGTCGAGGGTCATCGGCGCGGCGCTGTGGGTCTTCTCGCGGACCACCAGCGGGCCTTCGCCCTGCACTTCGATCGAGCCCATCATCGTGGTGGGCACTCCACCGGCCTCTTCGGCGACCAGCTCGCCGCTTCCGTTGAGCTGTGCGACGCCCGGCACCACATCGGCGACCTCGGCCGCCGACAACCTGCCGCTGCCACGGCGGGTGTACCGCTTGTCGTGCTGCTTGCGCAGTCGCGCGTCCAGCTTGTCGCTGGCGAGGTCGAGCGCTGCGTACGGGTCGCCTGCCGCCGCTTCCGCCCGGATCACCGGGCCTCGGGAGTGGAGGGTGATCTCTACACGGTCGGACCTGTCGGCCTGCCGCGGGTTGTGCTCCTTGGACACCTCGACGTCGAGGCTGATCACCTTGCCGTCGAGCTTCTGGATTCTCTCCAGCTTCAGCTTCTCGGCCACGTGCTTGCGGAACCGCTCGGGCACCTCGGTCTTGCGGCCCTTGACGACGATGTCCACGCAGAACTCCGTTCCCGGATCGCTCGGAGCGGCTCCTGTGCCGCTGAGCATCTCCCTTTGCACCAGACTCCGGTGAATGCCGGAGCCTCGGACTTGGCGACTTTCACCTCCTCCTCCCCAGTCGGCAAGATCCCCACCCCACCGACCCGAGGTTAATTCGCCCTGAACTCCTGTCCTGTAGGCGCACCCGTGCATTCGCTGAGGCGTAGCATTCGCCATTCCTCACAACCGAACATAGCTCGTTCGGACGGGTGTCGGCACCCGCTGCCGCCACATACCTCCGTACGGGTGTTTCCACCTCTCATCACCTGCAACGATGCAAGTTCTCCGTCAGTTCCGGTTTAACTCGAACGACGACGGAGAACATGCCACTACCGCCGCCGCGGGTTGTACGAATCCGCTTTCCGTCGCGCCGTTTTCCGCCGTGCCTCCGTGCTGTCCCGGAATGAACGGCGGGTGTACGGCACGCAGTGCCCGCGCCGCCTCCCTCAACGAGGCACCCGTGGTCATCAGATCGTCCACCAGCACCACCTGCCCGCCCGCCATGAGCCGTGCCCCTCCGGCCACCACCTCCAGCGCCCCGGCCAGATTCGCGAACCGCGCACGAGCACCGAGCCCCGACTGGTCCGCCACGGCACGACGCTGGCGCAGCACCGGAATCACCCGGGCGGCCCGCCCCCGACAGCGCAGCCTGCCGGCCGCGGCCAGCGCGATGCGCCGGGTCGGATCGTGGCCACGTGCCCGCACCGAGCGACGTGACGAGGGCACCGGTACGAGGAGAAGGGGGCCGGTCCCCGATGCGCCAGAGCGCCCGGCAGCAGCCTCCACGGCGCCTGCGAGCGCGGACCCCAGGGGCCCGGCGAGCGAAAGCGCGCCACGCTCCTTGTGGGCGAGGAGCACGGCCCGCACGGCGTCGGCATAGGGCGCCGACGCATGGACGACCGGCAGTCCGGCCGGCTCGGGACGGGGCCGCACCCGGCGCGGGCCGGGGCCTGCCAGCTCCTCCCGGCACCGCGCGCACAGCTCCGTACGGGCCCTGCCGCAGCCTCCGCAGGCGACCGGCAGCACCAGTCCGGCGATCTCACGCCACCACCCCCGCATGGCTCCACTGTCCTCCTGCCGGTCCGGTCCGGCCACCCCTGTGGACAACGGGGCGGCAGGGCCGATCACGAGCAGAGCGGGAGGCCGACCGGGTGACCGGCCGGATGACCGGCAGGGTGACCGGCCGGATCTCGGCGGCTATCCCGGATAGACCGGCGCGGAGCCCGCGACCTTGACCATGCGCTGCCAGTTCGCGCCCGGCATCAGACGCACGATGCCGTCGTTGCCCGAGTCGGCGACCACCGGAGCGCGCTCGTCGTTCGGCGCGGCGACCGCCGTCACGCCGTTCAGGCCCGGCAGCACCGAGGCCGTCGAGGTCGCGCCGTCCGTCTGGACGTAGCGGACCTGCTGGACCCCGCCCGCCTCCTTGCCGACCACGACCAGCCTGCTCGGACCGGCCCAGGACACGGCGGTGACGGCCTCCATCCGCGGCGCCACAGGCTGCAGATCCGCCACCGACACGGTGTGCTGCGTCCCGCCGCCGTCCCGCTCCACCCGGCCGATCTTCAGGGTGGTGCGGCCGTCCTTCTCCTTGAGCAGCAGCGCGATCCGCACACCGTCCGCGGAGACCCGCAGCGACTCGACCCGGGCACCGTCCGCGAGCCAGGGGGCCCGTACCTCGACGGGCTCCCCGTCACCGCCCGGAACCACCCACAGACGCGGCTTCACAGGGTCGCGGTCCGCCACCCACAGATCGCCCCGGCCGTCCCAGCTCGGCGCGGACAACCGGTCCTCCAGCCGCGCCGCACCGCTCGACACCAGCGCGGGAGGCAGCTCGTCGTCGGACAGGATCGACGCCACGCGCAGCTCCCGCCCGTCCTTGCCGACCCCGGCCGCCCGGCTCTCCTCACGGTCCACGGCGACCGACCGCAGCGGCATCTCGCCCTTGCCGAACGGCCCCAGCGTCGAGTCCGCCTCCGTGTCCTCCTTGCCGCCGACCGGCAGCGTCTTCAACAGGCCGTGCTCGTCGAGGAAGAACGGGTTCTCCGCCCGCCCCGAGTCGTGCACCGGGGCGAAGTCCTGCGCCTGCTCCTTGGACAGCACGCACAGCCGCCCGCCGTCGGAACCTCGCTGCAGCTCCACCTGCTCGACCCGTACGGACGTCAGATCGCCGAGCGTGAACAGCAACTGAGCCGCCATCCGCCGGCACACCTCCCCGCCCACCCGGTCGGCCTTGGCGTTGAGCGGCACCTTCAGCGTGGACTGGTCGTCCGTCGCCAGCGAAGTGACGCCCTCCTTCAGCTCCGTACCGGAGGGGAAGCGTGAATCGACGGCCGGCTTCAGCCAGTTCGTCGGGCCCTCGAGCAGCGCCTTGACGGTCTGGGTCACCGGATCCATCCGGGTCACCGGGTCCTGCCGCTGCCGGATGTACACCGGGTCCGCGACGACCCACTCCTGCCCCGAGGCGAAGTAGTACTTGTTGACGGAGCGGTAGTTGCGCTGGAAGTCGGCCTCGCTGAGCACCAGACCCGGCGGCAGGTGGTCGATGCGCCACTCCTTGCCCTTGCCGTCCGCGGCGGGCTGCTGCACCACGTGGATGAAGTCCTTGTACTCGGCAGGGCTCATCGGCTGGTACGCGTGCCGGGCGTCCACCGTGGCGATCTGCCGGCCGCGGATCGGATACGACCGTCCCTGGCTCTCCGGGTCCGCGAGCCGGTCGGCCTGCTCACGGTCCGGCGCCGTGGTCAGCACCGTGATGCTCTGCGCGGGCTTCCAGGTGCGCGCGGCTTCCTTCGTCAGATACTTCCTGGCCGTGGCGAAACCGGGGTCGTCGCTGGTCATGGCCTCCAGGAAGCCGTCGACGATCTCGTCGGGCTCCGCGTTCTCCCGCGGCTGCACGGCATAGACACGGACCTGCGAGTCGCCCGGGTTGGACGCCTTCACGCTCCGTACGTCCCCGCTGTCGGGCATCGTCGCGCAACCGGTCACCAGCAGCCCACCGCAGGCGAACAGCACACCTGTCCGCACGCCGCCGGGCAACCGCCGGCCTCGGGAGTCAGCGCTCACCTGTTCCGTCCTCCCCCTCGGCGTTCGCCGACGCCATCGCCTCACCGCTGGCGGACTCCGCCGTCGACCGCGCGACCACCCGCGCACCACTGCCCGGCAGGGCCGTCGGATCCACCGTGGCCCGCGGCACCGTAGGCAGCCGCGGCGGTACGGGCAGAGCCGGCCGGTCGCCCACGGGCTGCACCGGCAGGGTCACCCGCCGAGGCCCACTCTGCGGCCCGTGCCCGGCGGCCACCTCGGCCGCCGCCTGCTCACGGTTACGCCGTGAGTCCTCGGGCTCCAGCGGGATCGGGGATCCGCGCAACGGCTCGTCCGCCGTCCGCGGCAGCGTGAGCCGGAACTGCGAACCGCCACCGGGCTCGCCCCACGCCTGGAGCCAGCCGCCGTGCAGCCGCGCGTCCTCCACCGCGATCGACAGGCCCAGGCCCGTCCCACCGGTGGTACGCGCGCGTGCCGGGTCCGCCCGCCAGAACCGGTTGAAGACCCGGGTCGCCTCGCCCGGCTTGAGCCCCACGCCGTAGTCCCGTACGGCGACCGCGACGGCGCCGCCCGCGGCGGCCAGCTTGACGATCACGTCCTTGCCCTCGCCGTGCTCCACGGCGTTGACGACGAGATTGCGCAGCACCCGCTCGACCCGGCGGGCGTCCGCCTCGGCCACGACCGGCTGCTCGTCGCCGACGACGACGATCCGGCCGCCCTTGCGCTCGGCGAGCGGCTCCGCGCCGCCTATCACCCGCCGGACGACCTGGCGCAGGTCTATCGGCTCGGCCTCCAGGGCCGCGGCCCCCGCGTCGAAACGGCTGATCTCCAGCAGATCGGCGAGGAGCGACTCGAAGCGGTCGAGCTGGTCGCCCAGCAGCTCCGCGGAGCGGGCGGTGACCGGGTCGAAGTCGACACGCGCCTCATGGATGACGTCTGCCGCCATCCGCACCGTCGTCAGCGGCGTACGCAGCTCGTGCGACACGTCCGAGACGAACCGCCGCTGCATCCGCGAGAGCTCCTCCAGCTGCTGGATCTTCAGCTGAAGGTTCTGCGCCATCTTGTTGAAGGCCTCACCGAGCCGGGCGATGTCGTCCTCGCCGGTGACCTTCATCCGCTCCTGGAGGCGGCCCGCCGAGAGCCGCTCGGCGATCCCCGCCGCCATCCGCACGGGCGTGACGACCTGGCGGACCACCAGCCAGGCGATGGCCCCGAGCAGCACGACCACGAACAGTCCGGCGGTCGCCAGCGTGCCCTTCACCAGGGCGAGGGAGTCCTCCTCGTGCGTCAGCGGGAAGAGGTAGTACAGCTCGTACTGGGTGCCCTCGGCGTCGTTGAGCCGCTTGCCGACCACGAGCCCGGCCTCGGAGTCCTTGCCGTTGGTGTAGTGGATCCGGGTGTACGTCTGGAAGGTGCCCGCGCCCTGGGCCACGTAGCCCCGCAGATCGGCGGGGATGCTCGTGGCCGGGTCGACCTCGCCGGAGGCGCGGGCGCCCCGGCTGGCGGGTCCGTCGGAGTCCTCCAGGGACAGCGCGACCACGTTGAACGCGCTCTGGCCGCCACTGGCGAGCTGTTCGACCAGCGTGGAGCGCCAGGTCAGCGAGGCGCCGGCACGGCCGCCGTCCTGCCCACCTGGCACGTACGGGGTCGTCGCCGCCTTGTCCTGGGCGGCCGAGAAGCCGCCGGCGGCCTGACTCTGGGCGGCCTGCTCCTTGGCGTCACGCAGACCGTTGCGGACCTGGCCTATGACGACCAGGCCGAGCAGCAGCACGACACCGAGTGACATCAGCAGGGTGCCCGCCACGACCCGCAGCTGGATGTTGCGCCGCCACAACCGCACGGCGGGCAGCAACGGACGGCGCACCCAGCGGGCGAAGAGCCGGAGCACCGGTCCACCCGGTGCTCCGTCCTGGAGCAGCAATCCGCCACGGAGCAGACGGCCGAATCGCGAGCCCCCCCGCCTCGGTCCGGCAGTCCGCCCCGACCGGACTCCCGGCTCCCCGGGCTTCGGAGCAGTACTGCCTACGCTCATGTCAGCTCGGCCCCGCCTTGTAGCCGACACCGCGGACAGTCACCACGATCTCCGGGCGCTCCGGATCCTTCTCGACCTTCGAGCGCAGCCGCTGGACATGCACGTTCACCAGCCGGGTGTCGGCCGCGTGCCGGTAGCCCCAGACCTGCTCGAGCAGGACCTCACGGGTGAACACCTGCCACGGCTTACGGGCCAGCGCGACGAGCAGGTCGAACTCGAGCGGGGTCAGGGCGATGGACTGCCCGTCCCGCTTCACCGAGTGACCGGCCACGTCGATGACCAGATCGCCGATGGCGAGCTGCTCCGGCGCGGGCTCCTCCGACCTCCGCAGCCGCGCCCGGATACGGGCGACGAGCTCCTTCGGCTTGAACGGCTTGACGATGTAGTCGTCGGCCCCGGACTCGAGCCCCACCACCACGTCGACGGTGTCGCTCTTGGCCGTCAGCATGACGATGGGTACACCGGACTCGGCCCTGATGAGCCGGCACACCTCGATGCCGTCCCTTCCGGGCAGCATGAGGTCCAGCAACACCAGGTCCGGCTTGGCCTCACGGAATGCGGCGAGCGCCTTGTCGCCGTCCGCTACGAACGACGGCTCGAACCCTTCACCCCGCAGCACAATCCCGAGCATCTCGGCCAGTGCGGTGTCGTCGTCGACGACAAGAACGCGTCCCTTCATATCGACATCATCCCATTAGCCAATCGTTACCTGCCGTGACCTGCCACACAGCCCCTCCACAGCCCCGGTCGTGATCCGGGGAACTCGTCCCTGCTCTGCCCGCCGCCGCTGCGGTTTGTGCGCACTGATCAGGCATCCGCCCAGTCTGCCCCCTGGAGCGCCCACAATGAAGGCGAGAATGGAGATGGCGGCCCCCGCCCACCGGCGGGCCCCTCGTGGCACGATGGCTCACGGCCCGCCGCCCGTACAGGCGATCGGCCCCTGAGACCGTGCCGGCTCGCCGAGCCGGCCCCGCGACCCTTCCTCGAGGTGGACGACCGTGAACGACACTCCGGGCTGGACTTCGCCCGGATCTGCTCCCTCCGACGGCCAGGACGGCTCCGGGGTTCCCCGGCCCGCGACGCCCGGTGACGCGAACGGCTCCGCCCCTCAGTGGTCCAAGGACCAGCCCCCCGCCGGACAGTGGTCCACGCCGACGGCCCCTGTCCCCGGCCAGGCCCCCGCGCCTCGGCCCGGCCAGGGCTGGGGCGGTCCGCCACAGCAGGGAAACTGGGGCAAGCCGCCGGCCGCCAAGCCCGGTGTGATCCCGTTGCGCCCCCTGGGCATGGGCGAGATCCTCGACGGCGCCGTGTCGACAATGCGCACCTACTGGCGCACGGTCCTGACAATCACGGTCACCGTCGCGGTGATCTCGCAGGTCGCCGACATCCTCGTCCAGCGCTTCCTGGCCCCGACCCCGCCGGAGCTCAACCCGGACGCTTCCCCGGACGAGGCCGTGGCGCAGCTCGGCGAGTCCCTGCAGACGACACTGATCGCCTCGATCCCCGCGATCCTGATCCTTCTGATGGCCACCCTGGTGAGCGCCGCGCTCCTCACCGTGGTCGTCAGCCGCGCGGTCCTCGGCCGCCCGGTCTCGATCGGTGCCGCCTGGCAGGAGGCCCGGCCCCGCCTGCCCCACCTGCTGGGGCTGACCCTGCTGCTGCCGGCGATGAGCGCGGCCATCGTGTTCGTCGCCATGCTGCCCGGGATCCTCCTCGGTGACGCCACCGGCGGCGCGCTCGTCGTCCTCGGCGCTCTGGCCGGCCTGGTCGTGGTCGTCTGGCTGATGGTCCGCTTCAGCCTGTCCTCGCCGGCCCTGATGCTGGAGCGACAGGGGATCATCCAGTCGATGAAGCGCTCGGCCAAGCTCGTCCAGGGCTCCTGGTGGCGCATCTTCGGCATCACGCTGCTGACGCAGCTGCTGCTCTTCCTCGTCGCGATGATCATCGCGATCCCGTTCGCGATCATCGCGATCACTGTCGACGGCGAGGGCTTCAGCGGCCTGATCTCCGGCTCCACCCCCGAGTTCGGCTGGTCGTTCCTGATCATCACCGGCATCGGCGGTGTCATCACCAACGCGATCACCTACCCGATCTCGGCCGGCGTGACCGTCCTCCTCTACGTGGACCAGCGCATCCGCCGCGAGGCCCTGGACCTCGAACTCGCCCGAGCCGCCGGCCTCCCCGGCTACGGCCCCGCCCCCGGCGACCAGGCCACCGGGAGCTGACGGGGTGCAGACAACGGGGGGCACGATCACGGCGCGGCTGCCGATCCGGGCAGCCGACGACGTACCGGTGGACATCCCCCGCGTCCCCGCCCGGGAGGCGGCGGAGCGGGAACTGTCCAAGCCGATGTACCACGAGAACGACCCCAGCCTGCTCGAACGCGGCCTCGACCGCTTCTGGGAGTGGGTCGGCGACCTCTTCGACTCGGCCTCGGGGGCGACCCCCGGCGGCCTGCTCGGACTTCTCGCGATCGTCGTGGTCGTGCTCGCCCTGGTCGGCGCGCTCTGGTGGCGGCTCGGCACTCCGCAGCTGACCCCCACCACAGCGGACTCGCTGTTCGAGGACGGCCCCCGCACGGCCGACCAGCACCGTGCCGCAGCCGCCAAGCACGCCTCCGCCGGCCGCTGGAACCAGGCGGTCCAGGAGCGGATGCGGGCGATCGTCCGCTCCCTGGAAGAGCGCACCCTCCTCGACCCGCGCCCCGGCCGCACGGCCGACGAGGCCGCCGCCGAGGCGGGCCGTTCCCTGCCCTCCCACACGGACGAACTCCGCGCCGCCGCCCGTTCCTTCGACGACGTCACATACGGCGGCCGCACGGCCGACGAGTCCGCGTACCGTCGCATCGAGGAGCTGGACGTGTCCCTGGAGCGGACCAGGCCCACCCTCGACACCGCCCCCGCGGGGGCATCCGAATGAGCCGGACACGCACCAGCGCCACCTCGGCCTCTCTGACCCCCCGCCAGATCTGGAGCCGGGCTCGCGGCGTACTCGTCCTCCTCGGCCTGATCCTGATCGGCGGCATCGTCCTGGCGACCGTGCGCTCCGCCGACCACCACGGCCGCCTCGACCCCCGCTCCGCCGACCCCAACGGCAGCCGGGCCGTCGCCGAGCTCCTCAAGGCCCAGGGTGTCACCGTCCGGGTGGTCACCACCCTCGACGAGGCCGCCGCCGCCACCGGAGCCGACAGCACGCTCCTGGTCACCACCCCGGACCTCCTGACGGAGCGCCAGCAGTCCGAGCTGCACAGGGCCATGACGGCTTCTCACGGCCGCACCGTCCTCGTCGGCGCGGGCAGTCCCTCCCTCGACGCCCTGGCCCCCGGAATCACCTCCGGCACCAGCACTTCGGTGACGGCCCGTCAGCCCGGCTGTTCCCTTCCGGCCGCCGTCCGCGCCGGCAGCGTCGACATCGGCGGCGAGCGGTACGTCACCGGTGCCGACACGGCCGACACCTGCTACCTCGGCGACGGGCTGCCCACCCTGGTCAGGGTCCGGGCCTCCGGCGGCGGCGACACCGTGCTCCTCGGCTCCGCCGACATCCTCTACAACGAGCGTCTCGACAAGCAGGGCAACGCCTCCCTCGCCCTGCAACTCCTCGGCTCCCGCACCCATCTGGTCTGGTACCTCCCCTCCCTCTCCGACACTTCCGTCGCCGAGAACGACCCCGAGGGCGAATCCCCCGACAGCGCCGCCGACAGCTTCCTCTCGCTCGTCCCCTCGGGCTGGCTGTGGGGCACCCTCCAACTCGCCCTCGCCGCCGTCCTCGCCGCCATCTGGCGAGCCCGGCGCCTCGGCCCTCTCGTGACCGAACGTCTCCCGGTCGCCATCCGGGCCTCCGAGGCCACCGAGGGCCGCGCCCGCCTCTACCGCAAGGGGAACGCCCGCGACCGCGCGGCTGCCGTACTGCGCAGCGCGACCCGTACCCGCATCGCCCCCCTCCTCGGCGTCGCCACCCAGGACGCCCACTCCCCCGAGGCCCTGCTCCCCGCGCTCTCGGCCCGACTCCCCGAGACCGCCGCAGCCCCCCGGGACCTGCTCTTCGGCCCGGCTCCCGCCGACGACGCCGCCCTGATCCGCCTGGCAGACCAACTCGACGCCCTCGAAAGAGAGGTACGCACCTCATGAGCGCCCCGACCCCCGAGACCGCTACGAACTCGGACAGCGCCCGCGCCTCCCTGGAGGCCCTGCGCACCGAGATCGCGAAGGCGGTGGTCGGCCAGGACCCCGCCGTCACCGGACTCGTCGTCGCCCTGCTCTGCCGGGGCCACGTCCTCCTCGAAGGAGTCCCCGGCGTCGCCAAGACGCTGCTCGTCCGTGCGCTCGCCGCCACCCTCGAACTCGACACCAAGCGCGTCCAGTTCACCCCCGACCTGATGCCGAGCGACGTCACCGGTTCACTGGTCTACGACGCCCGTACCGCGGAGTTCTCCTTCCAGCCCGGTCCCGTCTTCACCAACCTGCTGCTCGCCGACGAGATCAACCGCACGCCTCCCAAGACCCAGTCCTCGCTCCTGGAGGCGATGGAGGAGCGCCAGGTCACCGTCGACGGCACCCCCCGCCCGCTGCCCGACCCGTTCCTGGTCGCCGCGACCCAGAACCCGGTCGAGTACGAGGGCACCTACCCCCTCCCCGAGGCCCAGCTCGACCGCTTCCTGCTGAAGCTGACCGTCCCGCTGCCCTCCCGCGAGGACGAGATCAACGTCCTGACCCGGCACGCGAACGGCTTCGACCCCCGCGACCTCCAGGCCGCCGGAGTCCGTCCGGTCGCCGGCCCCGCCGAACTCGAGGCCGCCCGCGCCGCCGTCGCCAAGACGTCGATCTCCCCCGAGATCGCCGGCTACGTCGTCGATATCTGCCGTGCCACGCGTGAATCCCCCTCACTCACCCTCGGTGTCTCCCCCCGAGGTGCGACCGCCCTGCTCTCCACCTCCCGGGCCTGGGCCTGGCTCACCGGCCGGGACTATGTCACCCCGGACGATGTGAAGGCCTTGGCCCTGCCCACCCTGCGTCACCGCATCCAGCTGCGGCCCGAGGCCGAGATGGAAGGAGTCACCGCCGACTCCGTCATCAACTCGATCCTCGCCCACGTCCCCGTCCCCCGCTGAGAACGGCGCCCCATGGCCCTCACCGGACGAACCGCACTGCTCGCCGCCCTCGGATCGCTCCCCGTAGGCATCCTCGCCCCCAGTTGGACGGGGATGCTCGCGGTGAACGCGCCCCTCTCACTCGCAATTCTGTGCGACTACGCGATGGCCGCGCCAGTGCGAACGCTGCAGTTCACCCGAAGTGGTGACACAACAGTTCGACTGGGTGACGGGGCGGACGTGCAGCTCACGGTCACCAATACCTCCCGGCGCCGTCTGCGCGCCCAGCTCCGCGACGCCTGGCCGCCGAGCAGCTGGCTCCCGGGCGCCGACCAGGCCGCCTCCCGGCACAAGCTCACGGTCCCCGCCGGCGAACGCCGCAGGATCACCACCGCCCTGCGCCCCACACGCCGCGGCGACCGCCACGCGGAGCGGGTCACCGTCCGCTCCTACGGCCCCCTCGGCCTGGCCGCCCGACAGGGCAACCACAACGTGCCGTGGACGGTCCGCGTGCTGCCACCGTTCACCAGCCGCAAGCACCTCCCCTCACGACTGGCCCGCCTCCGCGAACTCGACGGCCGCACCAGCGTCCTCACCCGCGGTGAGGGCACAGAATTCGACAGTCTCCGCGAGTACGTGCCCGGCGACGACACCCGCTCCATCGACTGGCGTGCCACGGCCCGCCAGACCACCGTCGCCGTCCGCACCTGGCGCCCGGAGCGCGACCGCCACATCCTCATCGTGCTCGACACGGGCCGTACGTCCGCGGGCCGCGTCGGAGACGTCCCGCGCCTCGACGCCGCGATGGACGCCGCTCTGCTCCTCACCGCCCTCGCCTCCCGCGCCGGCGACCGTGTCGACCTCCTGGCCTACGACCGCCGCCTACGCGCCCAGGTCCAGGGCCGCTCGGCCGCCGACGTCCTACCTGCGGTGGTGAACGCCCTGGCCCCGATCGAGCCCGAGCTCGTGGAGACGGACGCGCGCTCCCTGGCCGCCACCGCACTGGCCCGGGCCCCGCGCCGCTCGCTCCTCGTCCTGCTCACGAGCCTCGACGCGGCTCCGATCGAGGAGGGCCTCCTCCCGGTCCTCCCTCAACTCACCCAGCGCCACACGGTCCTCGTGGCATCCGTCGCCGATCCGCACACGGCCCAAATGGCGGCGAGCCGCGGCACGATCGACGGCGTCTACGAGGCCGCCGCCGCGACCCAGGCCCAGGCCCAGCGCCACCGCACGGCGGAGCAACTCCGCCGCCAAGGCGTCACGGTCGTGGACGCCACCCCCGACAATCTCGCGCCCGCACTGGCGGACGCCTACCTCGCACTCAAGGCGGCCGGCCGCCTCTGAAACTGCCTGTGGGCTCCCGGCAGGGAGCCCACAGTTCGTACCTGATCCAGAACGCAGAAAAGCCCCGCACCATAAGGTGCGGGGCTTTCCCACAATGATTGTTCGGCGGCGTCCTACTCTCCCACAGGGTCCCCCCTGC
>NZ_JBEYYW010000031.1:0-94210 GCF_040645695.1 Streptomyces sp. NPDC046712 | reverse complement strand
GTGGAGACCTCGACGACCTCACCGAGCGAGACCAGCTCACCCAGCGTGTTGTAGACCGTCGCCCGGGAGATCTCCGGCAGCCTTCGCGCCGCACGCACGTGCACCTCGTCGGCCGTGAGATGCACATGCTCGCCGTCGAGGACCTCCGCGACGACACGCCGCTGGGAAGTCATCCGCCAGCCACGCCCACGCAGCCGCTCCAGCAGGTCACTCATATCGGTTCACCTATTCAACTTCGGCTCCGGCGGACTTCTCGCGCCGACGGGCCGATTCGGACTCTGACTCCTTGTTACACGGGAGTGCTCTGCGTGTTATCTCAGCCGTGCGGTCCACGGTGCGCAACCATACGGACGCCGACGATTCAGCCAGCACATGGAAACACCGCGACAGGAAGAAGGATGGACGTGTCCGGCAGCGAAAGCGAGAACCCGGTAATCCCCTCCCCCACCCCCACGCCGACTCGCCCCAGGACGAACCGGGACTGGTGGCCGAATCAGCTGGACCTTCAGGTTCTCCACCAGCACTCGCCCCACTCCAATCCGATGGACGAGGACTTCGACTACGCGGAAGCGTTCGCGACCCTCGACGTCGACGCGCTGAAGCGCGACGTCTTCGAGGTGATGACGGCGTCGCAGGACTGGTGGCCCGCCGACTACGGCCACTACGGGCCCCTCTTCATCCGGATGAGTTGGCATGCGGCGGGGACGTACCGCATCGCCGACGGCCGGGGCGGCGGCGGCTCCGGCGCTCAGCGCTTCGCCCCCCTCAACAGTTGGCCGGACAACGCGAGCCTCGACAAGGCGCGCCGTCTGCTCTGGCCGGTCAAGCAGAAATACGGCCGGAAAATCTCCTGGTCCGATCTTCTGGTCTTCGCCGGCAACTGCGCCATGGAATCGATGGGGTTCAAAACATTCGGGTTCGGCTTCGGTCGAGAGGACATCTGGGAGCCCGAGGAGATCTTCTGGGGTCCCGAGGACGCCTGGCTCGGAGATGAGCGCTACAGCGGCGAAAGGGAACTCGCCGGTCCTTTCGGCGCCGTGCAGATGGGCCTGATCTACGTCAATCCGGAGGGGCCCAACGGCAACCCGGATCCGATCGCGGCCGCCAGGGACATTCGCGAGACGTTCGGGCGCATGGCGATGAACGACGAGGAGACCGTGGCGCTCATCGTCGGCGGCCACACGTTCGGCAAGTGCCACGGTGCGGTCGATCCCTCGTACATCGGTCCGGAACCCGAGGGCTGCCCCATCGAGCAGCAGGGCATCGGCTGGCGGAACACGTACGGCAGCGGCAAGGGCGCCGACACGCTCACCAGTGGGCTCGAGGGAGCATGGACCTCCGAGCCGACCAAGTGGGACAACGGGTACCTGGACAACCTGTTCCGGTACGACTGGGAGCTGACGACGAGTCCGGCCGGCGCGAAGCAGTGGACTCCCACGGATCCCTCGGCCAAGGACACCGTGCCCGATGCCCATGATCCGTCGAAAAGGCACGCGCCCATGATGCTGACGACGGACCTCTCGCTGAAGCTGGATCCGATCTACGCGCCGATCGCGAAGAGGTTCCACGAGAACCCCGACCAGCTCGCGGAGGCGTTCGGCAAGGCGTGGTACAAGCTGTTGCACCGCGACATGGGGCCCGCCTCGCGCTACCTCGGCCCGTGGGTTCCCGAGCCGCAGCTGTGGCAGGACCCCGTCCCGGCGGTGGATCACGAGCTGGTCGGGGACGCGGACATCGCTGCGCTCAAGCGCACGATCCTCGCCTCGGGACTGTCCGTCTCCCAGCTGGCCACGACGGCCTGGGCGTCGGCGGCGAGCTTCCGCGGCACCGACAAGCGTGGTGGGGCCAACGGGGCACGGATCCGACTCGCGCCGCAGAAGGACTGGGAGGTCAACGACCTGCCCGAGGTGGCGGAGGTGCTGCGGACCCTCGAGGGAATCCAGCAGGACTTCAACGGCTCACAGACCGGCGGAAAGAAGGTGTCGCTCGCCGACCTGATCGTTCTGGGCGGGTGCGCGGCCGTCGAGCAGGCCGCGAAGAACGCGGGGCACGCCATCACGGTCCCGTTCGCGCCGGGGCGCACGGACGCCTCGCAGGAGCAGACGGACGTGGAGGCGTTCGCCGTGCTCGAGCCCGGGGCGGACGGGTTCCGCAACTACCTCCGGGCGGGCGAGAAGTTGTCGCCGGAGACGCTCCTCCTGGACCGCGCCAACCTGTTGACGCTGACCGCTCCCGAGATGACGGTTCTGGTCGGCGGCATGCGGGCCCTGAACGCCGGCTTCAAGCGTTCCCCCCACGGCGTCTTCACAGACCGACAGGAGGCGTTGACGAACGACTTCTTCGTCAACCTGCTCGACATGGGCACGGAGTGGAAGGCGTCGGCCTCGGACGAGAACGTGTTCGAAGGCCGGGATCGCGCCACGGGCGAGGTCAAGTGGACCGCCACCGCCGTGGACCTCATCTTCGGTTCGAACTCCCAGCTCCGAGCGCTCTCGGAGGTCTACGCGTCCGACGACGCGGGAGAGAAGTTCGTGCGTGACTTCGTGGCGGCGTGGGACAAGGTGATGAACCTCGATCGGTTCGACCTCGCCTGAGCCCGACGTCCCGGTCGGCCGCCCGTCGGCCGACCGGGACGTTCCACCCGGTAGTGCGGATGATCTTGCTTGAGTAGTGTGAGGCAGATGCAACCGACCTTCATATTGGTTCACGGCGCCTTCGCGAACTCCTTCTCCTTCGCACCGCTCCAGGCCGAACTCGGCCTCCTCGGGCACCGTTCGGTCGCCGTCGACCTGCCCGGACACGGATTCTCGGCGACCTACCCGCGCGCCTATCAGGCGCCGCAGGATCTCGAAGGGCTCGCCGCCACACCCGGCTCGATCAAGGGCGTCACGCTCGCCGACAACGCCGCGCACCTGATCGGGATCCTGGAACGGGCCAAGCGCAACGGCCCCGTGATCCTCGTCTCGCACAGTCGCGGCGGCGTCACGGCGACCGCCGCGGCCAACGCACGGCCGGACCTCATCGACCGGATCGTCTACGTCTCGGCCTGGTGCCCCGTCGATCTCGACGTCAGCGACTACTACGCCCAGCCGGAGATGGCCACGGTCGACGCCGCTTCCCTGGCTCTCGCGATGGCCGGGAACCCGGCTGAACTCGGCCTGCTCCGCGTCAACTTCCGCACCGCGGATCCGGACGCCCTCGCGGCCTTCAAGGCGGCCTTCCTCGCCGACGGCACCGACGACGAGTTCCTGACCTTCCTGAACACCTTCCAGCCCGACGAGAACCTGGACGTCGGCACCTCCGCCGACCGGGCACAGGCCACGACGTGGGGCCGCATCCCGAAGACCTATGTGCGTCTCGCAGACGACACGAGCATGCCGCTCGCCCTCCAGGACCGGCTGATCCGCGAGGGCAACGCGCTGACACCGGACAACCCGTACGACGTCCGCACGCTTGAGGGCAGCCATCTGAAGTGGCTGACCGACCCGGCTCCGGCGGCCCGAGTCCTGGGCGAACTCGCCGCGCCCTTGGTGACCGCCCCTTAGCGGTCCCTGTCGAGGCCGGAAGGCCGGCCGCCGCGCAGACCCCTGCGCAGGCGGCCGGCGAGGCGACCTCGTCATGTTCAGCCCGGGCGGGGCTCCGAGGAGTCGTCGTCGGGGTTCACGCCGGTAAACGCCGAGTCGTCCTTCGTACCGCTGGGACGCTGTGACCGGCCCCTGCGGCCCGTGTCGTGCATGCCCTTCTGCGACTTGCCCGCCTGCTTCTCACCGCGGCGTGAATCACTCCGCGCGGTGTCGCCAGGGACGCTCCCGGATTCCTCCTCGGAGATCTTCCGTCCCTTGCCGGCGGGAGGTGCGTGCTTCTCCGCGTGGAAGGACCGTTCGGCACTGGGATTGTCCTGCTGCCGGGTCTCGTCCACGTCGGGAGACCATCCATGGCGCCCCGCCATGCGGTCGCGGCTCGGTTCGTCGCCGCGCGACGGCTTGGAGGACTTCGGTTTCTCGGCCATGAGCCGACCTGCCTGTCCCGTGGGAGAGGTACGCAGCGGCGTACCGTGGGACCTCAATTTTCCCATGGGCCGCGTGACCCGTCATATCGGCCGCACCCACGTCCGTGGCATGGGGCGGCGGCGGTCGCGGCGACCGGCGGGAGTCCCGCCAATCAGCCGGACGCGGACCTCGAACGAGTGAGGTGCGGGCTCCGCCCCCCTGGTCCACGCGCCGTGGTGCCCGATGATCGCAGGCGGTCGGTGGATCGCCGTCCCCAGGGACTCGGCGTCCACAGCAACCCGGAAGGGCCGCCATGCGCATTCTGCTCGTCGCCAGCAGTTTCAACAGCCTCACCCAGCGTGTTCTGGTCGAGCTGCGGGACCGCGGAAACTCCGTCTCCGTCGAGGTCACGCCCGACAGCCCGGCCGTGCGTGAGGCCGTTCTGCGCCATGCTCCCGACCTGGTCGTCGCCCCCATGCTGAAGGCCGTGGTGCCCAGGGACGTGTGGACGGCGTACCGCTGCCTGATCGTGCACCCGGGGCCGGTGGGCGACCGCGGTCCTTCCTCCCTCGACCGGGCGATCCAGGAGGGCGTCACCGAGTGGGGCGTCACCGTCCTCCAGGCCGAGGAGGAGATGGACGCAGGCGACGTCTGGGCGAGCGCAGAGTTCCGCGTCCCGGAGGTGGGCAAGAGCGATCTGTACCGCAACGAGTTGTCCGACGCGGCGGTCGCCGCCGTGCTCCTCGCCGTCGAGCGGGTCGCCGCGGGGGCCGTACCGCGTCCGCAGACGGGAGTGATCCGGGCCCGCCCCGTCCTCCGCCAGGACGAGCGCCGGATCTCCTGGGGCGACGACACCACGGAGACCGTCCTGCGGACCCTGCGGGCAGCCGACTCGCAGCCCGGCGTCCGTGACGAGCTGCTCGGCGCCGAGTGGTTCCTGCACGGCGGCCACGCGGAGGACACACTGCGCGGCCGACCCGGCGAACTGCTCGCCACCCGTGCGGGCGCGGTCTGCCGCGCCACGCTGGACGGCGCCGTGTGGATCCCGGAGATCCGCGCCCGCGCCGGCGCGGGTCGGCCGCGTGCCTGCAAGCTCCCCGCCACCCTGGCTCTCGCGGGACGGCTGCCCGCACTCCCCGAGCTGCCCGCGCCCACCCGTCCGCCGAACGAGGCGCGGACCTGGTCCGACATCCGGTACCGGGAGCAGGGGCCGGTCGGGGTGCTGTCCTTCGCGTTCCCCGGCGGAGCGATGAGCACCGGCCAGTGCCGTCGCCTGCTCGACGCCTACCGGACCGCCTGTACGCGGCCCACCTCCGTCCTCGTGCTCGGCGGACAGCGCGACTTCTTCTCCAACGGCATCCATCTGAACGTCATCGAGGCCGCGGCCGATCCGGCCGCCGAGTCCTGGGCCAACATCAACGCCATGAACGACCTGGTCGAGGCGGTCCTCACCACGACCGACCGGCTGGTCGTCAGCGGGATCGGCGGCAACGCCGCCGCCGGCGGTTTCATGCTCGCCCTCGCCGCCGACGAGGTCTGGTGCCGCACGGGCGCGGTGCTCAACCCGCACTACCGGCGGATGGGCCTGTACGGGTCGGAGTACTGGACCCACACGCTCCCCCGCAGGGTGGGCGACGCCCTCGCCGCACGGCTCACCGAGGACGCCCGGCCCGTCTCCGCGGCGGCCGCGCTGAGCATGGGCCTCGTCGACCGGGTCGTCGACTGCGGGCCCGAGCAGTTCACCGGCGAGATCACCCGATTGGCCGCCCACCTGGCCTCCCGTCCCCATGTCACGTTCCGTGTCGCGGCGAAGAAGGCGGAGCACGAGCGCCGGGAGGCCGTCTCCCCCCTCGCGGCCCATCGCGCACAGGAGCTCTCCCGGATGCGGCGGACCTTCGACGACCCCGCCGCGCCCTATCACGCACTCCGCCGGGCGTTCGTCCGTAAGGAGGCTTCGTTCCCCCATTCCCCGGACAGCGCGGATGCGGGTGCGCCCGGACAGGCCGACTGTTGAGCAAGAACGTGGGCCCGGCGAACAGCCCGTGCCCCACCCTCCAGGAGGCGACTCCATGAGCGCAGTAACGCCGGCCCCGGCCGAGGAGCAGGGTGCCGCCGTCGGCACCGAAGAGAAGCCGATCCACATCCTCTGGATCAACGCGGGTCTGAGCTGCGACGGCGACTCGGTGGCGCTGACCGCCGCCATGCAGCCCAGCATCGAGGAGATCGCCCTCTCCGGGCTCCCGGGGCTGCCCAGGATCGCGGTGCACTGGCCGCTGATCGACTTCGAGTGCGGCCCGGTGGGCGGCTCCGACACGTTCATTGAATGGTTCTTCAAGGGGGAACGGGGCGAGATCGATCCGTTCGTGCTGGTGATCGAGGGATCGATCCCGAACGAGGCCATCAAGCAGGAGGGGTACTGGTGCGGCTTCGGCGACAACCCGGAGACCGGCCAGCCCATCACCACGAGCGAGTGGATCGACCGGCTGGCGCCCAAGGCCCTCGCGGTGGTCGCGATCGGTACGTGTGCCACGTACGGCGGTATCCACGCCATGGCGGGCAACCCCACCGGTGCCATGGGTGTGCCGGACTACCTCGGGTGGGACTGGAAGTCGCAGGCCGGCATCCCGATCGTCTGCGTGCCCGGGTGTCCCATCCAGCCGGACAACTTCGCGGAGACCCTGACGTACCTGCTCTACCAGGCCGCCGGCTCCGCGCCGATGATCCCGCTGGACGACAAGCTCCGGCCGACCTGGCTGTTCGGCGCGACCGTGCACGAAGGCTGCGACCGTGCCGGCTACTACGAGCAGGGCCAGTTCGCCACGACGTACGACTCGCCCAAGTGCCTGGTGAAGCTGGGCTGCTGGGGGCCGGTCGTCAAGTGCAACGTCCCCAAGCGCGGCTGGATGAACGGTGTCGGCGGCTGCCCGAACGTCGGCGGCATCTGCATCGCGTGCACCATGCCCGGCTTCCCGGACAAGTTCATGCCGTTCATGGACGAACCTCCCGGCGGCAAGGTCTCCAGCGCCGCCAGCGGCGTGTACGGCTCCGTCATCCGCCGGCTCCGCACCATCACGGCCAAGACCGTGGACAAGGAGCCGAAGTGGCGGCACACCGGCGAACGCATCACCACCGGCTACCGGCCGCCCTGGTGACCGGTACCGCTCCTCCCTGCAAGACCCTCCCGCCCCCCTGTTCGTGACAAGAAAAGCTGACGAAGGGCACTTCAACGATCATGGCATCTCCGACGAAGGCGACGGGTGACGGCTCCGGACTGGTGGAGATGGCCTGGGACCCCATCACCCGGATCGTGGGCAGCCTCGGCATCCACACGAAGATCGATTTCAAGCAGAAGCGCGTCGCGGAGTGCTACAGCACATCGTCCGTCTTCCGCGGCTACAGCGTCTTCATGCGGGGCAAGGACCCCCGCGACGCGCACTTCATCACCAGCCGCATCTGCGGCATCTGCGGCGACAACCACGCCACGTGCTCCGTGTACGCGCAGAACATGGCGTACGGCGTGAAGCCGCCGCACCTCGGTGAGTGGGTCATCAACCTCGGCGAGGCCGCCGAGTACATGTTCGACCACAACATCTTCCAGGAGAACCTGGTCGGGGTCGACTACTGCGAGAAGATGGTCCGCGAGACCAACCCCGGGGTCCTGGAGCTCGCCGAGCGCACCGAGGCCCCCCACGCGGCGGAGCACGGCTACCGCACGATCGCCGACATCATGCGGTCGCTCAACCCCCTCGAGGGCGAGTTCTACCGCGAGGCCCTCCAGGTCAGCCGCTACACCCGCGAGATGTTCTGTCTGATGGAGGGACGCCATGTCCACCCCTCCACGCTCTACCCCGGAGGCGTCGGCACCATCGCGTCGGTGCAGCTGTTCACCGACTACCTCAGCCGGCTCATGCGCTACGTGGAGTTCATGAAGCGCGTCGTCCCGCTGCACGACGACCTCTTCGACTTCTTCTACGAGGCGCTGCCCGGCTACGAGGAGGTCGGCCGACGGCGCGTGCTGCTCGGCTGCTGGGGCGCGCTCAACGACCCCGAGCACTGCGACTTCACCTACGCCAACATGACCGACTGGGGCCGGCGGATGTTCGTCACCCCGGGCGTCATCGTCGACGGCAAGCTGGTGACCAACGACCTCACCCAGATCAACCTCGGCATCCGCATCCTGCTCGGCAGCTCGTACTACGAGGACTGGCAGGGCCAGGAGCAGTTCGTCACCCACGACCCGCTGGGCAATCCGGTCGACCCGCGCCACCCGTGGAACCAGCACACCATCCCCGCCCCGCAGAAGCGCAACTTCGACGACAAGTACAGCTGGGTCATGTCCCCGCGGTGGTTCGACGGCAAGGACCACC
Organism: Streptomyces sp. NPDC046712; assembly: GCF_040645695.1. Lineage (NCBI taxonomy): Bacteria > Bacillati > Actinomycetota > Actinomycetes > Kitasatosporales > Streptomycetaceae > Streptomyces > Streptomyces sp. NPDC046712. The sequence goes on along the minus strand of NZ_JBEYYW010000031.1, from coordinate 85,854 downwards.
TGGCGCTGGACACCGGCGGCGGCCCGATCGCCCGCCTCTGGTCCACCGCGCTGTCCGGCCTCGTCGACATCGGCTATGTGAAGGCCACCGGGCACAGCGTCGTCATCAACCTGCCCCGCACGATGACCAAGCCGGAGACCACCTTCGAGTGGAGGATCCCGCAGTGGAGCAACGCCCTGGAGCGCAACCGCGCCCGGACGTACTTCCAGGCGTACGCGGCGGCCGTCGCCCTGCACTGCGCAGAGAAGGGCCTGGAGGAGGTCCGCGCCGGACGCACCCAGACCTGGGAGAAGTTCGAGGTGCCCGACGAGTCCATCGGTGTCGGCTTCACCGAGGCCGTCCGGGGCGTCCTCTCCCACCACATGGTCATCAGGGACGGCAAGATCGCCAACTACCACCCGTACCCGCCCACCCCGTGGAACGCCTCCACCCGGGACACGTTCGGCACCCCCGGCCCGTACGAGGACGCGGTGCAGAACACCCCGATCTTCGAGGAGAACACGCCGGAGAACTTCAAGGGCATCGACATCATGCGCACCGTGCGCAGCTTCGACCCCTGCCTGCCGTGCGGCGTCCACATGTACACGGGCAACGGCAGGACCGTGAAGGCCATGCACGTCCCCACCGGCCTGAGCGGTCTGGCGGGATGACCGCGACCACCGCCGAACAGGCGGGCCGACGGGTCGAGGAGGTCCTCGACCGACTGGCGGAGAACGGCGACGCCGCCGCCTGCGCGGCGGCCGAGGAGGTCGTGCGCGTCCTCATGGAGTTCTACGGCAGCGGGCTCGCCCGTGTCGTCGACCTCCTCGGGCGCTCCGGCGCCCGGCCGCCCGCCGACCCGCTGAGCCCCCTGCTGGCCGACGAACTCGTCGCCAGCCTCCTCACGCTGCACGAGCTGCACCCCGAGGACGCGCCGACCCGCATCGACCGCGCCCTGTCCCGCCTGCCGCAGCCCGTCGAGAACGCCGGGTTCGACCCGTCGACCGGCGTGCTGCGGCTGCGGCCCACCGCCTCGTCCGGCTGCGGCTGCGGCAGCACCGTGGAGTCCACGCGGCAGGCGGCGATGGACGCCCTCGCCTGCTTCGCCCCCGAGGTGACCGACGTCCAGCTGGAGCCGGCCGCCCCGAGGGAGCCCGCGCTGCTCCAGATCGGGACCCGTCCCCCGCTCGCGGGCGCGGACGGCCGCTCACCGGCCACGGCGTCATGAACGGGCCCCCGACCGGCGCGGTGCGCTCCCCTCGGCCCACGGGCCTGCGCCGGTTCACCACCCCGCCGCCACCCCGCGAGGAGCGCTGCGAACTGTGCGGCGTGCCCCTGGACGGGGAGCGCCACCGTCATCTGGTCGACATCGACAAGCGGGCCCTGGTCTGCGCCTGCGGCCCGTGTGCGCAGCTCATGACCCACTCCGGCGCGTCCCCGGGCCGCTTCCGCGCGGTGCCGGGCCGCCACCTGAGCGACCCCGCACACCGCGTCGACGACCGGGCCTGGGAGGCGCTGCGGATCCCGGTCTCGGTCGCCTTCTTCTTCCGTAACTCCGCTCTCGACCGGCCGGTGGCGTTCTACCCCAGCCCCGCCGGCGCCACCGAGAGCGAACTGGAGGAGTCGGCCTGGCAGACGCTCCTCGACGCCACCCGGCTCGCCACCGAGCTCGAACCCGACGTGGAAGCACTCCTGATGCGCCGTCACGAGGGCCGCACCGAGTGCTTCCTCGTGCCGATCGACATCTGTTACGAACTGGTCGGCCGCATGCGACTGCACTGGCAGGGGTTCGACGGAGGCGCGGAGGCGCGCGCCGACCTCGACGCCCTCTTCGCGCATGTGCGCGGTCTGGCCCGTGAACCGCAGGGGAGCCGTCCGTGACCGAGTTCTCCTTCAGCTGCACCGGTGTCCGGGCCGACGCCTACGCGGCCGGGCCCACACTCGTCTTCCGGCTCAGGATCACCGCGTCCGGCGGCACTCGCGTGCACGCCCTCGCGCTCCGCTGCCAGATCCGCATCGAACCGGCCCGGCGCGGATACGACGACACCGAGGCCGAGGCCCTGGGAGACCTGTTCGGCGAGCGCTCGCGGTGGGGCAGCAGTCTCAACCCGGTGCAGTTCGCCCAGGTCTCCGTCATGGTCCCCGGCTTCACCGACGAGATCGAGACCGACCTCGTCGTGCCGTGCACCTACGACATCGACATCGCCGCGACCCGCTACTTCCGGGCGCTCTCCGAGGGCGATGTGCCACTGCTCCTGCTGTTCTCCGGCACCGCCTTCACCGGCGTCGGCGGCTTCCACGTCGAGCCCGTGCCCTGGGACAAGGAGGTCAGCCACCGCATGCCCGTGAAGGTGTGGCGGGAGGCGATCGACCAGCACTTCCCGGGCTGCGGCTGGATCCGGCTGCCGAGCGACGCGATGGACGCCCTGCTCGCCTACCGATCGCGCCGGGCCCTCACGTCCTGGCAGGCCACCGTCGAGACCCTGCTCGAAGCGGCCGGGGAGAGGACACGATGACCAGCGTCGCCTTCACGCCCGACACCGAGGCGAGGCTCGCCGTCGCCCGGCAGGTCGCCGACGCCGTCCTCTTCGAGGGGTACGTGCTCTATCCGTACCGGGCGTCGGCCGCGAAGAACCGGCTCCGCTGGCAGTTCGGCGTCATCGTCCCGCCGTCCTGGAGCGCCGCCGCCGAGGAACACGACTTCCAGCACACCGAGTGCCTCATGGAGCCGAGGACCGGCGCCGAACTCGCCGTGGAGGTCCGCTTCCTGCGCGCCCAGCGGCGGACGGTCGAGGAACTCTGTGAGGACGGGACCTTCGCGCCGACCACCGAACTGCGCCTGGCGGACCGGGTTCTGATGGCCTGGGACGAGGGTGTCGAGGAGACCGTCACGCTCGTCGTCCCCGTCGCCGAACTGGACGGCGACGGCGTTGTCCAGCCCTTCACCCGCCCCGCCGCCGACGAGGTGGAAGAGGTCACCGGCGCCGACGGACGCGTCCTCGGCCGACTGGTGCGCCGACGCGAGGAGATCAGCGGCGTGCTGCGGATCGCGGCGGCCGAGCTCGACGGCCCGTACCGCGTCAAGCGCCTGTCGCTCACGGTGGAGAACACCAGCACCTGGACCGCCGAGCACACCGCGGACCGCCATGCGGCGCTGCCGTACTCGCTGGTCGCCACACATACGCTGCTCCGCCTCGACGGTGGGTCGTTCCTGTCCATGACCGACCCGCCGGAGTGGGCCAAGGGCGCCGTCGCCGCCTGCCGCAATCTGCACACCTGGCCCGTCCTGGCCGGCGAACCCGGGCGGGACGACCTGATGCTCTCCTCGCCGATCATCCTCGAGGACCACCCGGCCATCGCGCCCGAGAGCCCCGGCGCCCTCTACGACGCCACCGAGATCGACGAGATCCTCGCCCTGCGCACCGCGGCCCTCACCGACGAGGAGAAACGCGAGGCCCGGGGGACCGACGCCCGCGCCGCGGCCGTGATCGACCTCGCCGACACCATGCCGCCCGAGGTGCTGGAACGCCTGCACGGGGCGGTACGGAGCCTCCGGGAGGTCACCGGACCGCAGGAACCCGCGGGCAACATCCTCGAACCGGACACCCCCTGGTGGGACCCGGGCGGTGACACCGGCGTCGATCCGGGACGCGACCACGTCCTCGTCGACGGACACCAGGTCCGCGCGGGCAGCAGGGTCGTCCTGCGACCACGGCTGCGCCGCACCGACGCCCAGGACCTGTTCCTCGCCGGCCGCACCGCGCTCGTCGAGGCGGTCCTGCACGACGTCGACGGCGGGGTGCACATCGCCGTGACCGTGGAGGACGACCCGGGCGCAGACATCCGCCGCGAACAGGGCCGGTTCCTCTACTTCCAGCCCGACGAGGTCGAACCCCTGGAGGACGAGTGAACAGCCCGGCGTCCGGCACGGCCCGCACGCTCGTGGCCGGGGTCGGCAACATCTTCCTCGGCGACGACGGCTTCGGGGTCGAGACGCTGCGGCGGCTCGCCCGGGAGGAACTCCCGCCGTCCGTCGAACTCGTCGACGTCGGTGTCCGCGGCGTCCACCTCGCGTACCAGCTCCTCGACGGCTGGGACACCCTCGTCCTGGTCGACGTCACCGCCCGCGGCGGCGAGCCGGGAACCCTGTACCTGATCGACGCCGCGACACCCGGTGAGCCGGCCTCCGGTGAGGGACCCGCTCCCCTCGACGGCCACCGGATGACTCCCGACACCGTCCTCGCCCTGCTCGGCACCCTCTGCGCGGGCACCGGAGCCGCGCCGCCACGGCGGATCCTCGTCGTCGGCTGCGAACCGGACTGCCTGGACGAGGGCATCGGGCTCAGCCCACGGGTCGCCGCCGCCGTGCCCGGGGCCGTGCGCATGGTGACCGAACTCGTCCGCCAGGAAGCCGCCGTATGAAGACCGAAACGGAGTGCACCATGCAGAAGACCGTCCTCGGCACCGCCGCCGCCGTCACCGCCGCCCTGGCCGTCATGGCCGCCATCGCGGGAGTCCTCCCCGACGTACGGCGCTATCTGCGCATCAGCAGGATGTGACCCGCCGAGGAGGAGCACGGACGCGTCCGCGCTCCGTCCCCGCGACACCGACACCGACGCGTCCGCGCTCCGATCCCCGCAACGCCGACGCGACACCGATGCCGCGCGACACCGACGCCCACGCCACCGAAGCGTCCGTGTCCCGTTCCCCGCGGCGGCCCCACACGCCGCCGCGGCTGCACCGAACGGACGACACCGCCGTGCGATCCCGGCGCGCCAGGCGGTTCCCACTGCCCGCCCGGCCTCTAATGGCGCCCGAGAGACACCCCCGCGCCCAGGACGGAGACCGATGCACGAGATGTCCGTCGCGGTCGCGGTCGTCGACCAGGTGGAGGCGGCGGCGAAAGCCCGCCGGGCCGTCGGCGTCAGCAGCATCCGACTGGACGTGGGCGAGCTGGCCGGCATCGTCGCCGACGCCCTCGCCTTCTGCTTCGAACTCGCCTGCGCCGGAACCGTCGTCGAAGGCGCCGAGCTGATCACCCACACCGTCCCTGGCCGGGCGCGCTGCGAGCCGTGCGCCGAGACCTGGGCGGTCGGCATGCCTCCGCGGCTGCTCTGCCCCGGCTGCGGCGCCGCGGCCGGCGAGCTTGTGTCCGGCCGCGAACTGCGGATCCGGGAAGTCCGATGGGCCGACCCCGCCGCCGGAGAGCGCCACCGCCAACCGATCACCGAGGAGAGCTGAGCATGTGCCGAGCCGTCGATCTCCAGCGTGCCGTCCTGGCCAAGAACGAGGCCGCGGCGCAGATCCTGCGCACCGAACTGACCGCCCGCGGCACCACGGTGGTCAATCTGCTCTCCAGCCCCGGAAGCGGTAAGACCGCCCTGCTGGAACGCGAGCTGCGGCTGGCCGGCGAACGGGGCGTCAGCGCCGCCGCGCTCACCGCCGACCTCGCCACCGAGAACGACGCCCAGCGCCTGGCCCGTTCGGGAGCGCCCGTCAAGCAGGTGCTCACCGACGGCCTCTGTCACCTCGAGGCCGACATGGTCGCCCGCCATCTGCACGAGTGGCTGCCCGCCCACACCCGGCTGCTGTTCGTGGAGAACGTCGGAAACCTGGTCTGCCCCGCCGGCTACGACCTCGGCGAGTCCCTCCGGGTCGCCCTCGCCTCGGTCACCGAGGGCGAGGACAAGCCCCTCAAGTACCCCTCCGCGTTCGGTCTCGCGCAACTGGTGATCGTCACCAAGTCGGACCTGGCCGAGGCCGCGGAGTTCGACGAGACGGCGTTCCGCCGCAACGTGGAGCAGGTGAATCCGGGCGTCGAGGTCGTTCTCACCTCGGTACGTGACGGCCGGGGCGCCGGCGTCCTGCTGGACCGGGCCCTGGACGCGGCCGAGGGCACCCGGGTGCACACGCCGGTGATGGCCCGGGTCGGCGCGTGACCTCGGCTCGGCCCGGGGCTCCCGCAGCCGCCACGGCTTCCCGGCGGAGCCGTGTGGTCGTCCGCGGCGTCGTGCAGGGCGTGGGATTCCGGCCGTACGTCTACGGTCTCGCCACCGAGCTGCGCCTTGCCGGACATGTCACCAACACGGTCGACGGCGTCGTCGCCGAGGTCGAGGGAGACCCCGCCGACGTCGCCGCCTTCTGCGCCCGCATCGCCCCCGACGCGCCGCCCCTGGCCCGGGTGGAGTCCGTCGAGACCGCCGACGTGGCCGCGTGCGGCGGCAGCGGATTCACCATCGTGCCCTCTCCGCAGGGCGGCGCCGTCCGCACTCTCGTCCCGCCCGACACCGCCACCTGCGACGCGTGCCTCGCCGAGCTCGCGGATCCCGACGACCGGCGTCATCTGCATCCCTTCATCACATGCACGCATTGCGGCCCCCGGTTCACGATCGTCACCGGTATGCCCTACGACCGGGCCCAGACCACCATGGCCGGCTTCCCGATGTGCCCGGACTGCGCCCGGGAGTACGAGGACCCGTCGGACCGGCGCTTCCATGCCCAGCCCGTCGCCTGCCCCGACTGCGGCCCCCGGCTGCGCCTGGTCACCGCGCCCGGCGGCCCCCGCGCCACCCACGACCCCGGAACCGACCCGGTCGCCGCCGCCCGCCGCATGCTCGCGGCCGGCGCGATCCTCGCCGTCAAGGGTCTGGGCGGCTACCACCTGGCCTGCGACGCGACCGACGGCGACGCGGTGGCCGAACTGCGCCGCCGCAAGGCACGTGGTGACAAACCGTTCGCGATGATGGTGGCGGACCTCGCCGACATCGAGCCCCTCGTGCATCTCGGCCCGCTCGAACGCGAGCTCCTCGGCGGCAGCGTGCGGCCCGTCGTCCTGCTGCGGCGCCGCGCCGACGCCCGGCCGCGACACGGGGCCGCCCCGGCGCAGGCGGTGGCCCCCGGCAGCCCGGACCTCGGCATCATGCTCCCGTACACCCCCGTGCACCATCTGCTTCTCGGCCTCGGCGCACCGGACCCCGGGGAGGGCCCCCGGCTGCTGGTCATGACCAGCGGCAACCTCTCGGGCGAACCCATCGTCACCGACGACGCGGAGGCCCTGACCCGGCTCGCCGGTCTGGCGGACGCCTGGCTGCTGCACGACCGCCCCATCCACGTGCCCTGCGACGACTCCGTCGTCCGCGTCTGCGACGGCGAACAGCTGACGCTGCGCCGCTCCCGGGGGTACGTTCCGCTGCCGGTCTCCCTGCCCGTCGCGGTCGCCCCCGCCCTCGCGGTGGGAGGGGACCTGAAGAACACCTTCTGCCTCGGCGAGGAACGCCGGGCCTGGCTGTCCGCCCACATCGGCGACATGGACGACCTCGCCACGCAGCTCGCCCTCACCTCCGCCGAGCGGCAGCTGGAGTCCGTCACGGGCGTACGGCCCGGACTGCTCGCCGCGGACCGCCACCCCGCCTACCGGTCCACCCGCTGGGCCCGGCAGCAGGCCGCCGGGCGGCCCGTCGTCCCTGTGCAGCACCATCACGCCCACGTCGCGGCCGCGATGGCCGAGAACGGCCTCGACGGCACCCGGCCCGTCATCGGCGTGGCCTTCGACGGCACCGGCTACGGTCTCGACGGCGCCGTGTGGGGCGGAGAGTTCCTCCTCGCGGACTACGCCGCGTTCACGCGGTTCGCGCACCTTGCCTACGTACCCCTGCCCGGCGGTGACGCGGCCGTACGGCGGCCCTATCGCATGGCCCTGGCACACCTGCGATCCGCGGGCCTGGCCGCCGACCCCGGGTTGCCGTGCGCGCGTGCCTGCCCGACCGAGGAACTGACCGTCCTGGAGAGGCAGTTGGAGCGGAGCCTCAACTGCGTCCCCACGTCCAGCATGGGGCGTCTCTTCGACGCCGTCTCCTCCCTCGCGGGGATCTGCCACAACGCCGGCTACGAGGCGCAGGCCGCGATCGAACTGGAGGCCGCGGCACTGCGCGCCCCGGTGACGGCGGAGGACGAGCGTTACACGTTCCGGCTGGGCCCGCGGCGGGACGGTGTCCCGCTCACCGCCGACCCCGCACCCCTGCTGGCGGCAGTGGCGCACGACGTGCTCGCCGGCACCTCGGCGGCCGTCGTCGCGGCACGCTTCCACCACGCCGTGGCGCGACTGGTGCGGGCGGTCTGCGACCGGGCCCGGAGCGAAACCGGCGTGGAGACCGTCGCGTTGACCGGCGGGGTGTTCGCGAACACGGTGCTCTCCTCGGCCTGCGCCCAGGGACTTCGGGAGGACGGCTTCACCGTGCTGCGCCATCGACTGATCCCTCCGAACGACGGCGGTCTGGCACTCGGCCAGCTCGTCGTGGCCGCCCGTGTCACCGACCGGTCGGCCTCCGGCACGCCCAGACGAGAGCCACAGTGAGGAGACACCCATGTGCCTGGCGGTACCCGGAAGAGTGCTGGACGTGGAGGACCGGGACGGCACCCGGATGGCCACCGTCGACTTCGGCGGCGTGGTCAAGGAGGTGTGCCTGGAGTACCTGCCGGATCTGAAGCCGGGTGAGTACGCCATCGTCCACGTCGGGTTCGCCCTGCAGCGTCTGGACGAGGAGTCGGCAAGGAAGACGCTGGAGCTGTTCGAGAGCCTCGGCATGCTCCAGGAGGAGTTCGGCGACCCGTGGGAGGCCGCCGAAGCGACGGGCAACGAGCGGCCGGCGCGGGACGGCGTCGCCGGAGAGGTGCGGCGGTGAAGTACATCGACGAGTTCCAGGATCCCGAGCTGGCCAGGCGCCTGCTCGACGAGATCCGCGCGACGGTGACCCGGCCCTGGGCTCTGATGGAGGTGTGCGGCGGCCAGACCCACACCATCATCCGGCACGGGATCGACCAGCTGCTTCCGCCGGAGGTGGAGCTGATCCACGGACCGGGCTGCCCGGTGTGCGTGACGCCGCTCGAAGTGATCGACAAGGCGCTGGAGATTGCGTCCCGCCCCGGCGTCATCTTCTGCTCCTTCGGGGACATGCTGCGCGTCCCCGGCACCGACCGGGACCTCTTCCAGGTCCGTGGGCAGGGTGGTGACGTCAGGGTCGTCTACTCCCCGCTGGACGCGCTGCGGATCGCCGAGCAGAACCCGGACCGCGAGGTGGTCTTCTTCGGCATCGGGTTCGAGACCACGGCACCGCCCAACGCGATGACGGTCCATCAGGCGCGCAAGCTCGGCATCCGCAACTTCAGCCTGCTCGTCTCCCACGTCCGGGTGCCTCCCGCGATCGAGGCGATCATGCGGTCCCCCGACTGCCGCGTGCAGGGCTTCCTCGCGGCGGGGCACGTGTGCAGCGTGATGGGTACGGCGGAGTACCCCGAACTCGCCGAACGCCACCGGGTGCCGATCGTCGTCACCGGCTTCGAGCCGCTGGACATCCTCGAAGGCGTACGACGGACCGTCCTCCAGCTGGAGCGCGGGGAGCACACCGTCGCGAACGCCTATCCGCGTGCGGTGCTGCCGGAGGGCAACCCGGCCGCGAGGGCGATGCTGGACGACGTGTTCGAGGTCACGGACCGCGCGTGGCGTGGGATCGGCATCATCCCGGACAGCGGCTGGCGGCTCTCGGAGCGGTACCGCGCGTACGATGCCGAGCACCGGTTCTCCGTCGAGGGGATCACCACGCGCGAGCCGGCCGAGTGCCGTAGCGGCGAGGTGCTGCAAGGGCTGCTCAAGCCCCACGAGTGCGAGGCGTTCGGAACGACCTGCACTCCCCGTTCCCCGCTGGGCGCCACGATGGTTTCGAGCGAGGGGGCGTGCGCCGCGTACTACCTCTACCGGCGGCTCGAACTCGGCACCCCTTCGCAGAAGTCTCCTTCCCTGGAGGGCAGTTCCGTTGTCTGAGCTCACTCGCGACACCCCCCGGGGACAGGCACCCGACATGCTCGCCTGGACGTGCCCGGCACCGCTGCGGGACCAGCCTCGTGTGGTGATGGGGCACGGCGGAGGCGGCGCACTCTCCGCCGAACTGGTCGAGCAGATCTTCGCGCCGGCCTTCGGGGGACCCTCGCTCTCGGTCACCACGGACGCGGCGGCCGTCGAACTCGGCGGCGCACGGCTGGCGTTCTCCACCGACTCCTTCGTGGTGCGCCCGCTGTTCTTCCCCGGCGGCAGCATCGGCGACCTGGCCGTCAACGGCACCGTGAACGACCTCGCCATGAGCGGGGCCCGCGCGGCCTATCTCTCCTGCGGCTTCATCCTGGAGGAGGGGGTGGAGACCGAGGTCGTCACCCGTGTGGCGAACGCTCTGGGTGCGGCGGCACGCGCGGCGGGCGTGGAGGTCGTCACGGGCGACACGAAGGTGGTGGAGGCGGGGCACGGTGACGGTGTCTACATCAACACCTCGGGGATCGGTCTGATCCCGCCCGGTGTCGACCTGCGGCCGCAGCGCGTCGCACCCGGCGACGTGGTGATCGTCAGCGGCGCCATCGGCGTCCACGGCGTGGCGATCATGAGCGTGCGTGAGGGGCTCGAGTTCGGCGTGGAGATCGAGAGCGACTGCGCGGCGCTCGGCGGGCTGGTCGACGCGATGCTCGCGGTCACCACGGACCTGCATGTCCTGCGTGACCCCACGCGCGGCGGGCTCGCCGCCTCGCTGAACGAGATCGCGGCCGCGTCGGGCACGGGCGTCGTCGTTCAGGAGCGGGCCGTCCCCGTCCCCGCCCCCGTGGCCAGCGCGTGCGCGGTCCTCGGCCTCGACCCGATGTACGTGGCGAACGAGGGCAAGCTGGTCGCCTTCGTCCCACGTGAGCAGGCCGACGCCGTGCTCGCCGCGATGCGCGCGCACCCGCTGGGCGCCGGGGCGGCCGTGATCGGCGAGGCCGTCGAGGCGCATCCGGGCATGGTGGTCGCCCGTACCGGCCTCGGTGGCACGCGGGTGGTGGACATGCCGCTGGGTGAGCAGCTGCCGCGGATCTGCTGAGTCAGCCGCGGGTGTCGCGGCGTCGGTCGCGGGACGTGTCGAGGGTCCATGTGTGGGTGCAGTTCGGGCACTGCAGATGGACCTTGGGCCCCTTGTTGGCTATCAGGTAGCGCCAGTGTTCCGGACAGTTGCGGCGCTGGACGCAGTGCGAGCAGTCACGGGCGTCGTCGCAGCCCGGGCAGGCGACCCAGGCGCGGCGGGCCCGGTCGGCCTGGGGATCAATGGGAAGCCGCATGGCCGGGCTCCTGTCCGGGCAGCACACCCGCGGCGACCAGCATGGCGTGGATCCGCTGCTGCTCGGCGTCCAGGCCCGAGTAGAGCAGGGCGTGCGCGGCCTCCTCGTCGCGCAGGACGGCCACCGGATCCCAGGCGGGCCCGAGTGCCGCCACGACCTCGGCTCGGCGGCGGGCCTCCTCGACGGTGAGGTCGATGGTGAAGGTGACGTGGTCGGGGTCGGGGCCTTGGCTCATGGTGGGTGCTTTCGGGCGGAATCGAACAGGTTCCGCCACGTCTACCAAAGCGGGCGCCGGATGCGGAAGGGGGAGGTCCACCTCTGTGGCGCACCTCATGGAGAAGCCAGCGTTCGCCGAGGTGCCGCACAGAGACTCCGGCCGTGCCCCATGGTGGGCACGCGCACTCCGGCAGTGAGAACTATGGTGTCCCACCACATACGTCGGTGACCTGCGTGTTTCTACGGTGTGGCAACACGCAAACGTCCCCGTCACACGCCAGGAAGTGGTGCCGATGTCCTCCCCCACGACCGCTCCCCCACAACCCTCCAACCTCCGTCGCATCGTCGCCGCGAGCCTCATCGGCACAACTATCGAGTGGTACGACTTCTTCCTCTACGGCTCGGCCGCCGCGCTGGTCTTCAACAAGCTCTTCTTCCCCGACTCCGACCCGCTGGTCGGAACGCTGCTCTCGTTCCTGACCTACGCGGTCGGGTTCGCCGCCCGGCCGCTGGGGGCGCTGGTCTTCGGGCACTACGGCGACCGGCTCGGACGCAAGAAGCTGCTGGTCCTGAGCCTGCTGCTGATGGGTGGCGCGACCTTCGCGATCGGTCTGCTGCCCACCCATGCGACAGTCGGGTCGGCCGCTCCCCTGCTGCTGACCGCGCTGCGTCTGGTGCAGGGCTTCGCGCTCGGCGGTGAGTGGGGCGGGGCCGTGCTGCTCGTCTCCGAGCACGGGGACGCCAAGCGGCGCGGGTTCTGGGCCTCCTGGCCGCAGACCGGCGCGCCGGCCGGGCAACTGCTCGCGACCGGTGTGCTGTCCGCGCTCACCGCGCTTCTCTCCGACTCCGCGTTCCTCTCGTGGGGCTGGCGCATACCGTTCCTGCTCTCCGGTGTGCTGGTGATCGTGGGTCTGTGGATCCGGCTCTCGGTCGACGAGTCGCCGGTGTTCAAGGCCGCGCTGGCCGCCGCCGAGGAGCGCAAGGCCGCCGCGGCCGGGCAGGTCGAGAAGATGCCGCTGATCGCCGTGCTCAAGCACCACTGGCGCGATGTGCTGATCGCGATGGGTGCCCGCATGGCGGAGAACATCTCCTACTACGTGATCACCGCGTTCATCCTCGTCTACGCGACGACCCAGGTCGGGCTCTCCAAGCAGACCGCGCTGAACGCCGTCCTCATCGCCTCCGCCGTCCACTTCGCCGTCATCCCGGCCTGGGGCGCGCTGTCGGACCGGATCGGCCGCCGCCCCGTCTATCTGATCGGCGCGGTCGGTGTCGGCGCCTGGATGTTCCCGTTCTTCATGCTGATCGACTCGGGCACCTTCGGGGCGCTGCTGCTCGCCGTGACCGTCGGTCTGATCCTGCACGGGGCGATGTACGCACCGCAGGCCGCCTTCTTCTCCGAGATGTTCGCGACCCGGATGCGCTACTCGGGCGCTTCCATCGGCGCGCAGTTCTCCTCGGTCGCCGCCGGCGCCCCCGCCCCGCTGATCGCCACCGCGCTGCTGGCCGACTACGGCTCCTCGACGCCGATCGCCCTGTACGTGATCGCCGCCGCGCTTCTCACGGTCGTCGCGATCGCCTGCGCCCGCGAGACCCGCAACCGTGACCTGTCCGAGGTCGCCGAGGACGCCCCGCAGGCCGCTGCCCCGGTCCGCGCCGACGCCTGACCGGACCCCCGCCCCGACCGCAAGCCCGGCCCCCTTCGCCCACTCGGCGGAGGGGGCCGCTGGGTGTCGGCGACGTCCCCTGGCTGCCCGGCTTGAGGTGCTGCGGGACGCCCATGCCCACGGTGAAGCTCGCGGTCGCTCGGGCAGGGGCACAGCTCGGATCTCACCGACGCGGCACGTCCCCGCCGTTCAGCGGGTGACGGCGGCCGACATCGCGTGCAGGCGCAGGGCCAGCTGGATCTCCAGGGCCCGGGCGGGAGACTGCCAGTCGGGGCCCAGGAGGCGGCCGATCCGCTCGATGCGCTGGGCGACCGTGTTCACGTGGACGTGCAGATCGTCCTTCGTACGGGCTGGGCTCATCCCGCTCGCGAAGTAGGCGTCCATCGTGCGGACCAGATCCGTGCCGCGTCGTTCGTCGTACGCGACGACCTGGCCGATCGTGCGGTCGACGAATCCCTCGATGTCCCGCGCGTCGGCGAGCAGCAGGCCCAGGAAGCCCAGGTCCTCGGCGGCGGCGCCCTCGCCCGAGCGGTGCAGCAGGCGCAGCGCGTCCATGCAGCGCCGGGCCTCCTCATAGGCGGTCACGACGCGGCCGGGTGTGGCGAGGGGCGAGTCGACGGGGGCGGAGGCGCCCACCGTGACGGGCTCGCGCAGCGCGCCGCCGAGGTGCTTGGCGGTCTGCCGGGCCAGCTCTGCCGCGTTCTCCCCCCGGCCGAGCGGCAGCAGGAGCACCGTCCCGCCGTCGCGCGCGGAAGCGAGGCCATGCCGGGTGGCGGCGAGGTGCGAGGCGGCCGACCACAGCCGCTGGCGGTCCGCGCTCTCCCGTACCCCGCTGTCGCTCTCGCCGCCGGAGCCCGCCGCCCGGTCGATGCGGGCGGCGAGCACGACGTGGGGTGCGTCCATGTCCGTACGGAGACGGGCGGCGCGCTCGCGCAGCAGTCGGCGGTCGCGGTCGGGGGCGTCGAGGAGGTCGTCGAGCAGTTCGCCCCGTACCCGCTGTTCCGCCTCGCCGGCCGAGCGGCGGGCGAGCAGCAGCAGGGAGGTCACCAGGGCGGCGCGCTCCAGGGTGCGCTGGTCGACGGGGTCGAGATCGCGCTGGCCGTGCAGGACGAGGGCGCCGAAGGTCTCGCCGCCGGCCGACACGGCCGCCACCCAGCGGTCGCCCTCGCGCAGTGCGTGGCCGTCGGCGAGCCGGGCGGGGTCGAGACCGGTGTCGATGAACTCGACCCTTCCGCCGAGGACCTCGGAGACGGCCGCGGCCACGTCGTGGACCCCGCCGCCGTGCAGCACGAGTTCGGTGAGCCGGTCGTGGACCTCCGAGGCACGCTCGATGACACCGCTGTGCTCGCGGATGATGTCGTTGGCGCGCTCCAGCTCGGCGAGCGCCGAGCGGGTCTCGGCGAGCAGGTTGGCGGTGTCGATGGCGACGGCGGCGTGCGCGGCGAAGGAGCCGAGCAGCGCGACCTGCTCCCGTTCGAAGACCCGGGCGCGCCGGTCCGCCGCGAACAGCACGCCGATCACCTGGCTGCCCAGGGTCAGCGGCACGCCGAGGATGGCGACGAGGCCCTCGTCGCGCACGGCGGAGTCGATGGTGGCGGTGTGCTGGAAGCGGGGGTCGTCGAAGTAGTTCTCGGTGACGTACGGCCGGGCGGTCTGGGCGACGAGCCCGCCGAGACCCTCGCCCATGCCGAGCCGGACCTGCTGGAAGCGCGCAGAGACCGAGCCCTCGGTGACACGCATGTACGTGTCACCCGCGGCGGGGTCGTTGAGGCTGAGGTAGGCGACCTCGGTGCCGAGCAGGGAGCGGGCGCGCTGGACGATGGCGCGCAGCACGGCGTCGAGGTCGCGCAGTCCCGCGAGGTCGTGGGCGGTCTCGAAGAGGGCGGAGAGCTCGGCCTCGCGGCGGCGCCTGCCCTCCAGCTCGGCCCGCACGCGCAGGGCGAGCTGCTTGGCCTGTTCGAGCTCGGCCAGCTCCTCGGGGCCCGCGCCGCTCGCACGGGCGAGCAGCACGGGCCGGTCGAAGCCTTCCGTGGCGGCTCCTCGTGCGAGGAGTTCCAGGTAGGAGACCTGTTCTTGGGACATGGACACAGGGATACCTGTCGTAGGGGTGATCGCACCAGCCCTGTGGAAAACGGCCTGTCAGTGCGCGGTCCAGCCGCCGTCCAGGGTGAGGGAGGTTCCCGTGATGAAGGACGCCTGCGGGGTGCAGAGGTAGAGCACGGCCTCGGCGACCTCCTCCGGTTCGATGAGGCGCTTGAGCGCCGAGTCCTTCAGGAGGACCTCGGTCAGGACGCGGTCGGCCGGGATGGCGTGGGCCGCGGCCTGGTCGGCGATCTGGCGTTCGACCAGCGGCGTACGGACGTAGCCGGGGTTGACGCAGTTGGAGGTGACCCCGTGCGGGGCGCCTTCGAGCGCGGCGGTCTTGGAGAGTCCTTCGAGGCCGTGCTTGGCGGCCACGTAGGCGGACTTGAACGGGGAGGCGCGCAGGCCGTGCACGGAGGAGAGGTTCACGATCCGGCCCCAGCCCTGGGCGTACATGTGCGGCAGGGCGCCTCTGATCAGCCGGAAGGGGGCCTCGAGCATCACGGTGAGGACGGTGTGGAAGACGTCCGGCGGAAACTCCTCGATGGGGCGGACGAGCTGGAGTCCGGCGTTGTTCACGAGGATGTCGGCGCCGGCGGCGGCGGTCTCGGCGGCGTCGAGGTCGGTGAGATCCAGCAGCTGTGGCTCGATCATGCCCGCGAGGCCACCGGCCTCGTCGGCGAGCGCCTCAAGACCCTCGGCCGCCCGGTCGACGGCTCTGACGCGGGCCCCCGCGGCGGCGAGCCGGAGCGCGCAGGCCCGGCCGATGCCGCCGGCGGCGCCGGTGACGAGCGCCGTGCGGCCGGCGAGGTCGAGCAGGACGGAGCCGGGCGCGGGGGTCGGGCTCGCGGCAGGGCCCTGTGCGAGTGGTGCCGATACCTGTGCCGGTGCGGGACCTGATGTGGTGGGGGCGCTCATGCTCCGCACCTTATGAAGCGCCCCACCGCCTACCGATGTGTGCCGAGCCCATACTTCAGCTCTGGGGCATGGGGTCGAACCATGTGGGTTCGTCGGCGAGCGCCTGCTCGATCCGGAAGTGCGAGAACCTCTTCATCTTTGGCAGGTCGTCCACCTCGAACCAGCCGACGTCCGTCGACTCGTCGTCGTTCACGCGGGCCTCGCCGCCGACGGCGCGGCAGCGGAAGGTGACGTCCATGAACTGGCACTGGTCGCCGTTGGGATAGACGACGGGCTTGCGCAGGGTCTGCACGATCACGACCCGCTCGACCTCGCAGCGTACGGCGGTCTCCTCGTACACCTCACGGACGGCGCAGGCGGCGGGCTGCTCGCCAGGCTCGACGATGCCGCCGACGATCGACCACATCCCGTTGTCGGTCCGGCGGCCGAGCAGCACCCGGCCCCGGTCGTCGAAGACGACGGCGCTCACACCGGGCAGGAAGAGCAGCTGGTGGCCGGCGCTGGCCCGGAGTTCGCGGATGAAGTCAGGAGTACCCATGCCTCGACCCTAAGCCCCGTTGGATCAAGAACTCACGGGCAGCCGGAGCCGTCAGGCCCCCGGGCTCCGGCGGGCACGGACGGAGCGCACCGCCGACCAGCCGAGTCCGGCGACCGCGACGCCGACCAGGAGCGCCTCGGGCAGGGTGCCCATGCGCGTCGCGGGCGTGAGCGAGGAGCGCAGCGGCACCTTCTCCACCAGGACGTCAGGGGTGAACATCTTCGTCTCGGCCACGATCTCGCCGTCCGGCCGGATGATCGCGCTGACCCCGCTGGTGACCGGTACGACGACGGAGCGGCTGTGCTCGACCGCGCGCACCCGTGACATGGCGAGCTGCTGGTAGGTCATCTCGCTGCGGCCGAAGGTGGCGTTGTTGCTCGGTACGGAGATCAGCTGGGCGCCGTGGGTGACGGTGTCCCGCACGGCCCAGTCGAACGCCGCCTCGTAGCAGGTCGCCAGGCCGACCTTGGTGCCGGCGAGGTCGAAGACACCGACCTTGTTCCCCGGGCCGAAGTCGCGGCTGACGCGGTCCACGTTGCTGTTGAAGATGCGTACGAAGGACCGCATCGGAATGTACTCGCCGAAGGGCTGGACGTGCCGCTTGTCGTACGTCGTGACGGGGCCCTTCGCCGGGTCCCACTCGATCAGGGTGTTGCGCAGCTTGCCCGTCTCCGGGGCGATGACGGCGCCGATCACGGTCGGCACGCCGATCTTCCGCACGGCACCGTCGATGGCCTCGGCCGCGTCGAGGTTGGCGTACGGGTCGATGTCGGAGGAGTTCTCCGGCCACAGGACGAAGTCGGGCTGGGGTTTCCGCTTCTCCGCGACGTCCTCGGCGAGCTCCTTGGTGCGGGCCACATGGTTGTCGAGGACGGCCCTGCGCTGTGCGTTGAAGTCGAGGCCGAGGCGGGGCACGTTGCCCTGGACGGCGGCGACGGTCGCGGTGCCGTCCTCCGCCGAGTCGTCGACGAGCGGCAGGGCGGCGAGGGCGCCGGTGACCGGGACGAGGACGGTGAGCGCGGCAGCGGCGAGCGGGCCGCGCGGGACGACACCGGTGGCGCGGTAGGCGTTGACCTGGCGGATCACCTCGTACAGTCCGAAACCGCAGAGCGCGACGGCGAAGCCGAGCACCGGGGTGCCTCCGACGGCCGCGAGGGGCAGGAAGACTCCGTCGGCCTGCCCGAAGGCGATCTTGCCCCAGGGGAAGCCGCCGAAGGGGGCACGCGCGCGTGCCGCCTCGGCGAGGATCCACACCGCGGCGGCGAACACCGGCCAGCCGGGGAGCCGGGAGACGACCGCGATGCCGAGACCGGCGGCGGCGATGAACAGGGCCTCGATGGCGGAGAGCGCGATCCACGGGAACCGGCCGACCTCGGATCCGGTCCAGATCAGCAGGGGCAGCAGGAAGCCGAGTCCGGCGAGGTAGCCGAGGCCGAACCCGGCACGCGGGCGCCGGCCGTGCAGGGTCCAGCCGAGCAGGCCGAAGGCGGGCAGCGCGAGCCACCAGAGCGGGCGGGGCGGGAAGCTCAGGAAGAGCAGCACCCCCGACAGCACGGCCGCTCCCGGCCGTACGAGGCGCCGCAGGCCGGACGGACCGGGCTCGGGGGCGGCGGCGGGTCCTGGGGCGTCGACGGGAGTGATCGTGGTGCTCACCTTGCGGAGTCTACGGCGCGTACCCGGGGCCGGAGGAGCCCGGTCGGGGCGACCCGCCCACGAAGCCGCGCACGGGGCCGGGCACGGGCCGAGCATGGCGGGACAGCGTCATCGTCACCGTTCCCTCACCTCTGCTGCAACGTTCCTGCGCTTTTCGCTCCCCAAACTCCCGCCACCCCGTTACGGTGTCGGCCAGACGGAGCGGGGGGTCGAACGGGGATGGCTGCACCTGCGGCTGAGCGGGCCGCCGTGCGTGAGCGTGGGCGGGCACCGGATGTCGCCGGGGTGCTGATTCTCGGTGCCTGCGTGCTGTGGTCGCTCGTCACCGCCACCGGACGGGACGCCCGGCCCGAGGGGATTCTCCTCGCCGTCCTCGCGCTCGCCGCCGGCTACGCCTGCGGCCGTATCACCGGCACCCTGCTCCCCGTCGCCGCCGCGGCGGCCGCGTCCCTCGCCGCGCTCGGCCTCGCCCTGGCCTCCGGACCGGGCGTCCCGGGCGCCACCCCCGCCGGTTCCGTGCCACCCGGTCATACGGGTGCCGCCGCGGCGCTGCTCGTGCTGGCCGCGGGTGCGGCCTGCTGCGCGGCCTCGGCAGCCGGCTCCGTACCGGGCAGGCTCCTGCTGCGGGTACTCGCCCTCGCGGTGGCGGGCGTGGCCCTGGTCCTTGGCTCGGTGGTGGGTTTCGTCGCGGCCCTCGGCGTCCTGCTCTGTTCCCTGGCGGCGGTACGGATGCGGCGGCGGCTGCTCGGACTCGCGGGGCTCGCGCTGGCGACGGGGCTGGTCGTAGGTGCCTCCTGGGCCGTGGCGGAGGAGCGGCTCCCCGAGGGGCTCACGGTCTCCCTGGAGGGCCAGCTGACCCGGCACCGCGTGCTGCTCTGGCAGGACGCGGTCTCCCTGGCCGGGGAGAACCCGCTGCTCGGGGTCGGCCCGGAGCGCTTCGGCGCACTGAGCCCCACCGCCCGGGAGACGCTGTACGCCGACGGCAAGCCGCATTCGGCCCCGCTCCAGCAGGCGGCGGAGCAGGGGGTACCGGGGGTCGTGCTGCTGGGTGCGGCCTACGGCTGGCTGCTGTGCGGACTGTGGGCCTCGCCCCGGCGGACGGTGGTGGTCCTGACGGCGGCGGCCACCCTGACGGCACTCGCGGCGCTCGCGACGGTCGGCAACGCGCTGAGCTTCACCCCGGTGACCGCGGGCGCCGGTCTGCTGGCGGGGCTGGCGACGGCCCGTACCGCCCCGGCGCCCACCGACGACTGACGGCCGGCGACTCGGGACCGGCGACCGGCGACCGGCGACCGGCGACCGGCGATACGACCGGTCCACGCTCCCGTCGTGCGCCATCGTCCTCAGGCGCTGGTCGGACCGGTCGGTGTCGGGGGACGCAGCCGGTCGCGAATGACGCGGACACCGAACTCGGCGTCGTCGACCGTGACCGTGAACGTCCGGCCGTCGTCGAGCCTCAGGATCAGGGCCTCGCCGCGGCGGACGATGACCCCCTTGCCCTTCTCGGGCCGCCAGCGGTAGCCCCAGCCGCCCCATTCGTGGGGGGTGACCTTCGGGACGTAGTCGGCGCCGATCACCTGGGAGAGCAGGATGCGGCAGCGTGGCAGGCCGATGTGGCCGCAGCGGACCTCCATGGCCTGGTTGTCCACCTTGACCTCGACGTGCACGAAGGCGAGCGTTCCGAACAGCACGAGCAGGCCCGCGGCGACACAACCGATCACGGCCATCAGCAGGGCCGCGATACCGGAGGTCCACGGCGATTCGACCGCGATCGTGATGCCCAGCGCCATACAGGCGGCGCCGGCGACCGCCGCCACCCACTGCATCCGGTTGGTGGCGCGGCCGATCCACACCTCGGGCAGCGGCTCGGCGCCCAGGTGGCGGGGATGTCGGGGATGTCGGGGATGGTCCCTCATGCGGGGCAGCCTACTCACGTTCCGCTCATGCGGCGCCCTGTCGACGCCGGACGGCGGTCCGTCAGCGGGCCGGCGCCGCGGCCCGGAGCAGGCGGCCTTCCGCATAGCTCAGGGCGGCAGCCGGCAGATCCGAGGTCCGGCCGCTCAGCAGCACGGTCAGGCCGCCGGTCGGGGCCGCGGTGGGCGCGGGCTCGATGCCGATCCGACGGAGCGCCTGTGCCGCGACTGCCCCCGCGGAGCCGTGGAAAACGACCGGCGGCAGGTCGGCGGACTGCACCGCCGCGCGGATCCGCTCGGCGACCAGTTCGTAGTGGGTGCACCCGAGTACCAGGGCCCGTACGTCGCGCGGGGTGAGGGCGGCGGCGGCCGCCACGGCCCGCTCGACGGCGTCCGCGTCCGCCTGCTCCACCGCGTCGGCGAGTCCGGGGCAGGGCACCTCGGTGACCTCGGCGCCGTCGGCGAAATCGCGGATCAGGCCGCGCTGGTACGGGCTGCCGGTGGTGGCCGGGGTCGCCCAGATGGCGACCTTTCCGCCATTCGAGGCAGCGGGCTTGATCGCGGGGACCGTGCCGATCACCGGGATACGGGGCTCCAGCGCCTCCCGCAGCGCGGGCAGGGCGTGCACCGTGGCGGTGTTGCAGCCGACGATCAGCGCTTCGGGCTCGTGCGCCGCGGCGGCCCGCGCGACGGCCAGGGCGCGCTCGGTGAGGTCCTCGGTCGTCCGAGGGCCCCAGGGCATCCCGTCGGGGTCGGAGGAGAGGACCAGGTCCGCGTCGGGCCGCAGTCGGCGAACCGCGGCCGCTGCCGGGAGCAGGCCGATTCCGGAGTCCATGAGCGCGATCTTCACCCGGTCACCCTAGCCCACCACCCTTGCGTCGCCGCCGATCTGGGGCAGACTGCGGCGAATGAGCGCCATTGCCTGGATCGCCATGGGTTCGCTGGCCGCCTGGGGGTGGCTGTTGCTTGGTCAGGGGTTCTTCTGGCGTACCGATCAACGCCTGCCGGAACAGCCCCGGCCGGCTCCACGCCTACCCGATCGACGCCTACCCGATCGACGCCTGCCGGGCGGGCACGCACGCGTGGAAGCCGCCGGCTGGCCCAGGGTGGCGATCGTCGTACCGGCGCGGGACGAGGCGGAGGTGCTTCCGCTGAGCCTGCCGTCGCTGCTCTCGCAGGACTATCCGGGCGAGGCGGAGATCGTGCTCGTCGACGACGGCAGCGCGGACGGCACCGGGAAGCTCGCCGGTGAGCTGGCCGTGCGGTACGGCGGGCTGCCGCTGACCGTCGCCTCGCCGGGCGAGCCCGAGCCCGGCTGGACGGGGAAGCTGTGGGCGCTGCGCCACGGCATCGGCCTGGCACGCGCGCGTGGCCCGGAGTTCCTGCTCCTGACGGACGCCGACATCGCCCATGAGCCGGACAGTCTGCGCCGCCTCGTGGCCGCGGCCGTCGGTTGCGATCTCGACCTGGTGTCCCAGATGGCCCGGCTCCGGGTGGCGAGCTTCTGGGAGCGGCTGGTCGTGCCCGCGTTCGTGTACTTCTTCTCCCAGCTGTATCCGTTCCGCTGGATCAACCGAAGCCGTCCCCTCGCGACGGCGGCGGCCGGGGGCTGTGTGCTGCTGCGGACGGAGACGGCCGAGCGGGCGCAGGTGCCCGAGTCGATCCGGCAGGCGGTGATCGACGACGTGTCGCTGGCGCGGGCGGTGCGGCGGTCCGGTGGGCGGATCTGGCTGGGGCTCGCCGAGCGGGTGGACTCCGTCCGTCCGTACCCGCACCTCGCCGACCTGTGGCGGATGGTCTCGCGCAGTGCGTACGCCCAGCTGCGGCACAACCCGCTCGTGCTGGCGGGGACGGTCGCCGGGCTCGCCGTCGTCTATCTGGCTCCCCCGGTCGCCGTGGCGGCCGGGCTGTTCGGCGGGGACGCGGTCGCCGGCTGGGCGGGTGGGCTCGCGTGGGCGGTGATGGCGGGGACGTACCTTCCGATGCTCCGCTACTACCGCCAGCCGCTCTGGCTCGCGCCCACGCTCCCCTTCACCGCCCTGCTCTATCTCCTCATGACGGTGGATTCGGCGGTGCAGCACTACCGGGGCCGGGGCGCCGCCTGGAAGGGACGGACCTATGCCCGTCCCGAGGCCGCACCCGACCGGTGAGTCACTTCCGTCCCGGAGTCCAGTCCATGCCCCAGCCGTAGGCCTGGTCGACGGTCCGCTGCGGGCTGACTCCGCGCTGCGGTACGAGATAGCGGGCCTCCCGCCGGACGACCAGGTCGCCGTTCTCCTGGGTGAGGAGGGCGAGCGCGCAGACGGTGGAGGGAACGGTGCAGTCGTCGAGGGAGAAGTCGACGGCCGCGCCGTGCTGCGGCTGGAGGGTGACGGAGGCGTGCAGATCGGCGAAGCTACGGGCGCCTTCGTAGATGGTGACGAAGACGAGGACGCGACGGAGCTTGTCCTTGTGGTCGAGGTTGATGGTGAGGTTCTCGCCGGAAGCGAGGGCTCCGGTGCGGTCGTCGCCGTCGAGCTGGATGTACGGGGCCCGGTGCAGCGAGCCGAAGGCGTTGCCGAGCGACTGGACCACGCCCTTGCGGCCGTCGGTCAGCTCGTACAGGGCGCACAGGTCGAGGTCGAGGTCGGCGTGCTGGGCTACGGCGTTGCCGAGCTTGGCGGCCCAGCCGGTGAACTGCTTGCGCACCTGCCAGTTGAGGTTCACGCGCATGGCGCCGGAGGAGCCGCCCTGCTTGGCGAGGGAGACCGTCGGGGATTCCTTCGTGAGGGTGACTTTCGTGAGCCGCACCGGCTGCGGGGGCGAGGCGGGAGGCGCCGGAGGGGGAGATGCCTGGGCCGGGGTCGCACGGGTGGCCGGGGCCGGCTGTGCTGCGCGTCGCAGCGGTCGCCGTGACCGGCCGTGCCGGGGTCGCACGGGCGGCCGGGGCCGGCTGTGCTCGGGCCGCGGCGGTGGCCGGGGCCGTCGTGGCCGGTGCCGCGGGTCGCTGCGGCTCGTCCACGGTGATGCCGAAGTCCGTGGCCAGACCTGCCAGGCCCGAGCTGTAGCCCTGCCCCACCGCCCGGAACTTCCAGGCGCCCTGGCGCCGGTAGAGCTCCCCGAGGAGGAAGGCCGTCTCGACGGTCGCGTCCGTGCTGTCGTAGCGCGCGAGCTCCGCCCCGCCGGCCGCGTCCGTCACGCGGACGTACAGACCGGGCACCCGGCCGAAGTCACCGCCGTCGGCCGAAGCCGCCAGGACGATCCGTTCGACGGCGGGTTCCACCCGTTCCAGGTCGACCACGAGCGTGTCCGTCACGGCGCCTTCGGGGCCGCCGGGGCGCGCCTTTCCCTCGTGCCGCACCGCCCCCGAGGCATGCGCGGGCTGGTTGTAGAAAACGAAGTCGGCGTCGGAGCGCACTTTCCCCGACACGAGGAGTAGCGCGGAGGCGTCCACGTCCGGCACCCCAGCACCTGAACGCCAGCCCAATTCCACGCGCACGCCGCGCGCCGGCACCGGAACATTGGCCCCTTTAAGCATGGACATGCTCGCCCCCATCACGGCTCCCGGCTATCAAGATTTCTTTACGTCAACCTAATGCCGGGCACATCGACGCGCCCGGGGCGACCCGTGGGTAACCCCTTCTCAGCTCGCCTTTTCAAGATCAGCGGCCCGTCGGCGGCCTTCAGCGCGACCGTTTTTGTCACGTTCGATCGGATTAAGGATCGACGGTCACTCAGAACCCGTCAAACAACCCTCTTATCGGGCTCCCCAACCAGCACATCGTGGGCTTAACTTATGTGCCATGACCTCCCCCCGCTCCACCTACGGAGGCGGTTACTACACCGCGCCGTCGTTCCCCGACACCCCGATCTACGACTCCCTGGTCGCTGAGCGGGGCACGCCTCAGATCGCCCCGATCCGAGTGCCTTCCGCGTACGACACCGGCAACAGCTACCTGCCGGCGTTGCCCGCGGCCCTGCCCGCCCTCCCGGCGGCACCCAGCCAGCCCGCCCCGGCCTACAGCGGCGGGGGTTCGTACGGCTATCCGCAGCAGATGCAGCAGCAGATGGCCCCCGTGCCGCTGCAGCACGCTCCGGCGCCCTACATCCCGCAGCAGCCCGTCGGCCCGCGTGGCTACCCGGGCGTCCAGCCCCAGCAGCCGCAGCGTCCCGTGGCCACGGGGTACGAGGCGATGCGCCCGGCGGCCGCACGGCCCGCCCCGGCGCCCGCGCAGTACCAGGACCCCTACAACCGCCCGTACCAGGGCCAGGGGTACTGACCGACTCCGTGTACGGAGCGGCTGGCAGGATTGACGACATGTCGAATCCTCGTCTGCGCTCCGTCCATGTCCACCCGGTCAAGGCGATGCGTGGGTACGCGCCCGCCGAGGCGGAGGTCCAGCCATGGGGACTGGCAGGGGACCGCCGCTGGACCGTCGTGGACACGTCGGGCAAGGTCGTGACCCAACGCCGTCATCCGCAGATGGCGTTGGCCTCGGCCGAACCGCTGCCGGACGGCGGCATCAGGGTGTCCGCGTCCGGCCGCCCCGCGCTGTCGATCGCGGTGCCGCGACCGTCGTCCACGATCCGGGTGGAGGTCTTCGAGACTCCGGTGGAGGCGGTCCCGGCCGATCCCGCGGCCGACGCGTGGTTCAGCGAGTATCTGGAGACGGAGGTCCGGCTCGTCCACATGGACGAGCCGGCGCACCGGCGTCCGATCAACCCCGAGTACGCGCTGCCGGGCGAGACGGTGAGCTTCGCCGACGGCTATCCGCTCCTGGCCACCACGACCGCCTCCCTCGACGCCCTCAACTCGCTGATCGCCCAGGGCGATCACGCCGACGAGGGCCCGCTGCCCATGAACCGTTTCCGCCCGAACGTGGTCGTCGACGGAACCGCGCCCTGGGCCGAGGACGGCTGGACCCGGCTCGCCATCGGGGAGGTCACCTTCCGGGTCGCGAGGTCCTGCGGCCGCTGTGTCGTGACCACCACCGACCAGACCACCGCCCAGCGCGGCAAGGAGCCGCTGCGTACGCTCGCCCGGCACCGCAAGGACGGCAGCCGGCTGATCTTCGGCCAGAACCTCGTTCCCGAGCACACCGGCACCATCCGGGTGGGCGACGAGGTCAAGATCCTCGACTAGGGAGCGCCGTCGCCCGCCGCGCGCACGCGTCACACTTCCCCGTCCCGACAGGCGGGGAACCCTCCCCCGGGGCAGACTCGTTGAGAGAGCCACGGACTACGAGGGGGTGCGAGGCGTGCGGGCAGCCACCGGAGTCTGGCGCTGGCGGCACAACCCCCTGCGCCGGACCACGGATCTCGTCGAGGCGTGGGTCGCGCTCACGGCCGTGGTCCTGCTCGTGCTCGCCGTGCCGGCGGCCGGCTGGATCTCCGGGGCGCGCACCGACGCCTCCCTCCAGCGCTCGGTCCAGGCCCAGTACCGGCTGCGCCAGCCCACGACGGCCGTGGTCGTCCGGCTCGCCGACACCCCGGCGCCGGGACTCACGAGCCCCGATTCCTCGGGCGAACAGCCGGTCCGCCGCGCCGTCGTGGCGCGCTGGACGGCGCCGGACGGCTCGTCGCGCACGGGCACGGTGGCCGCCCGGCGCGAACTCGCGGAACCGGGCGCCTCCTTCCGGCTCTGGACGGACCGCGACGGACGCCCGGTCGCCGCGCCCATGCGGCCGGAGACCGCGCACGGCCACGCGATCGCCGTCGGGCTGCTCACGGCGGCCCTGGCCGGCGTCTTCGTCGAGGCGGCCAGGCGGCTGGTCGTACGACGACTGGTACACCGGCGGTACGAACGCCTCGACCGCGCGTGGGCCAAGGCCGGCCCCGACTGGGGGCGTACGGGCGCGGGCAGCTAGGGCGTGTCCGGCGAATCAGGGGCGGACAGGCGTCGAGGGGCCCCGGTCAAGAGCCGCCGGGCAGCCCCGATCTCGTCAACCCGGCGTCCTCGCGCGCGCTACGGTGGGGCATCGGATCAGCAGCGACGCATGAGGCGGGGGCAGAGCACACCCATGGCACAGGGCACGGTCCAGGTGACGCACACCGGCACTTCGCGGTGGCGGCGCCGCACGGGTGAGTACGCCTCCCTTGCCGCAGCCCTGGAGGCGGCGGGGGACGGCGACGTCCTCACCGTCGCGCCCGGCACCTACCGGGAGAACCTCGTCATCCAACGGGCCGTCACACTGCGCGGTCCCGAGGGCGGGGTCGGCTCGGTCCGGATCGCCCCGGTGGACGGCGTACCGCTGACCGTGCGGGCCTCCGCGACCGTGCAGGATCTGCACGTGGAGGGGCAGGACACCGCCGCCCCCGCGCTGCTCGTCGAGGACGGCACCCCGGAGCTGCTCGATCTGCGGATCGTGACCCGTTCGGCCGCCGGGCTCGAGGTCCGGGGAGCCGCCCGCCCCACCGTCCGGCGCTGCACCGTCGACAATCCGGCGGGCGTCGGCATCGCCGTACTCGACGGCGCGGGCGGGGTGTTCGAGGAGTGCGAGATCGTCTCGGCCGGGCAGTCCGGGGTCTCCGTGCGCGGCGGCGCCCATCCACGCCTGGAGCGCTGCCGGGTCCATCACGCCTCGGGGGCCGGGATCACGGTCAACGGCGAGGGCAGCGGTCTTGAGGGCATCGGCTGCGAGGTGTACGAGATCAAGGGCACCGGTCTGCAGATCGCGGCCCGCGCGACCGCGCATCTGACCGACTCCTCCGTGCACCGCACCTCGGCCGACGGCATCACGCTCGACACGGACGCGGTCCTCACCCTCTCCGACTGCGACATCCACGACATCCCCGAGAACGCGGTCGACCTGCGCTCGCGCTCCGTGCTGACGCTGACGCGTTCGACCGTGCGCCGGTTCGGTCGCAACGGGCTCTCGGTGTGGGACCCGGGCACCCGGGTGGACGCCAACCAGTGCGAGATCCACGACAGTACGGGCGACTACCCGGCGGTCTGGATCAGCGACGGGGCGACCGCCGTCCTCGACGCGTGCCGGGTGCACAACGTGCCGGACGCGCTGTTCGTCCTGGACCGGGGCTCACGCGCGGACGTCGTGGACAGCGATCTGTCGCAGGTGCGGAACACGGCGGTGTCGGTCAGCGACGGCGCGACCGCACAGCTCGACGACTGCCGGATCAGAGAGGCGTCCACGGGTGCCTGGTTCCGGGACCACGGCAGCGGCGGGACGCTCGGCGGCTGCACCATCGACGCCGTGCAGACGGGCGTGATCGTCACCAAGGGCGCCGACCCTACGATCGAACGGTGCACGGTCACCTCGCCCGCCGAGGCCGGGTTCTACGTCTCCGCCGAGGGGCGCGGCTCGTTCCACGGCTGCCGGGTGACCGGGAGCGGCGGCTACGGCTTCCATGTGATGGACGGCTGCCGCACGACGCTGCGCAAGTGCCGTACGGAGCGCTGCGCGCGCGGCGGGTACGAGTTCCCCGACGAGGGCCCGGTGGTGGAGGAGTGCACGAGCGACGAGAGCGGGGTGCGTACGGCTCCGGCCCCGGAAGCCGGGACCGTACTGACGGCGACGCAGTCGGCGGGGCTGCTGGGCACCGTTCCCGCGCCGCGCTCCCCCGTCGTCCCCGCGGCCGCGGCCGTCCCCGAGCCGGCGCCCGAGGCGCGCTCCTCGCAGGACGTCCTCGGTGAACTGGACGCGCTGGTGGGCCTGGAGAGCGTCAAGCACGAGGTGCGCACGCTCACCAACATGATCGAGGTCGGGCGCAGGCGGCAGGAGGCCGGTCTCAAGGCGGCTTCGGTGCGCCGCCATCTGGTGTTCACGGGCAACCCGGGTACGGGCAAGACGACCGTCGCCCGGCTCTACGGCGAGATCCTCGCCTCGTTGGGTGTCCTGGAACGCGGGCATCTGGTCGAGGTGTCCCGCGTCGACCTGGTGGGCGAGCACATCGGTTCGACGGCGATCCGGACGCAGGAGGCCTTCGACCGGGCGCGCGGTGGCGTGCTGTTCGTCGACGAGGCGTACGCGCTGTCGCCGGAGGACTCCGGCCGGGACTTCGGGCGCGAGGCGATCGACACGCTGGTGAAGCTCATGGAGGACCACCGGGACGCGGTGGTGGTGATCGTCGCCGGTTACACGGCGGAGATGGATCGCTTCCTGACGGTCAACCCCGGTGTGGCGTCCCGTTTCTCACGGACCATCAGCTTCAGTGACTACGTGCCGGACGAGCTGCTGCGGATCGTGGAGCAGCAGGCGGACGAGCACGAGTACCGGCTCGCCCCGGGCACGGACGAGGCGCTGCGGAAGTACTTCACCGAACTCCCGAAGGGGCCGGCGTTCGGCAACGGCCGTACCGCGCGGCAGACGTTCGAGTCGATGGTGGAGCGGCACGCCGGACGGGTCGCCGTGCTCACCGAGGTGAGCACGGACGACCTGACCCTGCTCTACCCGGAGGACCTGCCCGAACTCCCCTGATCCGCCTGCTCGTTCGTGTCGCCTTCGCCGCCGCGCTGGCGGGGCAGGGCGGGCGGCAACCGGTCGAGGAGTACGGACCGCTCGGCGGCGAACACGGGGTCGGCCTGGTAGTCGGAGTGGCCCAGGATCGGTTCCGGCAGCGGGTGCTCGTGGGTGCGGCCGTAGACGAGCGGGTCGAGCAGCGCGGCACGGTCGACGGCCGGCTTGTCGCCCTCGGCAGGCACCCGGACCGGCCCGCCTATCGGGTCGGTGGCGCGGTAGAGGTTGCTCCAGCAGTGGACCGTGCGGTGCAGCGCGCGCAGCGGTCCCGGGCCGAAGTAGGCGGGGAACCAGCGCCCGTAGAGCCGCTCCAGCGGGGAGCCGTAGGTCAGCAGCGCCACCCGTCCGCGGGTCGCCGGCGGCAGCTGCCAGACGGCCGCCGCGGCCAGCACGCTGCCCTGGGAGTGGCCGGAGATGACCAGCCGGCCGCCGGTGTGCCGGGTCCAGGAGCTCATCCGCCAGGTGAGGTCGGGGACGGCACGTTCGGCGTAGCAGGGCGGGGCGAAGGGGTGCGCGGCGCGCGGCCAGAAGGTGCCGACGTCCCAGAGGATGCCGATGGTGCGGCGGGCCGAGGCGTCCTTGTAGGCGCGGCGGCCCCAGGTGACGAAGAGCAGGAACCCGAAGCCGATCATCCAGGAGCCGAGGGACTGGGCCGTGTCGGCGGCGGAGGCGATCGCGGGGTGGGCGCCCTCGAAGGCCCGGCCGGGCACGTTCCCACTGGCCCAGGCCCCGGCGACCGAACCGGCGCCGAGCAGCAGGGTGGCGCCGGAGACGATCCCGACGAAGCCGGGGGCGGCGTCCGTGAGCCGGGCCGTGGCCCGGCCGGCGGCGATCCGTGCGGTACGGAACGGGTCGGGGTCCTCCGCTCCGTACTCGGCCTCGACGACGGGCCCGAGCCGGCGGGCCGCGCGGGCGGTCCGTACGGCGAGGAAGACGACCGGGGCGAGCAGCATCAGGAGCAGGACGGGGATGACGGAGGCCTGCCAGCTCAGCAGCACCGGCGGGGCGATGGCGGAGCCCGCTCCCATGCCGGGGGTGCCGGGCCCGTCCAGCCAGTCGGCGACGCGCTGGGCGACACCGCCGGACATCACTCCGCCCAGCGCGCAGGCGAGCATGGCGACGGCGGGGCCGCCGAGGCCGTACAGGGCGGTGCGCGGCTCGCGGTGGGGATGGTGCAGCAGGAGGGCGACCACGCCGAGGGCGACGACGAGTCCGCCCTGCGTCAGGGTCAGGACGCCGAAGGTGGCGTCGCCGGGCAGGGTGCCGGCGGAGCGCCAGTCGGGGCGGGACCAGCCGGCGTGGAGAGCGGCGAGGGCCAGCAGGACGAGCGAGGCGCCGGGCAGCCAGGAGACCAGGGCCCGTTCGAGCCGCAGGTCGAGACGCTTCTCGCTGCGCCCGCGGCGGCAGACGACCCAGAGGACGACGGCGGCGAGGACGACGAAGGCGCTCTGAAGGGCCCAGCCGAACGCTTCGGGCGGTGCGTCGGACGCCCGCCGGTCGTGGCGGGCGGCGGCACCGGTGAGGGCCGCGGCGACGGTGAGGAAGCCCGCGGCGGTGTGGGCGGCGCGTAGCCGGGCGACGAGGCGGCGGCCGTACCAGAAGCCGGGACGGCCGAGGGCGGGGCGGAGTTCGGCGAAGTCTGCGGAGTCGGCGCTCTCGGTGTCCGCCGCCTCCGCGGGCTCGGTGTCGGCGGTCCCGGATTCCAGGGGCTCGGATTCCACCGGCTCGGTGTCCGCCGGCACCTCGGGCGCGTCGTCGTATCCCGTGGGCGGGCGCTGGGCCTCGTACGCGCTCCATGTCCGGTTGGAGAGGTACCAGAGCAGCCCCACGAGCGCGGCCGGGACCACGGCGGCGAGCGCGAGGCGGCGGCCGGGCTGGGACCACCAGCCGCCTCGCTCGGCCGAGAGGAAGCCGAGCCAGGAGCGGTCCTCCGCGCAGGAGGCCGAGCCGGCGCACTGCCAGGCCGTCAGATCGAGCGCGACCTCGCAGGCGGCGGCGGTGAGCAGCACGGTGAGGGTGAGGGCCACGAGCCGCACCAGCGTCCCGTACAGCCGGACGAGACGGGGGTGTCCCTTGGCCGGCGGGCGCATCCAGTGGGCGAGGTTGGCGACCATGAAGGGCAGGAGCAACAGCCACAGGGCGCGGGCGCCGTTGCCGGAGGTGAGGTTGGACCAGCAGTACGCCTCGGGGACCGGCCGTTCGGCGTAGCGCTCGGGGTGGTCCTCCGCGTCGAGGTCGTCCGTGCGCCGGTGCATGGCGGCGGTGGTGTCGCCGGTGACCCGGACCGTACGGGGATCCCCCAGCATGTCCTGCGGCGTGGCTCCGCCGACACCGTGGACGAGGAGTTCGAGGGCCGCGCCTCCGCTCTTCGGGTCAGGTGTGGCAGGGGACACTTCGGTGTCTCGCTCTCTGGGTGGGAGGATTCGACGACAGGCAACAGGATCGCGGAAGGCCGTGCGCGTGTGCACGGCCTCTCACCGAATCCGACGGCAATCCCCCAGTCCCCTTCGGAAGGAACGGCCCCGGTGGTGAGCGACCATCAGAATCTCCTCGCGGAGCAGCGGCGCGCCCTCATTCTGGACGAGGTTCGGCGACGCGGTGGTGTACGGGTCAACGAGCTGACCAGGCGGCTCAATGTCTCGGACATGACGGTCCGCCGGGACCTGGACGCGCTGGCCCGCCAGGGTGTCGTCGAGAAGGTGCACGGCGGCGCGGTTCCGGTGGTGGAGACGAGTTCGCACGAGCCGGGGTTCGAGGCCAAGTCCACGCTCGAACTGGGCGCGAAGGAGGACATCGCCCGGACGGCGGCGCGGATGGTCGCGCCCGGCTCGGCGATCGCCCTGTCGGGCGGCACGACGACGTTCGCCCTGGCGGGCCATCTCCTGGATGTGCCGGACCTGACGGTGGTGACCAATTCGGTGCGGGTCGCCGATGTCTTCCACACGGCGCGCCACGCCGGCTCGGCGAGCGGCGAGACGCGGCCCGGTGCGGCGACCGTGGTGCTCACGGGCGGGGTGCGGACCCCGTCGGACGCGCTGGTGGGGCCGGTGGCCGACCAGGCGATCCGTTCGCTCCACTACGACGTGCTGTTCCTCGGGGTGCACGGGATCTCGGTGGAGGCGGGGCTCTCGACCCCGAACCTCGCGGAGGCGGAGACGAACCGGCGTCTGATGCGTTCCGCCCGTCGGGTGGTGGTGGTCGCGGACCACACCAAGTGGGGGACGGTGGGCCTGAGTTCGTTCGCCCGGCTCGACGAGGTGGACACGCTGGTGACGGACGCGGGTCTGTCGGCGCAGACCCGGGCGGAGATGGCGGAGCAGCTGCCGGGCCTGGTGGTGGCGGGCGAGGACGAGGGCGAGGGCGACGAGGTGTGAGCCTCTTCCGCGTCGAGCGCACCTCGGCCCTGCCGGCCGAGGAGGTGTGGCGGCGGCTCACCGACTTCCGCGCGCACGGCCGCCTGGTGCCGCTGACCAGGACCCGGCTGCTCTCCCCCGGACCCACGGGCGTGGGAACCCGGTTCGTGGCCCGTACCGGCATCGGGCGGCTGGCCGTCGACGACCCGATGGAGGTCGTCGGCTGGGAGCCCCCGGCGCCCGGGCGGCCCGGCACCTGCCGGCTGGAGAAGCGGGGCCGTGTGGTGCTCGGCCGGGCCGTGATCGAGGTGTACGGGACGCCGGGCGGCGGCTCCCGCGCGGTGTGGGTGGAGGAGCTGCGGGTACGCGGGGTTCCGGCCGTACTCGACCCCGTACTCGCTCTCGCCGGGCGACGGTTGTTCGGCCGGGCGATGGACGGACTCCTGGGCAGCTGACGTTGTGTCAGCTATCGTGAGCGCGCCCCGGGGGCCGTCCGGCCCTGATCCGTCGGACATCCCCCAGCCCCGCCCTCCGGAGGTTCGGTACATGCCACGCCGACTCAGGCTCGTGGAGCTCGACTTCGCCATGTCCGCGCCCGTACGCCTGGTGTTCACGGCGGACGTGGCGGCCCCGCCCTCCGCGGTTCACCGTTCGCTGGCGGTGGAGCTCGGTTCCATGCCCGCCTGGTTCACGGCGGTGACCTCCGCGACGCCGACCGAGGACGGCGCCGGCCGGACGGTGCGGCTGCGGGGCGGGATCGTGTTCCAGGAGACGATCGTGGCCAACGAGCCGGACACCCGCTATGCCTACCGGATAGACGAGACCAACGCACCGGGCGTGAGCGCCATGCTGGAGGAGTGGGCGCTCTCCCCCGCCGGCCCGGGTACCCGGGTCCGCTGGACGATGGCGGTCGACGGCGCCCCGCCCTGCCTGTTCGCCATGCGCCTGGCCCGCCCCGGCGTCGGGAAGTCCTTCCGCGACGCCATGCGCCGCCTGGACCGCAGGCTCACTCCGGCCAGGCACCCGTCTCCAGGAACTGGTCGATAGCGGCGGCGTAGGGCGCGATGTCCAGGCCCTGCTCGGCCAGCCAGGCGTCGGAGTAGTACTTGTCGAGGTAGCGGTCGCCCGGGTCGCAGATCAGGGTCACGACGCTGCCGGTACGGCCCTGCTCGACCATCTCGGCGACGATCTTCAGCGCGCTCCACAGCCCGGTGCCGGTGGAGCCGCCCGCCTTGCGGCCGATCGCGGTCTCCAGGGCGCGGACGGCGGCGACGCTGGCGGCGTCCGGGACCTTCATCATCCGGTCGATGGCTCCGGGCACGAAGCTCGGCTCCATGCGGGGCCGGCCGATGCCCTCGATACGCGAGCCGCAGTCGGAGGTCGCGAACGGGTCGTTGTTCGTCCAGCCGTCGAAGAAGCAGGAGTTCTCGGGGTCGGCGACACAGATCCGGGTGTCGTGCTGCATGTAGTGCACATAGCGCGCGATGGTCGCGGAGGTGCCACCGGTGCCCGCGGTGGCGACGATCCAGGTGGGCTCGGGGTAGCGCTCCAGCCTCAGCTGCTGGTACATCGACTCGGCGATGTTGTTGTTGCCCCGCCAGTCGGTGGCCCGCTCGGCATAGGTGAACTGGTCCATGTAGTGCCCGCCGGTCCGCTCGGCGAGGGCCGCGGACTCCTCGTACATCTTGCGCGAGTCGTCGACGAAGTGGCACTGCCCGCCGTGGAACTCGATCAGGCGGCACTTCTCCGGGCTGGTGGTCCGCGGCATCACGGCGATGAAGGGCACGCCGATCAGCTTGGCGAAGTACGCCTCGGAGACGGCCGTCGAGCCGCTGGACGCCTCGATGACGGGCTTGCCGGGCCGGATCCAGCCGTTGCAGAGGCCGTAGAGGAAGAGAGAGCGGGCGAGGCGGTGCTTCAGGCTGCCGGTGGGATGGGTCGACTCGTCCTTGAGGTAGAGGTCGATGCCCCACTTCTCCGGGAGAGGGAAGCGCAGCAGGTGGGTGTCGGCGGAGCGGTTGGCGTCGGCCTGGACCTTGCGGACGGCTTCCTTGAGCCAGGCACGGTACGCCGGGTCGCTGCGATCGACGTCGATCGTGACCGCGGCCTGTGGCGCGGTGCTCTCCGTGGTGCTCATGCGTCCCTCTCCTCATCGTTCCCCCGACGGTCCCCACTGGTCACGATAACTCCCTCACCTGCACAAACGTTCACTTTGGGGGTCCATAGGAGTCCCTTGCAGAGGGGGCCTCTGGTGCGGCTGCCGCCCGCCGGGCACACTGGTCGGAGCAACCGGTGCGAAGGGGGCGGAGCGATATGACGGAGCCTGAGTTCACGGCCACGGGCGTACGGATCGAGCGCTGGCCCCGCTCACTGACCCGGGCGGGCGAGGTCCGGATCGAGGACGGCCGGCTGTCACTGCTGACCAGTTACGGCAGTGAGATCGACAGCGCCCCGGTGGACTCCGTCCGCGCGGGACGCCCATGGTTCGCAAAGCCGGACGAGACGGTGGCGACGGTCAACGGGACGCGCTACCGCCTGACCATGGAGAAGCCGCAGGACCGGGCGACGGGCCCCGGACGCTTCCTCGAAGCGCTCAAGAGGGCGGCCAAAGGCCGGTAGACGCATGGCCATGAACGGGTGACACGCCGGTGACCTGCGGCGGGTCGCCGCGAGTTGCGAGCCGGTCACCACTGGTTCACGCTGGAACCACCTCACCGAGGGTTTACCGGCGGTGACGCTGTGATCCAGCCCGCCGCCCTGCTGTACCGCATGACAGATCCGAATCTTCGTCTTCTTCCGGACCTACTTCGGGGAGTCGCAGCCGTGATCAGCGAGCCAAGCAGGCACTGCACGGTGGAGCTCCAGGCCCTGCCGTCGCGGATCGGTCAGGTCCGCAGAATCGTATCGGCGCATCTGCGCTACTGGCATCTCGATGCGTTGATCGACCATGCGGCGCTCGGCGTGACCGAGCTGCTGACCAATGTTCACCGGCACGCACAGCCGGACAAGATGTGCACCGTCGAGATCGAGCTGCTGCTCGACCGCCTCACGGTCTCGGTCCACGACCACGACCCCCGGATACCGGTCGTCGTCGGCGGGGCGGGGGCCGCGAGGTCCCAGGACTGCTTCGACACCGACGAGTTGGCCACCTCGGGCCGTGGTCTGGCCATCATCGAGGCGGTCAGCGAGAGCTGGGGCATCCGCCCGCACGGCGAGACCGGGAAGGTCGTGTGGTTCACCCTCCCGGCGCCGACACCCGCGGTGGCCGTCCCCTCGCGCTCGCACGCCGTCTACGGTGCGACCACCGACGGCCCCTTCGTCGGCCACACCCGCTTCCGCGGCGCGCACGGCACAAGCCTGGAGGGCGTCCCCTTCGGGACCCCGCCGGAGCCCGCCCGCGCCCCGGCGGTCGCCCGCTCGGTCCTGGCGGGCTGAGCGGGGCGGCCGGGCGGGGGCGCGCAGGTCACAGATGTCGGATACGGCATCTGCGGGCTGAGCGGGGCGGCGGCGGGGCGCGCAGGTCACAGATCTCGGATACGGCATCCGAAATCCAGCGTCCGACATACGTGATCCGGTGCGGCGTCATTCCGTCGCGATCGCCCGCAGGACGTCCAGTCGGGCCGCCCGCCTCGCCGGGCGCCAGGCGGCCACGGCGCCCGCCGTCAGGCCGACCAGCGCCACGAGGCCGAGCTGCAGCGGCGGTACGGCGAAGGCGAACGCGCTGTCGCTCGCTCCGTCGGACGCCGTGACCAGCACCCAGCCGAGGAAGGCGCCGAGCACGAGACCGCCGGCCGTGCCGAAGGCCGCGACCAGGACGGACTCCCAGCGGACCATGGCCTTCAGCTGCGCCCGGGTCTGGCCGACGGCGCGCAGGAGGCCGAGTTCGCGGGTGCGCTCGTGGACCGCGAGGGTCAGCGTGTTGGCGATGCCGAGCAGGGCGATCAGGACGGCCAGCGCGAGCAGGGCGTAGACGAGCGTGAGCATCATGTCGATGCCGCCCGCCGAGGACGCCGCGTACTCGTCGCGGGTCTGCACGTCGGGGTTGCCGTACCGCTCGGCGACGTCCTCGACCGCGGCCTTGCCCGCGTCGGCGGAGACGCCGTCCCGGAAGGTCACGGCGACGAGCGTGTCGGAGTCCTGCGCGCGGTGCGGGGCCCATGCCTCGCGGCTGACGACATAGTCGCCGGCCAGCTCGGACTGCTGGTAGACGGCCTTGACGGTGAAGGTGTGCCGGCTGCCGTCGGTGAAGGCCAGCTCGGTCGTGCCGCCCGGCTTCAGGCCGGACTTCGCCGCCTCGGTGTCCGCGACGGCGATGCCGTCGACGCCGAGGCCGTCCAGCGACCCCTGGACCTCTCCGAGGTCGAAGGAGCGGGCGAGCGCGGCCGGGTCGGTGACGGTCAGCGCGCGTCCCTCGCCGTCGATCTCCGCGACGCCCTGGCCGAGACCGACGGCGGTCTCCACCTCGGGCAGGGCGGCGAGCGCCGGTGCGAGCCGGGGGCTGAGCCCGCTGCCGCCGGCGCCGAACGACGGCGTGCTGACGGCCACGTCACCGGCGAACGAACGCGAGACCGTCTGGTCCATCGTCGCCTTCAGCGAGGCGCCGAAAACGGTGAACAGCGAGACGACGGCGACGCCGATCATCAGCGCGGTGGCCGTGGCGGCGGTCCGCTTGGGGCTGCGCAACGCGTTGCGGCGCGCGAGTCCGCGGTTCGCCCCGCGCAACGGGCCGCCGAGGATCCGTACCGCGTACGAGGAGGCCACCGGGCCGAGGACGACGAACGCGGCGAGCGCGAGCACCGCCCCGGCGGACGCGAGCCACAGCGACGGCGTGGCGAGGACGCCCGTGAGGACGACCGCGACCGCGGCGAGCAGCAGACCGGAGCCGGCCAGGACGCGTGTGCGCGAGGCGCCCGACTCGTCCACCGCGGTCTCGCGCAGCGCGGCGAGGGGAGCCGTGCGTCCCGCCTTCACGGCCGGCAGCAGGGCCGAGCCGACGCAGACGAGGAGTCCGACGGCGAACGGCAGCGCCATCGACAGGCCGCTGATCACGAGGGCGCCCTCGGGGAACGGGAAGCCGATCGCCGGGAAGAGTGCCTGGAGCCCGGCCGCCACGCCGATGCCGCCGAGGAGACCGGCCGCGGAGGCGACGAGTCCGACGGCCACGGCCTCGACGAGCGTCGAGCCGACGACCTGGCGGCGGGTGGCGCCGAGCGCGCGCAGGAGCGCGTTCTCACGGGTTCGCTGGGCGACCACGATGGCGAAGGTGTTGTGGATCGAGAAGACGGAGACGAGCAGGGCGACCCCGCTGAACACCAGCAGGAAGGTGGTGAAGAGCGTCAGGAACTGCCCGGAGATCATCTCGGTGTTCTCCGCGGCGGACTGCTCTCCGCTGATCGCCTCGACGCCCGCGGGGAGTACGGGTGCCAGCGCGTCGACCAGTTCCTGCTGCGAGGTGCCGGGCCCGGCGCGGACGAGGATGCCCGCCGCGTCTCCGGGCTTCGGCGTGAGGTACTTCTCGGCGTCGGCGCGGGTCATCCCGGTGTACGTGACCTGGCCCATGCCGTCCTCGCCGCCGAAGGTGGCGAGTCCGACGACGGTGACCTTCACCGGGTCGGGGGTGCGCAGGACCGTGGTGTCGCCGACGGCCAGCTCGCCCGTCTTCGCCGCGCCGCGATTGACGACGACCTCACCGGACCTCTCCGGGGCGCGGCCTTCGGCCAGGGCGTACGGGTTGAGTTCCGCGTCCTCGATCCAGTTGCCGGCGAGGGTGGGCGGGCCCTGTCCGCCGATCGGTTCGCCGTCGGCGCCGACGAGCTGCCCGGCGCCCTCGATCCGGGGGACGACCGCGGCGACGACGGGCACCGTGGCGATCTCGTCGGCGAGGGAGGCGTCGACGGGCCTGCGGGTGCCCTGGCTCTCGCCCTCGACGGTGACCACGCTCGTGCTGCGGACGACGGCGTCCGTCCCGCTGCTCGCGTTGCCGAAGAGCGAGTCGAAGCTCGCGCGCAGGGTGTCGCCCATGACGAGGGTGCCGGTCA
Source organism: Streptomyces sp. NPDC046712 (assembly GCF_040645695.1). NCBI lineage: Bacteria > Bacillati > Actinomycetota > Actinomycetes > Kitasatosporales > Streptomycetaceae > Streptomyces > Streptomyces sp. NPDC046712. The sequence continues at coordinate 47,914 of NZ_JBEYYW010000031.1, read as the reverse complement.
GGAAGGCGACCCCGAGCAGGATGGCGGTGAAGGTGCCGACGAAGCGCCGCTTGTGGGCGCGCAGTCCGGAGAGGCTCAGCTTCAGGGAGGCTCGGGCGGCGCTCATGACGTCACCGCCTCCTGCCTCGCGGACCTGGTGTCGAACGCCTTCATCCGGTCGAGGACACGCTCGGCGGTCGGCTCCGTCATCCGGTCGACGAGCCGGCCGTCGGCGAGGAAGACCACCTCGTCCGCGTGGGCGGCGGCGACCGGGTCGTGGGTGACCATGACGACCGTACGGCCGGTGTGCCGCACGGTCCGGCCGAGCAGTCGCAGCACCTCCTCGCCCGAGCGTGAGTCGAGGTTGCCGGTGGGCTCGTCGGCGAAGACGACGTCGGGGGCGCCGGCGAAGGCGCGGGCGACGGCGACGCGTTGCTGCTGGCCGCCGGAGAGCTGGCTCGGCCGGTGGTGGAGCCGGTCGCGCAGGCCGACGGTGTCGATCAGGGCGTCGAGCCATGCGCGGTCGGGGGCGGTTCCGGCGAGGTCCAGGGGCAGGGTGATGTTCTCGGCGACGGTGAGGGTCGGCAGCAGGTTGAACGCCTGGAAGACGAAGCCGATCCGCTCGCGGCGCAGTAGCGTCAGCCGCCGGTCGTCGAGGACGGAGAGGTCCGTGTCGCCGATGAGGGCCGCGCCGGAGGTGAGGGTGTCGAGTCCGGCGGCGCAGTGCATGAGGGTGGACTTGCCGGACCCGGAGGGGCCCATGATCGCGGTGAAGCGGCCGGCCGGGAAGTCGACGCTCACCCCGTCCAGGGCCCTGACCTCGGTGTCGCCGACGCCGTAGACCTTCACGGCGTCGACGACGCGGGCGGCGGTGCGGGCGGCCGCGGCGGTGGTGGTGGTGCTCATGCCGCACGCCCCTTGGGCCCGGCGGTGCGGCCGAACTGCTCCTCCAGGACGGTCAGCCGGCGCCAGTACTCGTCCTCGTCGATCTCACCGGCCGCGAAACGGTGGCCGAGGAGCGCGATCGGGGACTGCTCGTCGTAGGCGGGGCGGGGGCCGGCGCCGCGACGGCCGCGCCATCCGGTGCGGCGCAGGACGGTGATCACGGTGACGATCACGGCCGCCCAGACGAGGGGGAAGAACAGGACCCAGGGGCCGGGGCCGGCGTGGGCGAGTGTGTTCATGTGTCTCAGCTCCTCGTGCGTGTGTCGATGCTTCGAGACTCGCCCGCGGAGGGGGTCCGGGTCGTCGTACGGTCAGCGGCTTCGTCCGTACGCCACGGGGAGTACGGGCCGTGCCGCCGGCTGCTCCCGAGCATCCGAAGCCTTCTGTACCTACTGGTATGTACACTCGCGGTATGACGACGTCCGAGCGACTGATCGACGCCACCCGGGAGCTGCTCTGGGAGCGTGGCTACGTGGGCACGAGCCCCAAGGCCATCCAGCAGGCGGCCGGGGCCGGGCAGGGCAGCATGTACCACCACTTCGCCGGGAAGCCGGATCTGGCGCTGGCGGCGATCCGCCGCACGGCCGAGGAGATGCGGGCGACGGCCGAAGCCGTCCTGGGCGGCGAAGGCCCGGCGTACGACCGCCTGGCGGCGTATCTGCTGCGGGAGCGCGAGGTGTTGCGCGGCTGCCCGGTCGGGCGGCTGACGATGGACCCGGACGTCGTCGCGAGCGAAGAGCTGCGCGCCCCGGTCGACGAGACGCTCGACTGGCTGCGCGGCCGCCTCACCGGGGTCGTCCAGGAGGGCCTGGACAGCGGGGAGTTGACCGGGCCCCTGAATCCTGCCGAGCTCGCCGCCACGATCGTGGCGACCGTGCAGGGCGGCTATGTGCTGGCCCGCGCGTCCGGCTCCCCCGCCGCCTTCGACCACGCCGTCCGCGGCCTGCTCGCCCTGCTGTCGACCCGTACCGCCTGAGCGCACACGAGAGAATCGGAGACCGCCCGATGCATGCCATGCAGTACGAGATCATCCTGCCCGCCGACTACGACATGGGGATCATCCGCGAGCGGGTCGCGACCAAGGGGCATCTCCTCGACGACTTCCCCGGCCTCGGGCTCAAGGCGTATCTGATCAGGGAACGCGAGGACGGCTCGCCGGTGAACCAGTACGCGCCGTTCTACCTCTGGACCACTCCGGAAGGGATGAACTCCTTCCTGTGGGGCCCCGGTTTCCAGGGGATCGTGAACGACTTCGGCCGGCCGGTGGTGCAGCACTGGACGGGGCTCGGCTACGAGGAGGGGCCGGCGGCCGCGTCGGCGCCGCGGACCGCCACGCGCCGCAGGCAGCCCCTGCCGATGGACATCGCACCGGCGGAGGCGGTGACGCGGGCGCGCGCCCGCCTCGCACGCCAGGCCCGTGAGGACGGCGTGGTGGCGAGCGCGCTCGCGATCGATCCCCGGCACTGGGAGCTGCTGCAGGTCACTCTCTGGGGAGAGAACGCGGAGGTGTCCGCGGACGCGGGCGAGCGGTTCCAGGTGCTGCACCTGTCCGCGCCGGAACGGGCGGGTCTGGCCGGTCAGTCCACCGGGACGAGCGTCAGATAGGCCATGCCGAGGGCGTTCCGGTAGCCGTTGAGCCAGGAGGAGCGCTGGCGGTCGACCCGTTCGCGGGTCTCGGCGGCGAGCGGGTGGTCGGCGTGGGCGGCCAGCCAGACCTCGGTGTCGTGGCGGTAGCCGGACTCGAACTCCTCCCACTCCCCGGGGGTCGCCGTCTCGATCCACGCGGGGCGGAAGCCCGCCTCGATCGCCAGGTCCACGAGCGGGCCGAGCAGGAAGTGGTCACCGGTGTGCGCACCGGGCCACATCCCGGCGAGCTTCTCGTCGGACGGTGTGCGCTGCCAGAAGCCCTCGCCGAGGACGACGCGGCCGCCCGGCCGTACCAGGCGCCGCAGTTCGCGCAGGGCGGCGGCCGGGTCGTGGGGCTGCTCGGGGTCGCACAGGGCCTGGCTGGAGCCGAGGCAGAGGATGGCGTCGACGGGCCCGCGAGTGGTGCCGAGCGCCGACTCCTCCACGAACTCCACGCGGTCCGCGAGCCCGCGCTCCTTGGCGAGGACCCGGCCTCGGGCCAGGTCCTCGGCGTTGATGTCGATGCCGACGCCGGTCGATCCGGGCGCGGCCTCCAGTACACGCATCAGCAACTCGCCCCAGCCGCACCCGATGTCGAGCACGGTGGCGGGCGAGACCGCGGCGAGCCGCTCGATCAGGCGGGTGGCGCGGGCCTCGGAGAGCGGCCCGTGGAAGGTGAGGCTGCCGAGGCGCGGGGGAAGATCGGAATCGGTCATGAGGCGGAACGCTAGTGCGAGATGGGCCTCTTGACCAGCGATTAGCTCTCGCGAGGGGACACGGTGAGGACGCCCGCGTACGGCAGAGTCAGCCCGTCGGCCTGCCCAGGGCCGCCAGCGGGTCGTCGAGGACCGGCTGCCAGGCCAACTCCGCCGCGCCCACCAGGCTGTTGTGGTCGAGCGTGCAGGCGAGGATCGGCACTACGCCGCTGCGACCCCACAGGCTGCGGTCCGCGACGACCGCGCGCAGCCGGTCGGGGTCGGCGTCCAGCAGTTCGCGGTGCAGACCGCCGAGGATGATCCGGTCCGGGTTCAGGATGTTCACCAGGCCCGCGAGGCCGAGCCCCAGACGGTCGATCAGCTCCGCCGTCGCGGCCCGTACGCCGGGGTCGTCGGGGCTGGTGCGCAGCAGGTCGCGCGATTGCTGGAGCAGCGAGACCTCAGGCCCGGGGTCGCGTCCGGCGGCGGTGAGAAAGGCGAGCGGGTCGGTCTCGACGTCCAGGCAACCGCGGCTGCCGCAGTGGCACGGGCGGCCCTCGGGGTTGACCGTGAGGTGCCCGACCTCGAGGGCGAGGCCCGAACTGCCGGTGTGCAGGCGGCCGTCGAGGACGAGGGCACCGCCGACGCCCCGGTGGCCGGTGGCGACGCACAGGAGGTCCTTGGCGCCGCGCCCGGCGCCGTGGCGGTGTTCGGCTAGGGCGGCGAGGTTGACGTCGTTGCCGGTGAAGGCCGGGCCCTCGATGCCGGCCGCGCGGACGCGTTCCGCGAAGATCTCCCGCACCGGCGCGCCGGCCGGCCAGGCGAGGTGGAGCGGGTTGAGGGCGGTGCCCTCGGGTTCGGCGACGGCGGACGGCGCGGCGAGCCCCGCGCCGACACAGCGACGCCCGCTCTCCTCGAGCAGGGCGGCGCCGGCGTCGACGACGGCGCCGAGGACCTGTGCGGGATCGGCGGAGACGGTGACGCAGCCGGGCGCGGTGGCCACGATGGTGCCGCCGAGGCCGACGAGCGCGGCGCGGAAGCCGTCGGCGTGGACCTGGGCGGCGAGGGCCACAGGGCCCTTCTCGTCGACGGCGAGGCGGTGCGAGGGGCGCCCCTGGGACCCGGCGGCGGCGCCGGGGTTGGAGTCGACGCGGATGAGGCCGAGGGCTTCCAGCTCGGCGGCGACGGCGCCGGCGGTGGCGCGGGTGACGCCGAGTTCGGCGGTGAGCACGGCACGGGTCGGCGCGCGTCCCGTGTGCACCAGTTCCAGCGCGGGCCCGAGGGCGCCGCGCCCCCTGTCCAGCCGTGTCTTGGTCGTCGTCGCCTTGCCGTTCATGGGGGCGAGTCTCCCATGATCGGAGGGTCTCGCGATCTGCGCGGTCCGTGGGCACGCTCCGGCACGGCTGCGCGTGCGACGGGCGTCACGAGTTGAAAACCGCGGCCGCCCGCCCCTATCCTGAGTTTGTGCCGCTACTAAACAAAGTACGGACGGCCGTTCCGGGGGGCCCTGGCGGAGACACCGCTCCCTCCCTGTCCCGCCTCCGCTCCGCCCTGACCCTCTTCTTCGCCCTCGACGGCTTCCTCTTCGCCGGCTGGGTGGTCCGCATCCCCGCGATCAAGCAGCAGACCGGGGCCTCCGCGAGCGACCTCGGGCTCGCGCTGCTCGGGGTGTCGGCCGGCGCCGTGGTGACCATGACCCTGACCGGGCGCCTCTGCCGGCGCCACGGCAGCCACGCCGTCACCGTCGTCACCGCCGTGCTGCTCTCGCTCTCCATCGCGCTGCCCGCGCTCACCCACTCCCCGCTCGCCCTCGGCCTCGTCCTGCTGCTCTTCGGCGCCGCGTACGGCGGCATCAACGTGGCCATGAACAGCGCCGCCGTCGATCTCGTCGCCGCCCTGCGCCGCCCCGTGATGCCCAGCTTCCACGCCGCTTTCAGCCTCGGCGGGATGGTCGGCGCCGGGCTCGGCGGACTCGTCGCGGGCAGCCTGTCCCCCGCGACCCATCTCCTCGGCCTCGCGGTCGCCGGACTGCTCCTGACGGCCGCCGCCGGTCCCGTACTGCTCCGGCAGCCCTCCCCCGCCCCGCCGGAAGCCGTCGCCACCGCCGACCGGCCCCGCGGCAGGGCCGGTTCACGCGGACTCGTCGTCGTCTTCGGGGTGATCGCGCTCTGCACGGCCTACGGCGAGGGTGCCCTGGCCGACTGGGGCGCCCTGCACCTGGAGCAGGACCTGCACGCGCATCCGGGCGTCGCCGCGGCCGGCTACTCCCTCTTCGCGCTGACCATGACCGCCGGCCGGCTCTCCGGCACCGCGCTCCTCGAACGGCTCGGCCAGACCCGCACGCTCGTGGCGGGCGGAACGACGGCCGCCGCCGGAATGCTGCTCGGCGCGCTCGCCCCGAGCGTCTGGGCCGCGCTGCTCGGATTCGCCGTCACAGGTCTCGGTCTCGCCAACATCTTCCCGGTGGCCGTGGCCCGGGCGGGCGCGCTCGCCGGCCCGAGCGGTGTCGCCGCCGCCTCCACCCTCGGCTACGGCGGCATGCTGCTCGGCCCGCCGTCGATCGGGTTCCTCGCCGACTGGTTCTCCCTGCCGGTCGCCCTGACCACCGTCGCGGTCCTCGCCGCCGGCGCCGCGGTGATCGGCTACGCGGCCCGGAACGCCCGGGTCCCGGCGCAGGCCGAGCAGCCGTAAGCGGGCCGCGCGAAGGGCGGGCCCGGCGTGCTGCGGGGCGCGCGAAGGGCGGGCCCGGCGGACCGCGGGCCACGCGGCGGGCGGGCCCGGCCTACCGCGGCCGCGCGGACGGCCCTCCGTGCCGCGGGCCACGCGGGAACAGGGCGCGGCCGGGCCCACCGCAGGCGCGATTCCGCCGCGGCCCGCGCCCTCCCCTGGCAGAATCCGCCGCATGGGGATCATGAAGATCGACGAGCACATCGAGGCTCTGGACGCGGCGGGCAGGGCCCTGGCCGACGCCGCGGCCGAGGCGGGCACGGACGCCGAGGTGGCGACCTGCCCCGGCTGGCGGGTGCGGGACCTCCTGCGCCACACGACGATGGTGCACCGCTGGGCCACGGGCTTCGTCACCGAGGGCCACACCGCCTACCACCCCGACGGCGGCGAGCCGGACCTCGACGGCGCGGAGCTCCTCGCACACTTCCGCGAGGGCCACGCCCTGCTGGTCGACGCCCTGCGCGCGGCGCCCGAATCGCTGGAGTGCTGGACCTTCCTGCCGGCCCCCTCCCCGCTCGCCTTCTGGGCGCGACGCCAGGCCCACGAGACGACCGTCCACCGCGCGGACGCCGAATCCGCTCTGCCGCCGGGGCGCCCCGGCCCGGTGAACGCCACGCTCGCCGCGGACGGCATCGAGGAGCTGCTGCGCGCCTTCCACGCCCGCGACCGCAGCCGGGTCCGCACACCGGAGCCGAAGACCCTGCGGGTCCGGGCGACGGACACCGGGGACGTATGGACCGTCCGGCTGTCGCCGGAGGCGCCGCGCACGGAACGGGACGCTGCGGGCCCGGCCGACTGCGAGCTGAGCGGCCCCGCCGACCGGCTCTATCTGACGCTCTGGAACCGGCTGCCGGACGACGCGGTGACCGTGACGGGTGACGCGTCGCTCGCCCGGCTGTGGCGGGAGACGTCGGGCATCACCTGGTCCTGAGTCCGGGGCAGGGCCGGCCTCCGGGGAGGTCAGCCCAGCCAGCCCGGGCGCACGAGGCCCGACTCGTAGGCCAGCACGACCAGTTGGGCACGGTCCCGCGCGCCCAGCTTGACCATGGTGCGGCTCACATGGGTCTTGGCGGTCAGCGGGCTGACGACCAGGCGCCGGGCGATCTCCTCGTTCGACAGGCCGATGCCGACCAGGGCCATCACCTCCCGTTCCCGCTCGGTGAGTTCGTCGAGGCCGGACACGGCGGCCGGGGGCTTCGAGCGGGCGGCGAACTCCTCGATGAGCCGCCGTGTCACCCCCGGCGAGAGCAGCGCGTCGCCGTGGACGACGGCGCGCACGGCCCGCAGCAGCTCCTCGGGTTCGGTGTCCTTGACGAGGAAGCCGGAGGCGCCGGAGCGGAGGGCTTCGAAGACGTACTCGTCGAGCTCGAACGTGGTCAGCATGACCACCTTCACCGCTCCGAGCTCCGGGTCTCCGGTGATCCTCCGGGTGGCGGCCAGGCCGTCGACCCGCGGCATCCGGATGTCCATCAGGACGACGTCCGGGCGCAGTTCGCCCGCCTTGGCCGCGGCCTCCTCTCCGTCGGCGGCCTCCCCCGCCACCTCGATGTCCGGCTGGGAGTCCAGGAGCGCGCGGAAGCCGGCCCGTACCAGCGACTGGTCGTCGGCGAGCAGGACACGGATCACGGGGTCTCCTTCGGACGGACGGGCAGGACGGCGCGCACGCGGAAGCCGCCGTCGTCGCGGGTGCCCGCCTCGATCGTGCCACCGAGCGCCGCCGCCCGCTCCCGCATTCCGGCGAGTCCGTTGCCACTGCCGCCGGCGTCGCCGCCGGTCGCCGGTCCGTCGTCGTCGACCCGGAGTTCCACGCTGCCGGGCCGGTACGCGAGCACGACCCGTGCGGTGCGGGACCCCGAGTGGCGGACCACGTTGGTCAGCGCCTCCTGGACGATCCGGAAGGCCGCGAGGTCGGTGCCGGGCGGCAGCGCCACGGGTTCCCCCTCGGTCGCCGTGCGTACGGTCAGACCCGCGGACGCCGCCTGCTCGACCAGTTCCGGAAGCCGGTCGAGGCCCGGCGCCGGGGTACGGGGGGCCTCGCCCGGCGCCCGGAGGGTGTCGAGGACCTGCCGGACCTCGCCCAGCGCCTCCTTGCTCGCCGCCTTGATGGTGGTGAGCGCGGTGCGGGCCTGCTCGGGGTCGCTGTCCAACAGCGCGAGGCCGACCCCGGCCTGGACGTTGATGACGGAGATCGAATGGGCGAGGACGTCGTGCAGTTCACGGGCGATCCGCAGACGCTCCTCGTCGGCCCGGCGCCGCTCGGCCGCGGCGCGTTCGGCGCGCTGCTGCGCCCACTGCTCGCGGCGCACACGCACCAGTTCGGAGGCGGCGAGGACCGCGACGACGAAACAGGCGACGGGGATCTCCTGCCCCCAGGGCGCGGCGGAGTCGCCGTCCGGGGGCAGGTGGGGGTAGAGCCAGTGGGCGATGAGCAGATGTCCCACCCAGAGCAGGCCCAGCGCCCACCAGGCCGAGCGCCGGTGGCCGTGGACGATCGCCGCGTAGCAGGCGACGGCGACGGTGAGGAAGACCGGGCCGTACGGATAGCCGGCGGCGAAGTAGCCGAGGGTGGCCGCCGCGGTGCCGAAGACGACGGGGACCGGGTGGCGGTGGCGCAGCAGGAGCAGCGCGGAGCCGACGAGCAGCAGCGCACGGCCGAGCGCGTCCAGCGACTCCCGGTCCGGCTGGTTCCTCGCCGCGAATCCGGAGCCCACCATCACGAAGGCGGCGAGGAGGAGGGTGGACCGCCAGGGCAGTCCGGTGCCGGGCTCGCGGTCGGCCCACCGGCGCAGCCAGGGCGGGCCCCCATGGCCCTCGCGCAGCCAGGGCGGCCCACCACGGCCCTCGCGCAGCCAGGGCGGGCCGTAGTGCTCTACGCGCGCCCGGGGCGGGTCGGCGTGCCCCTCGCGCGCCCGAGGCGGGTCGCCGCGGCCGTGTCTGCGCTGTTCGTCCATGCCCGCCACGCTAGACGCGGACGGGCCGCGCGGGCGTCAGCCGGGCGTGGTGATCACACATACTCCCGCTGGAGTACGCCACGAGGCGCCGGGGCCGCCGGTGGCGCCTCGCTCAGGCCGATAGGGCGGTGGACGCGGCGCAGTGGAGCGGGCGCCCACCAGTTGGCGCGGCCCGCGAGCCGCATGGTGGCCGGGAGGAGCACGACGCGGATGAGGGTGGCGTCGACCAGGATCGTGAGGGCCGCGCCGACGCCGAGCTCCTTGAGGAAGACGACCCCACCGGTCGCGTACGCGGCGAAGCTGAGGGCGAGGATCCCGGCGGCGGCGGTGATCAGCGGCGCACTGCGGCGGATGCCCGCGACGACGGCCCGTTCCGTGTCGCCGGTCCGCTCGTACTCCTCCTTGATGCGCGCCGGCATGAACACCTCGTAGTCCATGGACAGGCCGTAGACGACGCAGAACATCAGGACCGGGATGCTCGGCTCGATCGAGCCGGTGGGGGTGAAGCCGAGCAGCGAGGCGAAGTGGCCGTCCTGGAAGACGAAGACGAGACAACCGAACATCACCGACAGGCTGAGCAGGTTGAGGACCGTGGCCTTGGCGGGCAGGAGCAGGCTGCCGGTGAGGAGGAAGAGGATGACGGAGGTGGCGGTGAGGACGAGTCCGACGACCAGCGGCAGCCGGTCGAGCAGCGTGGTGCGGAAGTCGGTGGTCTCGGCCGGGTAGCCGCCGACCAGGACCCCGGACGGGCCGTCGATGGCACGGATCCGCTCTACGAACGCGGGCACGTCCCCGTACATCGCCCGCTGGGTGGGGACGACGGCGAGGAGGGCCGCGCCGCTCTTCCCGTACCGGGGCGGCTCCACACTGTGGACGCCGGGGACACGGGCGAGTCCGGCGGCGTAGGCGGTGAGCGCGGGTCGGTCGACGGGCGCGGGGACGACGACGTGCACGGTGTCGGTCGGTTTGGCGGCGAACTCCCGGTGGACGATCTCTGGATCAGGAGCAGGACCACGGCCGGCAGGACGAGCACCACGTCTCCGGGCTGCGCCGCGCACTCGGCGAGGCCGGGCCTGAACTGGTGTGGACGGGCAGCGGCTACCGGCTGACGGGGGCCCGGATCGACGATCTGTGCGAGCGGCGGGAGCTGCTGCGGGGCGCGATCACGGCCCGCGAGGCCGGGGATCTGCGACAGGCCGGTGAACTGGCGGGCGAGGCCGAGTCGTTGTGGCGCGGCGAATACGCGGAGGGGCTGACCGGGCCCTATCTGGAGGCCGAGCGGCGCTGGGCGGAGAAGCGGACGCTGGTGCTCGAGGCACGCCTGGAGGGCGGGATCGCGCAGGGCCGGTACGACGAATGCGTCCACGAACTGGTGCGACTGGAGGCGGCCCATCGCCGGTCTCGGGGCTGGGGGCCAGGGTCGGCCCCGGTGTTCGCGCCCGCGCCGGGCGGGGCCGGGGGCGACACCTGCCCTAGCCAGGACCCGCCGAAGACCCCTAGCCGCGGGACAGCAGGCCGGCGTCCCGGCCCAGGCGGGCGACTGCCGCGGTGAAGAACTCCTCGCGTTCCTCCACGATCCGGTTGAACTGGCCGAACACCTCGAAGGAGACGAGCCCGAAGAGCTGCGACCAGGCCGCGACCAGGGCGGCGACGAGCGCGGGCGGCAGGTCGGGGGCAAGGTCGGCGGCCATGCGCTCGGCCTCGGGGCGCAGTTCCGCGGGGAGCGGCGGCGGGGCGATGCCGTCGGTGGTGAAGGCGTCGCGGGCGATGCCGATGAGGACCAGTCCGACGCGGGAGGCCGGGCCGATGGTGTCCTGCGGGGCGGAGTAGCCGGGGACGGGGGATCCGTAGATCAGGGCGTACTCGTGGGGGTGCGCGACGGCCCAGGCGCGGACGGCTCGGCCGACGGCCGTCCAGCGGGCGACGGGATCGCGCGGGTGGGGGTGGTCGGCGTCCGCGGCGGCGAGGGCCTGCTCGGCGGCGGCGCCGACGGCGTCGTACGCGTCGACGATCAGCGCGGTGAGAAGGTCGTCGCGGCTGGGGAAGTAGCGGTAGAGCGCGGACGACACCATGCCGAGTTCGCGGGCGACGGCGCGCAGCGAGAGCTTCGGGGCGCCCTCGGCCGCGAGCTGCTTGCGGGCCTCGTCCTTGATGGCTGCGGTGATCTCGATGCGGGCGCGGGCCCGGGCTCCTTGAACGCTGGTCATGGGACCAGTCTGCCATCTTTCGGAGCACTGCACTGAAACGAGAGCACTGCTCTTGCTTTGGAGCGCCAATCCGTGCACACTGATCTCAAGCGAGAGCAGTGCTCACACTTCGATACCCAGGAGGATGCGATGTCCGCTCAGCCCACCGCCCACGTCATGAAGCCCGGCTGGTTCACGATCAACGTCTTCAACCGGGCCGTCACATGGATGACCCGCCGGGGCATCAGCGTCTGGGGCTCCCGCGTCCTCGCGGTCCGCGGACGCAAGAGCGGCGAATGGCGCCGCACCCCCGTCAACCTGCTGACGGTGGACGGCGCCGAGTACCTGGTGGCCCCGCGCGGCCATGTCCAGTGGACCCACAACATGCGCGCGGCGGGCGGCGGCGAACTGCACCTCGGCAAGAAGGTGCAGACGTTCACCGCCGTCGAGCTGTCGGACGACGAGAAGCCCGTCCTGCTGCGCGCCTACCTCAAGCGCTGGAAGGCCGAGGTCGGTGTCTTCTTCGGCGGGGTCGGCCCGGACTCCTCGGACGCGGAGCTGCGCGCGATCGCGCCCAAGCACCCCGTCTTCCGGATCAGCACGACCGCATGAGGCGGGACCACCGTCCCGCCCGCCGGCCCGAGCGCCTCACCGATCGCCGCCCCGACCGTCGTCAGGACGCCTCGGCGTCTCCCGTGCGCGCGACGCCCTCGGCGCCCTCCGCACCCTGGGCTCCCGCACTCTCCGCACCCTTGGCGCCCGCGCCGCCTTCGACGTCCTTCGCCGCGCCCTGCGGCTCGGCGGGACCGGACGCGGCGGCCGGCTCCGTGACACCGCGGCGCGCCGTGCCGTCGGCCGACTCAAGTCGGCGGTCCAGGATGTCCAGGGCCCGCCGGGCCATCCCGTGGGTCCGCACCAGGCCGGCCAGCGAGGTCGAGCCGCGGGTGATGTCCGTGAAGGCGTTCCAGGCCGGACGCAGACCGGTGATCGCCGCGTGCAGCAGCCCCGGCCGGCGCTCGAAGAGCGTGAGCATCCGCCGCCCGACCGCCATCTCGACGCCCAGGCCGGCCTTGATCGCGAAGGCGTAGTTCAGCGCCTGGCGGCGCGCGTCGACCGCGTCGTTCGCCTCCGCGATCCGTACCGCCCACTCCCCCGCGAGCCGACCCGAGCGCAGGGCGAAGGAGATGCCCTCCCGCGTCCACGGCTCGAGCAGCCCCGCCGCGTCGCCGCACACGAGCACCCGACCGCGCGAGAGCGGCGAGTCGTCGCTGCGGCAGCGCGTCAGATGGCCGGAGGAGATCTCCGGCTCGAAGCCCGCGAGCCCGAGACGGGCGATGAAGTCCTCCAGGTAGCGCTTGGTGGCCGCGCCCTCGCCGCGCGCCGAGATCACGCCGACCGTGAGCGTGTCGCCCTTGGGGAAGACCCAGCCGTAGCTGCCGGGCATCGGCCCCCAGTCGATCAGGACGCGTCCCTTCCAGTCCTCGGCCACCGACGGCGGAACGGGGATCTCCGCCTCCAGGCCGAGGTCCACCTGGTCGAGCTTGACGCCGACATGGGCTCCTATGCGGCCGGCGCTGCCGTCCGCCCCGACGACCGCCCGGGCCAGGACCGTCTCGCCGTCGGCCAGGACCACGGCGACGGTCCGCCGGTCGGGCACGGCCGGGCCGTGCTGCTCGACGCGGGAGACGGTGACGCCGGTACGGAGCTCGGCGCCCGCCTTCTGCGCCTGCTCGACGAGCCCGGCGTCGAACTCGGGCCGGTTGATGAGCCCGAAGAGCATCCGGCGCGAGCGGCGCGTCCGGGCGAAGCGGCCGTTCATGGAGAACGTGACGGCGTGCACCCGGTCCTGGAGCGGCAGTTCGAAGCCGGGCGGCAGCGCGTCCCGCGACGGCCCGATGATCCCGCCGCCGCAGGTCTTGTACCGGGGCAGCTCGGCCTTCTCCAGGAGCAGGACGCGGCGGCCCGCGACCGCGGCCGCGTACGCCGCCGACGCACCGGCCGGGCCGGCCCCGACGACCACCACGTCCCAGACGGTCGCGGCCTGCGACTCTCCCGCGCGTACCTCTTCGGCGTCTGCGTTCTCGCTGCTCACGATGTGCTTCTGCTCCTGATCCGACCGACGGTCCATGCTCTTCGGGCATCCTACGGCGCAGTAGCTGAGACCCCGCGCCGTAGGATCGACAATGCGTTCGCCGTACAACCGACATACGGCAACGTCCTTACAACGTCGCACCCACCAGGAGCGTGCCCATGACCGCCAATCCGATCGCCGAGACCATCGCCGGCCTGATGCCCCGCGCCAAGGCGGAGCTCACGGAGCTCGTGGCCTTCGAGTCGGTGGCGGACGAGGCCGTGGCCCCGCGGAGCGAGTGCGAGGCGGCCGCGAACTGGGTGGCCGACGCGCTGCGCGCCGAGGAGTTCCAGGACGTGGCGCTGCTCGACACTCCGGACGGTTCGCAGTCGGTGTACGGCGTGCTGCCCGGCCCTGTCGGTGCCCCGACCGTTCTTCTCTACGCCCACTACGACGTGCAGCCGAAGCTGGACGAGTCGGCCTGGATCACCCCGCCGTTCGAGCTGACGGAGCGCGACGGACGCTGGTACGGGCGGGGTGCGGCCGACTGCAAGGGCGGCTTCATCATGCACCTGCTGGCGCTGCGCGCCCTGAAGGCGAACGGCGGAGTGCCCGTCACGGTCAAGGTGATCGTGGAGGGTTCGGAGGAGCAGGGCACGGGCGGCCTCGAGCGGTACGCCGAGGCGCACCCCGAGCTGCTCACCGCCGACGCGATCGTGATCGGCGACACGGGCAACTTCCGCCTGGGTCTGCCCACCGTCACGGCCACTCTGCGCGGTATGACGATGATCCGCGTCCAGATCGACACCCTGGAGGGCAATCTGCACTCCGGCATGTTCGGCGGCGCCGCTCCGGACGCGCTGGCCGCGCTGATCCGCGTTCTGGACTCGCTGCGCGCGGCGGACGGTTCGACGGTCATCGACGGTCTGCCGGCGGACGCGGTGTGGGAGGGCCTGCAGTACCCGGAGGGGGACTTCCGTCAGGACGCGAAGGTCCTGGAGGGCGTCGCTCTGCCGGGCAACGGCACGGTGGCCGACCGTATCTGGGCCCGCCCGGCCGTGACCGTCATCGGTATCGACTGCCACCCGGTGGCCGGCGCGACCCCGTCGATCCCGTCGACGGCCCGCGCGCAGATCAGCCTGCGGGTGCCCCCGGGCCAGGACGCGGCCGAGGCGACGAAGCTGCTGTACGCGCACATCGAGAAGCACACCCCGTGGAACGCGCGGGTCACCTTCGAACAGGTCGGCCAGGGCCAGGCGTTCAGCGCGGACGTGTCCAGCCCGGCGTACACCTCGATGGCGGAGGCGATGCGGATCGCGTACCCGGGCCAGGAGATGCAGAGCTCCGGCATGGGTGGCTCGATCCCGCTGTGCAGCACCCTCTCCGCGCTCTACCCGGAGGCGGAGATCCTGCTGATCGGCCTGAGCGAGCCCGAGGCGCAGATCCACGCGGTGAACGAGTCGGTGTCGCCGCAGGAGCTGGAGCGCCTCTCGGTGGCGGAGGCGCACTTCCTGCTCAACTACGCCCGCTCGAAGCAGGGCTGAGGCCCGGGTTCAGCGCTCGGCGAAGCTCGCCGAGAGCGTAGAACCACGCGGCGGACCTGCGCGGATGCGTAGGTTCGCCGCATGGACTTCATCGAGATCACGCCTCGACTGCACATGCTGCACTTCTCCATCGGCCAGGCCTATCTGTGGCGGGACGACGAGGAGTTGACCCTGATCGACGCCGGCTGGGTGGACTCGGCCGCGGAGATCGAGACGGCGATACGGGGAGCGGGACTCGACCCGGCCGCCCTGCGCCGGATCGTGCTCACCCACTGCCACCGCGACCATGTCGGCTCGGCCCAGGAGCTCGCCGACCGGTTCGGCGCCGAGATCCTGGCGCACCGCCTCGACGCGCCCGTGATCCGGGGCGAGGCCCCGGTCCCCGAACCGGCCCTGCTCGACTGGGAGATCCCGCTGTACGAGCACGGTCTGACCGTCCCCGTGGCGCCGCCGACCCGGGTCGACAAGGAGCTGGAGGACGGGGACGTGCTGGACTTCGGGGACGGGGCGGTGGTGGTGCACACGCCGGGTCACACGCCCGGCTCGCTCGCGGTCCACCTTCCGGCGCACGGCGTCCTGTTCACCGGCGACACGGTGGCGACGGTGCAGGGCGTGACCTTCGGCGTGTTCCATGCGGACCGCGAGCCCGCCATGGAGTCGATGCGGCGCCTGGCGGAGTTGAAGCCGTCGGTCCTGTGCTGCGGGCACGGGGCCCCGGTGACGGCGGACACCGCCCGGCAGTTGGCGGAGGCGGCCGCATAGCCCCGGGGGTCGGCTCGTCGGACGCCTTCGGCCGGCCGGCTTCAGGCGACCGGCTTCCGCCCGCCAGCCTCCGCCCACCGGCTTCCACCCACCGGCTTCCGCCCGCCAGCCTCCGCCCACCGGCTTCCACCCACCGGCTTCCGCCGACCGGCTTCAGCCGACCGGCTTCCACCCACCGGCTTCCGCCCGCCGGCTTCAGCCGACCGGCACGCCGGCCTCCAGGTTGAGCACCGTCCCGCGCTCCCGGGCGCGCAGCGCCCAGCGGAGGCGGCGGTAGCGGACCGGGGGCAGCAGTTCGGCCGCCTCCTCCTCGGTGACGAAGCGCCAGCCGCGGAGCTCGGCGCCTGGCAGCAGGAGCCGGTCCACATCGGTGGCCGGCAGCCGGCCGCCGTCGAAGAGAAGGCGCAGGCCGCCGTAGCCCGGGGGCTGGGGGCGTTCCCAGTCGACGAGCAACAGACGGGGTACGGAGTCGAGTTCGAGCCCTATCTCCTCGGCGACCTCGCGCATCCCGGCACGGGCGGGCGGCTCGCCGGGTTCGACGACACCCCCCGGGAACTCCCAGCCGGGCTTGTAGGTGGGGTCGACGAGCAGGAAGCGGTCGTGTTCGTCGAAGAGCAGGACCCCGGCGGCGAGCGTCTCACCGGTGGGTTCGGGGGTCTGGACGATGCCGCAGGGGGCGGCCGTGCCGGAGGCGACCGCCTCGGCGACGGCCGCGGCGGCCTCCGCGGGGGTGAGTGCGGAGGTATCGACGACATGGGCGTCGGCGGTCAGCCAGTCGTGCAGGGCCGCGCGGTAGGGCTCGATGTGGTCGAGGGACCACTGGCGGACGCGTTCCAGGGTCTCGGGGTCCGAGTCATCGGGTGTACGGCCCCGGATCCGCGCGCGCAGGATCGTTTCATCCGGGGCGAGCAGGACGTGCCGCACCTGTATGCGCCGGGCGGCGAGCGCCCCGAAGATCTCGTCCCGGTACTCCTGCCGCAGCAGGGTCATGGGGACCACCAGCACGCCGCCGACCTCGGCGAGCAGCGCGGCGGCGGCGTCCACCACCAGTCGGCGCCAGATCGGCAGATCCTGGTAGTCGTCGACCTCGTCGAGCCGCTTCTGCGGAAGCAGCCAGTTCATCGCGCCGCCGATGATCTCGGGGTCGTACAGCGTGCTGTTCGGGATCAGATCGACCAGCTCGCGCGCGGTCGTGGACTTCCCCGCGCCGAACGTACCGTTGATCCAGACGATCACGATTCCCCCTCTTCGATAGCCCCCAGTGGCTTGCCCGTAACACCCTGCCACGGAAACCCCGAAGGGGAACCGGAGGGATCCGGGACGGCGTGGAGCAGGCAGGTGGACGGGTGTGAGACGCCTCACTCCACGAACGCGCGTGCGGGCCGGTGCGTAACACTTCGAGACCGGCTGTCGTTGGACCGGCGAGGCAAGGGGGTGCGGAGATGAGCCGTACGGTATTGGAGTGGTTTCCGGCGGGAGGCCCGCGAGGCAGCTGGCCCGCCGAGGAGTTCGCCAGCGCCCGCCGGGACGAGGGCCTTCCGGCGGAGGTCGTGATGGACCTGGAGTCCGACGCGTTCCTGGTGATCGTGCAGCAGAGGACGCCGGAGCCGGTCGGGGGCTGACCTCGCCGGCGTGGCACGGAGCCGGTCGGGGGCTGACCTCGCCGGCGTGGCACGGAGCCGGTCGGGGGATGACCTCGCCGGCGTGGCACGGAGCCCGACGGGAGGAACGCGCCGGCGTGGCACGGAGCCGGCCGGGGCTGAACGCGACTGCGTGGCGAGGCGCGATGACGAGGCGTCAGGCCCGGGCGGAGGGCGTCGCGGCGGCCGCGGCGCCGAGGAGGCCCGCGTCCGTTCCGGTGAGCGCCGGGACGACGACGAGGTCGCGGACGAACGACAGCGTGGCGTAGGCGCCCAGGCTGCGCCGGAGCGGCCCGAAGAGCACGTCTCCGGCGCCCGCCACTCCCCCGCCCACGACGGCGATGTCGATCTCGACCAGGGTCGCGGTGGCGGCGATGCCCGCCGCGAGCGCCTGCGCGGCACGTTCGAAGGAGGCCACGGCCACCGGGTCGCCGGCCCGGGCGGCGGCGGCGACCGCCGCGGCCGAGGTGTCGCCGTCGGGACCAGGCCGCCAGCCGTTCTCCAGGGCGCGCCGGGCGATGTGGGGCCCACTGGCGATCCGCTCGACACAGCCGCGTCCGCCGCAGGCGCACGGGTCGCCGTCCAGGTCCACGCTGATGTGACCGATGTGGCCGGCGTTGCCGGTGGGGCCGGGGTGCACCCGGCCGTCGAGCACCAGACCTCCGCCCACACCGGTCGAGACGACGAGGCACAGCGCGTTGTCGTGGCCGCGGGCGGCACCCTGCCAGTGCTCGGCGGCAGTCATGGCGACACCGTCGCCGACCAGCGTGACCGGCCGCCCGCCGGTCGCCTTGCGCACCCGCTCGACGAGCGGAAAGCCGCGCCAGCCGGGCACGTTGACCGGGCTGACGGTGCCGGCGGAGGCGTCCACGGGACCGGCGCTCCCGATGCCCACCGCATGCGCCGACTCCCACAACGGCGAGGCCGCCAGGTCCGCGAGCACCGCCTCGACGGCGCCCATCACCGTCTCACCGTCCTCGCCCGCGGGGGTGGGTCGCTGCGCCCGGACGAGAATCCGCCCCTCGCCGTCCACCAGCGCGCCGGCGATCTTGGTGCCGCCGAAGTCCAGGGCGACAACGAGGTCTGTCTGCATGTGCGCGGTGTCTCCAGAAGGGGCGGGAGCGGTTGATCGCTGCGACCTACAGTCTCCCAAGCTCTGACAACGTTGTCCAGGCCCTATGCTCGGACGAGACAGAGACGAGACAGAGGAGATCCGCTCACTGTGGCCGACACCGCCCGCCGCCCCGAGCACCGTTACGGCAATCGGCCCACGATGAAGGACGTCGCCGCCCGGGCCGGCGTCGGGCTCAAGACGGTCTCACGGGTCGTCAACGGCGAGCCGGGGGTCACCCCCGACACCGAGCGCCGGGTCCAGGAGGCCATCGACTCGCTCGGCTTCCGGCGCAACGACAGCGCCCGCGTGCTGCGCAAAGGCCGCACCGCGTCGGTGGGTCTGGTCCTGGAAGACCTCGCCGACCCGTTCTACGGTCCGCTCAGCCGCGCGGTCGAGGAGGTCGCACGAGCCCATGGGGCGCTGCTCATCAACGGCTCCAGCGCGGAGGACCCGGACCGGGAGCAGGAGTTGGCCCTCGCGCTGTGCGCCCGCCGTGTCGACGGGCTGATCGTGATCCCGGCCGGTACCGATCACCGCTATCTGGAACCGGAGATCAAGGCGGGCGTGGCCACGGTCTTCGTGGACCGTCCGGCGGGCCGGATCGACGCCGATGCCGTCCTTTCGGACAGCTTCGGCGGCGCGCGCGCCGGGGTGGCCCACCTGATCGCCCACGGGCACCGCCGGATCGGCTTCGTGGGAGACCGGCCGCGCATCCACACGGCCACCGAGCGTCTGCGCGGCTACCGGGCGGCGATGGAGGACGCCGGGCTGGCCGTCGAGGACTCCTGGGTGTCCCTGGGCCCGACGCACCCCGACCGGGTCCGGGAGGCGGTCTCGGCCATGGTGACGGGACCGGAAGCGGTCACCGCGCTGTTCGCGGGCAACAACCGGGTCACCGTCACCGCGGTCCGGACGCTCGCCGACCGCGAACGCCCCGTCGCCCTGGTCGGGTTCGACGACATCGAACTCGCCGACCTGCTCGGCATCACCGTCATCGCCCAGGACGCGGCGGCGCTGGGCCGCACGGCCGCGGAACGGCTCTTCCGCCGCCTGGACGGCATCGACGACCCGCCGGCCCAGGTGGTCCTGGAGACCCGGCTGATCCCGCGCGGCTCGGGCGAGATCCCGCCGCCGCCCGCGTAGCGGGGCCGTGGCCGGGGCACGGCCGGTGCCGTGCCCCGGCGGCGGCGCTCAGCAGATGGGCAGGCCGGGCACCGGCTTGTCGTTGTCGCCGCCCTTGATGTAGACGACGCTGAAGTAGACGTTCGTGTTGCCGCTGTCGTCGTCCGTCCGCGCCCACCAGACGTTCGTCCACTGGCCGTACGTCTCCCGCCGGCCGAGGTCGACCTGGCAGTAGAAGTAGTTGGTGCCGGCGTTGAGGATCCCCATCTCGCCGCCGTCGTGGCGGTACGTCTTCGCGGTGCGCCACACCTCGCAGTTGTACTTGCCGCCGCCCTTGGAGTGGCAGACGGGCGCGGGCTCCACCGGGGAGCCGCCGCCGGTCGTCGTGGTCGATCCGCCGCTCGTGCTCCCGCCGCCGGTCGCGGTCGTACCGCCGCTCGTGCCGCCACCGGTGGTGCCGCCGCCGCCCGTTCCGGGGACGGGCGCCTTCGACGCGGTCGTCGGTGTGGGCGTTGCGGGCTTGTTCGTGCCCGCCTTCGAGGGCGTGGCCGACGCCGACGCCGACGTGCTCGCCGTCGCGTCCGGGTGGCCCGGGTCGCCCTGGTCGAGTACCCGGCCGGGGCTCGTACCGGGAGTCGTCGGCGTCCGGCCGTCCGCCAGTTGTTCCTGCTCGGTGCGGGGGTCGCGGTCGACCAGCGCGTAGGTCACGCCGCCGCCGACCAGCAGAACGGCCGCGACCGCCCCGGCGACGAGCGCCGCGGAACGCTTCTTGCGGGGTGCCGGCGGGGCCGCCTGGGCGGCGGCGCCCTGCGCCGGTGCCCCGGACGTCGGATGCCCGGCAGGAGGGAACCCGGCCCCCGCGGCCGGTGCGTAGGGGGATGCCGCCCCCGCCACGGGCGGCCCGTAGCCGTCCGGGCCGGGCGCGGAGGCCGGGCCGAAGGCCCCGGGTCCGGCGTCCGGACCAGGTGCGGCGGCCGGGCCGTGGACTCCGAGTCCGGCGTCCGGGCCAGGTCCTGACGCTGCGCCGAAGGCCCCGGGTCCGTGCGGCTGTGCGGGCCCGAAGCCGTCCGCCGTACCCGCCCCCGTACCAACGCCCGTACCCGTACCTACGCCGTTGCCCGCTCCCGCACCCGCTCCTACGCCCGTGCCCGCCGGGCCGAAGCCCTCCGGTCGGGGCGGCACGGCGTTGCGCTCGGTCGGTGCCCAGGGGTGCGCCGGGGCGGTGACGTCCTGACCGCCTTCGGCCACGGCCGCCAGAAGCCGGGCCGCGGCCCGGGCGTCGGGGCGCCGGGCGGGGTCCTTGTCCATCAGCTGCTGGAGGACGGGGCCGAGCGGGCCGGCCCTGCGCGGCTCCGGCAACGGCTCCACGACGATGGCGTTCAGCGTCGACCAGGTCGACGTACGGCGGAACGGCGAGGAGCCCTCGACCGCCGCGAACAGCGTGGCGCCGAGCGCCCAGACGTCGGAGGCCGGTCCGGGCTGCTGCCCCTGGGCCCGCTCGGGCGCCAGGTAGTCCAGCGAGCCGACGATCTCTCCGCTGCGGGTGAGGTGCGTGGTGGAGCCGTCGCCGGGATCGTCCATCGTGGCGATCCCGAAGTCGGTGAGGACGACCCGGCCTCCCTTGTCGAGGAGGACGTTGCCGGGCTTCACGTCACGGTGGAGCACACCGGCGTCGTGCGCGGCGGCGAGCGCCTCCAGGACCGCGGCGCCGATCGCCGCGGCCTCGCGCGGCTCCAGTACGCCGCGTTCGCCCAGCACGCCGTCGAGCGAGGGCCCGTCGATGAGCTCCATGACGATGACGGGGCGTCCCTGATGGTCGGTCACGTCGTGGACGGCGATGACCCCGGGGTGGCGTACACGGGCCGCCGCTCTGGCCTCGCGCTGCATCCGCAGGCGCAGATCGGCCAGTTCCGGCCCCGACGAGTCGTTGTACGTCCGGAGTTCCTTGACGGCCACCTCGCGGCCGAGGACCTCGTCGACGGCGCGCCAGACGACGCCCATGCCGCCGCGGCCCAGTTGGCGCACGACTCTGTAGCGGCCTGCGAGCCGCTCGTTCTCCCCCGAAGACACCGCTGCCCCGTTCCCTGTCGCCTGCGATGAACGCGTACAGAGTACGGGGCTGCGGTGACCGCTCCCGCGAGGTGGTTGGGGGCCGTTACTGCGCCGTGGCCGTGAGGTCGCCGCGGCGCGGGGCGGCGAAGCGGTCGAGGTCGGCGCGGGTCAGGCCGGTGAGGGCGTCGACCTCGGCGGTGTCGAGCGCGCCGCAGTCGATGCCGCGCAGGAGGTAGGAGCTGAGCGCCTTGGCGGTGGCGGGCTCGTCCATGACGTCGCCGCCCGCGTGGTTGGCGTAGGCGGAGAGGCGCTTGGCGGCGGCCTCGAAGCCCTCGCGGTAGAAGGCGAAGACGGCGGCGTAGCGGGTGGGGATGTGTCCCGGGTGCATGTCCCAGCCCTGGTAGTAGGCGCGGGACAGGGCGCGGCGGGTGAGGCCGTAGTGGAGGCGCCAGGCCTCGTGGACGTGCTCGGTGGAGCCGACCGGGAGGACGTTGGTGGAACCGTCGGAGACCCGTACGCCCGTGCCGGCGGCGGCGACCTGCATGATCGCCTTGGCGTGGTCGGCGGCCGGGTGGTCGCTGGCCTGGTAGGCGGCGGAGACGCCGAGGCAGGCGCTGTAGTCGAAGGTGCCGTAGTGCAGGCCGGTGGCGCGGCCCTCGGCGGCGCCGATCATGCGGGCGACGGCGGCGGTGCCGTCGGTGGCGAGGATGGACTGGCTGGTCTCGATCTGGATCTCGAAGCCGAGGCGGCCGGCGTCCAGGCCGTGGGCCTTCTCGAAGGCCTCCAGGAGGCGTACGAAGGCGGAGACCTGCTCGGGGTAGGTGACCTTCGGGAGGGTGAGGACGAGGCCGTCGGGCAGACCGCCGTTCTCGATGAGTCCGGTGAGGAAGACGTCGGTGGTGCGGATGCCGCGGTCGCGTACGGCGGCCTCCATGCACTTCATCCGGATGCCCATGTACGGGGCCGCCGTGCCGTTCTTGTACGCCTCCGAGATCAGCCGGGCGGCACGGGCGGCGTCGTGGTCCTCGTCCTGGCCCGCGTAGCCGTCCTCGAAGTCGACCCGGAGGTCCTCGATGGGCTCGCGCTCCAGCTTGGCCCGTACGCGGCCGTAGACGTCCTCGGCGAGGTCGTCGGAGAGGCCCAGGACGGCGGCGAAGGAGTTCGGGTCGGGCGCGTGCTCGTCGAGGGCCGCGAGGGCCTGGTCGCCCCAGGAGCGGATCGTTCCGGCGTCGAAGACGTTGCCGGGGACGTAGACGGTGTGGACGGGCTGACGGGTGCCCGGGTCTCCCGGGTAGCGCCGGTCGAGCTCGGCGTCCACCGCTGCGAGGGAGGCGCTGATGCCCTCGCTGACCGCTCCGGCGAGGCTCGTCGACACCTTCTCCTGCTGACCCATCCCACATCCTCCTGTTTTCCGCTTCACGGAATCAACAATCCGTATAGCGAAGTTAATAGTCGGCCAGGACCTGCGTCAATGGTTGTCCGAAACGGCCGGGGGCCGCGCGGTGATCATCACCACGCGGCCCCCGGACCGTACAGAACCGCAGGTCAGCCCTTGCGGGACTTGACCTCCTCGGTCAGCTGCGGGACGACGTCGAAGAGGTCGCCGACCACGCCGTAGTCGACGAGGTCGAAGATCGGGGCCTCGGCGTCCTTGTTGATGGCCACGATGGTCTTCGAGGTCTGCATACCCGCGCGGTGCTGGATCGCACCGGAGATGCCGGAGGCGATGTACAGCTGCGGCGACACGCTCTTACCGGTCTGGCCGACCTGGTTGGAGTGCGGGTACCAGCCGGCGTCGACGGCGGCGCGGGAGGCGCCGACGGCGGCACCGAGGGAGTCGGCGAGCGCCTCGATGATCGCGAAGTTCTCGGCGCCGTTGACGCCACGGCCGCCGGAGACGACGATCGCGGCCTCGGTCAGCTCCGGGCGGCCGGTCGACTCGCGCGGGGTGCGCGCGGTGACCTTGGTGCCGGTGGCCAGCGCACCGAAGGAGACCGCGAGGGCCTCGACGGCGCCGGCGGCCGGGGCGGCCTCCACGGGGGCCGAGTTCGGCTTGACCGTGATGACCGGGGTGCCCTTGGAGACACGGGACTTGGTGGTGAAGGAGGCGGCGAACGCGGACTGCGTCGCGATCGGGCCCTCGTCACCGGCCTCCAGGTCGACGGCGTCGGTGATGATGCCGGAGCCGATGCGGACCGCGAGGCGGGCCGCGATCTCCTTGCCCTCGGCGGAGGACGGGACGAGCACGGCGGCCGGGGAGACAGCCTCGTACGCGGCCTGCAGCGCGTCGACCTTCGGGACGACGAGGTACTCGGCGAACTCGGGGGCGTCGGCGGTCAGGACGCGGGTGGCACCGTGCTCGGCCAGGGCCGCGGCGGTGTCGGCGGCGCCGTTGCCGAGCGCGACGGCGACGGGCTCGCCGAGGCGGCGGGCGAGCGTCAGCAGCTCCAGCGTGGGCTTGCGGACGGCTCCGTCGACATGGTCGACGTAGACGAGAATCTCAGCCATGGGACTTCAATCTCCTGCGAACGAAGAATCTGGGGGCGATGAGTTGGCTCGCGCGAGCCTTAGATGCTGTGCCGGTCCGGGGGGCGACCCCCGGACCCCCGGCAGCTAAATGAACTTCTGGCTCGCGAGGAACTCGGCCAGCTGCTTGCCGCCCTCGCCCTCGTCCTTGACGATCGTGCCCGCGGTGCGCGCGGGGCGCTCGGCGGCGGAGTCGACCGCGGTCCAGGCGCCCTCGAGGCCCACCTCGTCGGCCTCGATCTCGAGGTCGTCGAGGTCCAGGGACTCCACCGGCTTCTTCTTGGCGGCCATGATGCCCTTGAAGGACGGGTAGCGGGCCTCGCCCGACTGGTCCGTCACCGACACGACGGCCGGAAGCGAGGCCTCCAGCTGCTCGGACGCGGTGTCGCCGTCACGGCGGCCCTTCACGACGCCGTCCTCGATGGACACCTCGGAGAGCAGCGTGACCTGCGGGACGCCCAGACGCTCGGCGAGGATGGCCGGCAGGACACCCATGGTGCCGTCGGTGGAGGCCATACCGGCGATGACGACGTCGTAGCCGGTCTTCTCGATCGCCTTGGCGAGCACCAGCGAGGTGCCCATGACGTCGGTGCCGTGGAGGTCGTCGTCCTCGACGTGGACGGCCTTGTCGGCACCCATGGACAGCGCCTTGCGCAGCGCGTCCTTGGCGTCCTCGGGGCCGACCGTGAGCACGGTGACCTCGGCGTCGTCGGCCTCTTCCGCGATCTGCAGCGCCTGCTCGACCGCGTACTCGTCGAGCTCCGACAGCAGGCCGTCGACGTCGTCGCGGTCGACGGTCAGGTCATCGGCGAAGTGCCGGTCGCCGGTGGCGTCGGGCACGTACTTCACACAGACAACGATCCTCAAGCTCACGCCGGCTCTCCTACTGCATCGTCATAACTGGGCTGCCTTGTTGCTCGCAGCATAGGCGCCTGAAGGGCGGGTTTCCGGTCGGGGCGCCCTACGCCCCGACCGAAATATTACTCGTCAGTACACCCAGTCCGTTACCAGTGAGCAAGCGCTCAGGCATGTGACCTTGCCAACGCCCCGCGCCAGGCGCCGAGCGGGAACTCTCAGTCGCGCAGAGCGTTGAAGCGTCCCTGGTGGTAGAGCAGCGGCCGGCCCACCCCGCTGGGGTCTCCGGCGACGGCCTGGGCGATCACGATCCGATGATCCCCGGCCGGGACACGGGCCACCACCCGGCACACCAGCCAGGCGAGTACGCCGTCCAGGACCGGGACGCCCTCGGGTCCCACGCTCCAGCGCGTCGCGCCCCCGAACCGGTCGGCGCCGCTGCGGGCGAAGGTGCCGGCCAGCTCCCGCTGGTGTTCGCCGAGTATGTGCACGCCTATGTGCTCGGCCTCGGAGATCACGGGCCAGCTGGAGGAGGTGGTCCCGACCCCGAAGGAGATCAGGGGTGGTTCCGCGGCGACGGAGTTGAGGGAGGTGGCGGTGAAGCCGACGGGACGGTCCCCGTGGGCGGTGATGACCGCGACACCGGCCGCGTGCTGCCGGAAGACGGAACGGAGGAGGTCGGGAGAGGCATGCCGAGGGGCGCCTATGGTGCGGAGCTCGGGCGAAACCGTCATGGAATTGTCCTTCTGCGGGGGCGTCGTGAGAGGGGTCCGTGGGTTCTCAGACACCCGGACAGCGCGCGCTCGCGTTGCGGGCCAGGTCCACGTGGGCCCGACCGTAGAGAAGGATTTCTGAAGGCACCTCGTCAGACTGGCGATCGTTGGCGGGCACAGTCAAGTGCGTACCGGGATGTGGGAGGTGTGTCACCACGTCAGACCGCCCGCCCCAGCGCGGCGATGACGTCCGCCCGGCGGGGCTGCCCGGCCGCGCGGACGACGATCCGCCCGGTGCGGTCGAGGACCAGGACGGTCGGTGTGCGGACGATGCCGAGCCACCGGACGAGATCAAGACGTTCTTCGGCGTCGATCTCCACGTGTCCGACGCCCTCGATCATTCCGGCGACCTCCGCCAGAGTGCGGCGCGTGGCACGGCAGGGCTGACAGAAGGCCGTGGAGAACTGCACCAGGGTGGCCCGCTCTCCCAGCTCGGCCCCGAGCCGGTCCGCGCCCAGCAGTTCTTCCGTCATGTCCTTCTCCATGCTGTCCACTCCCCCGTGCAGCGTCCCACGCCGCCGTTCGATTCCCACCACGGCCACCGGGCGTGACGAGAATCTCCCCGTACGAAGCCGTCAGGACTGGTCACGAGGGCCCACATGGGGCACGATCTGCCCAAAGCCGAAAACCTACGGCTGCGTAACTTCCGCCGGGAGAACCCTCCCCAGGCACAGAAGAAGGGGTTCCTCTCAGATGGCAGAACTCGTCTATCGGCCGGTCATCGGCGCCGCACTGACCATGTTCAAGGCGCTCGACCTGAAGATCGACACGCAGGGTTCGGAGCACATCCCGCGCACGGGCGGGGCGGTGCTCGTCAGCAACCACATCAGCTATCTGGACTTCATCTTCACGGGCCTGGCCGCGCTGCCGCAGAAGCGCCTGGTGCGCTTCATGGCGAAGGACTCGGTGTTCCGGCACAAGGTGTCGGGTCCGCTGATGCGCGGCATGAAGCACATCCCGGTGGACCGCGCACAGGGCGAGCACGCCTACAAGCACGCGCTGGAGTCGCTGAAGGCCGGCGAGATCATCGGCGTCTTCCCCGAGGCGACCATCTCGCAGTCGTTCACGCTCAAGAGCTTCAAGTCGGGTGCGGCGCGGCTCGCCCAGGAGGCCGGGGTCCCGCTGATCCCGATGGCGCTCTGGGGCACGCAGCGCATCTGGACGAAGGGCCGTCCGCGGAACTTCAAGCGCAGCCACATCCCGGTGACGATCCGGGTGGGCGAGCCGATCGAGGCTCCCACGGACCAGTACGCGGGTGCCATCACCCGGCGGCTGCGCGAGCGCGTCCAGGAGCTCCTGGAGGCCGCGCAGCGCGCCTATCCCGTACGCCCCAAGGACGCGAGCGACACCTGGTGGGTGCCCGCGCACCTCGGGGGTACGGCTCCGACTCCGGCGCAGGTCAAGGAAGCCGGCTGACCGGTCGGCCCGACCGCAGGAACGGCTCCCGCCGAAACGTCACTCCGGGTCGCGGACGGTGATCCGCGCCCCGGGGTTGAGCTTCTCAAGGGACTCGGCGAGCTCGGTGCCGGCGGCGACGAGCTCCTCACGCGTCATGGGCGTGAGCGACTCCAGCAGGAAGATCGCGTTGACGGTGTCGTCGTCGATCCGGGTGCGCGGCCCCTGGCGCCAGTTCCAGCGACGGCAGGTGACGCCGGCCTCGTCGCACCAGATGACCTCGCCCGGCTCGGGGTGCTCCACGGTCTCCTCGCCGCCCGCCATGGTCACGAACGACTCGTCGCCGGTGGCCCGCACGAGCCGCATCTCGCCCTGGATCTTGTCGAGGTCCTCGCCGCCGACCGGGATCAGGTGCGCGACGCTGATCGCGTTGTAGGCGTCGACGAGCCGGTTGATCCGGGGCAGTCCACCGTCGGCGAGTGCCCGCTTGGCAAGCGCCTCCGCGGAGTTGCGGGTACGGGAGGGCTTGGCGCCGAAGGCGGAGTACGCCGCGCGCCAGGCGGCGACGTGCGGGTCCTTGTCCGGCGCCTGCCCGGCGAGCCGCTCGGCGAGGCGCGTGGCCGCGTCGTCGAGCAGCGCCGAACTGGCCTCGTCGCTGGGGCCGTTGACGAGCCCGTGGGCCTCGACGGCGAGGTGGGTGAAGCCGGGTACGAGGGTGCGCACCTCGTCGGAGACGGTGAGCGTCAGGGTCATGATCCGCCGTTCAAGTTTCCGGAATTCAGAGTTCCGTGGGGAGCGTCCGCCAGAGGTACGGCCGGTCGGGAGCGGCCTGCAGCGCGCTCAGGACAGCCGGATGTGGTTCAGCATAGAGCACCGGATAATCCACTTCACTGAACTCCGGTCGAACCGTCCATGCCAAGCGCTCCTCCCCCAGCGAGAACTGGGCGTCGACCCCCGGCTTGTTGCCCCGCACGTCCTGGCGGGCCCACTTCTCCTCGCCCGGCAGCCGGACCGCGACCAGGCCGTGGACGACCGGGTTCGAGCCGTCGTCGTCGGCGAGCCGCTGGTAGCAGAGGGCCGCCGGGATCCCTTCGGCGCGCAGGAGGGCCGCGTAGGCGTGGGACTTGGCGTAACAGATGCCCGTACCCTGGGACAGCACGTCGGAGGCCCGCCAGGTGACGCGCGGGTCCCCCGAGTCCTGGGAGTGCGGGATGGTGTCCCGCACATATCCATAAGCTGCGCTGGCGTATGAGTATGCATCGCGGTACTTGGCGCGCAGCTCGCCGGCGATCTTGCGCACGAGCGGGTGATCGTGGTTGATGGCCTCGCCCGAGGCGATATAGACGGAGATTTCAGGGATCTGTTGAATCAGCTCCATGAGAGCGAGCATAAAAATACGGTCGACCGAAAGTCAAATAGATTTCCGGTCGACCGCATATTGATTCATCAGTGCCCGTGGGTCATCTCTTCCTTCAGCGCCTGGAGGAAGGCGTCGACGTCGTCCTCCGTGGTGTCGAAGGAGCACATCCAGCGCACGTCACCGGCGGCCTCGTCCCAGAAGTAGAAGCGGAAGCGCTTCTGCAGCCGGGTGCTCACCTCGTGCGGCAGCCGCGCGAAGACCGCGTTGGCCTGCACCGGGTAGAGGATCTCCACCCCGTCGACCTCCCGTACGCCGGCCGCGAGGCGTTGCGCCATCGCATTGGCGTGCGAGGCGTTGCGCAGCCACAGGTCCTTGGCGAGCAGCGCCTCCAGCTGGACCGACACGAAGCGCATCTTCGACGCGAGCTGCATGGACAGCTTGCGCAGATGCTTCATGTGGCTGACCGCGTCCGGGTTGAGGACGATCACGGCCTCGCCGAACAGCATGCCGTTCTTGGTCCCGCCGTAGGAGATGACATCCACGCCCACCGCGTTGGTGAACGCCCGCATCGGCACGTTCAGGGAGGCGGCGGCGTTGGCTATCCGGGCCCCGTCGAGGTGCACCTTCATGCCCTTGGCGTGGGCGTGCTCCACGATGGCCCGGATCTCGTCCACGGTGTAGACCGTGCCCAGCTCGGTGTTCTGGGTGATCGAGACGACCTGCGGCATGGCCCGGTGCTCGTCCTCCCAGCCCCAGGCCTGCCGGTCGATGAGCTCGGGCGTGAGCTTGCCGTCCGGGGTCGGCACGGTGAGCAGCTTGAGGCCACCCATCCGCTCCGGCGCACCGCCCTCGTCCACGTTGATGTGCGCGGACTCGGCGCAGATCACCGCGCCCCAGCGGTCGGTCAGCGCCTGCAGGGCGGTGACGTTCGCGCCCGTGCCGTTGAAGACCGGGAAGGCCTCCGCGCTCGGGCCGAAATGGCTGTGCATGATCCGCTGGAGGTGCTCGGTGTAGTCGTCCTCGCCGTAGGCGATCTGATGACCGCCGTTGGCGAGCGCGATCGCCGCGAGCACCTCCGGGTGGGCGCCGGCGTAGTTGTCGCTGGCGAAGCCCCGGACCGACGGGTCGTGGTGACGACGCGCGTCGGTCCTGGTGGGCAGTGCCGGGGTCACGGCTTGGGGGTCAGCCACAGACGCTGTCCATTCACATCCTGTGCGGGCTTGAGCCAGACGCCGGCGATCTCATCGGCCAGATCCTTGACGTCGGTGAAGCCCGCGAACTTCGCATTCGGGCGCTCGGCGCGCATGGCGTCGTGCACCAGTGCCTTGATCACCAGGATGGCAGCCGCCGCGTTCGTGCCCTCCTCGCCCCCCGACTTGCGGAAGGAGTCCGCCATGGCGAGGGTCCATGCCTCGGCCGCGGCCTTGCCCGCGTTGTAGGCGGCGTTGGTGGCCACCGGCTTGTGCGCGCCGACCTGGCTGACCAGGACGAACCGGCCGCGGTCGCTGCGCAGCAGATAGTCGTGGAAGGCGATCGAGGTGTTCTGGACGGTGCGGATGAGGAGCCGCTCCAGGAAGTCCCAGTCCTTGGGGTCGGCCTCGGCGAAGGAGGCGCTGCCGCGCCAGCCGCCGACCAGATGGACCAGGCCGTCGATCCGGCCGAACTCCTTCTCGGTCTTCGCCGCCCAGTCCTTGGTCGCGGCGAGGTCGAGCAGATCGACGGTGTCCCCGACGACCGTGGCGCCGCCGTGCGCGTACCGGGCGGCGTCGACCGCCTCGGCCAGGCGCGCCGGGTCGGCGTCCGAGGCGACGACGATGGCGCCGGCGTCGGCCAGGCGCATCAGTGCCGCCCGCCCCGCCGGACCGGCCGCTCCCGCGACCGCGATGACGGCGCCCTCCAGCGGCCCGCCGTTTCCGTTGCCGTTCATGGGCGTCCCCTCCTCCTCCGTGACTGGGTTCACGCGGCAGCCTGCTCGGTCCGCGAAGCGTTCGCGGCGGTGATGCCCTTGGTGGAGGCGATCACGTCCTTCAGCTTCTTGGACAGGGCCTCATAGAACATGCTGAGCGGAAACTCGTCCGGAAGCACGTCGTCGACGAGCTTGCGGGGCGGAAGGGAGAGGTCCAGGGCGTCCGGACCCTTGGCCCACTTCGATCCCGGGTGCGGGGCGAGGTAGGTGGAGACGAGCTCGTACGCCTTGAACCAGTGGACGAGCTTGGGGCGGTCGATGCCCTCGCGGTACAGCTTCTCGATCTCGGCGCAGAGCTGGTTGGTGACCTCCGGCGCGCGCTGCCAGTCGATCTTGAGCGTGTTGTCCGTCCAGCGCACCACCTCGTGCTTGTGGAGGTACGCGAAGAGGAGCTGGCCGCCCAGACCGTCGTAGTTGCGGTTCCGGTCGCCGGTGACGGGGAAGCGGAACATCCGGTCGAAGAGGACCGCGTACTGCACGTCCCGGCCATGGGCGTTGCCCTCGGCCTCGAGCTTCACGGCCTCCTTGAAGGCGGTGAGGTCACAGCGCAGCTCCTCCAGGCCGTACATCCAGAACGGCTGGCGCTGCTTGATCATGAAGGGGTCGAACGGCAGGTCGCCGTGGCTGTGGGTGCGGTCGTGGACCATGTCCCAGAGCACGAAGGCGGCCTCGCAGCGCTTCTGGTCCTCGACCATGGCCGCGATGTCCTCGGGCAGCTGGATGCCGAGGATGTCGACGGCGGCCTCGGTGACCTTGCGGAAGCGGGCGGCCTCGCGGTCGCAGAAGATGCCGCCCCAGCTGAAGCGCTCGGGGGCCTCACGCACGGCGATGGTCTCAGGGAAGAGGACGGCCGAGTTGGTGTCGTACCCGGCGGTGAAGTCCTCGAAGGTGATGCCGCAGAAGAGCGGGTTGTCGTAGCGGGTGCGCTCCAGCTCGGAGAGCCACTCCGGCCAGACCATGCGCAGCACGACGGCTTCCAGGTTGCGGTCCGGGTTGCCGTTCTGCGTGTACATCGGGAAGAGCGCCAGGTGCTGGAGCCCGTCGACCCGGTCGGCGGCCGGCTGGAAGGCCAGCAGGGAGTCCAGGAAGTCCGGGACCTCGAAGCCGCCCTCGGCCCATTTGCGCAGGTCCGCAACGAGCGCGGCGTGGTACGCGGCGTCGTGCGGGAGCAGCGGCGAGAGCTGCTCGACCGCGGCCACGATGCGGTCGACCGTGAGCTCGACGAGAGCACGGTTCGGCGCGCCCTCGGCCTCGAAGTCGATGGACCCGTCCTTGCTCTGCCAGGGACGAATCTCCTCCACGGCATCCTTGAGCTCGGGCCAGGCAGGGTGGTCCGTCACCGGAGCAGCGGTGGATATCCCCCCACCAGTCACGTCCTGCACAAGAATTTCCGTCATGCCTCTTCCTCCACAGGAGAACCTCGCGTCAAGACACCGTATCCGTCCGCGGTTCCTCCAGACAAGAGGAGCAAGAGAAATTATCCTGCGCCACCCCCATGGTCACCGTGAATTTTCCTGCCGAGAAGGGTTGAGGCGCGCGCATCCGCCGTGCCGGTCATCGGGCGCCCGCTCCCTCGGCGAAGTACGGGATGACCTTCTCCCCCCACTGGCGCAGGGTCTCCAGACAGGCCTCCTGAGGCACGGTCCCCATCTGCATCAGGCACATGATCTCGTCGGCGCCGGCGTCCCGGAGCCGTTCCACGTAGGCGATCGCGTCCTCGGCGGTGCCGTAGGCGTGGTCGGCGTTGAAGGTGGCCGTGGCGGTGGGGCGCACCGGGATGCGCTGCTCGTGGAGCCGGGCGACGACCTGCTCGGCGGCGCGGCGCATGTCGGCGGCCTCGTCCGCGCCGGCCACCACCGCTTCGTCGGGGATGCCCGCTCCCCCGTACCAGTGGCCGATCGACTGAGCGAAGAAGCGCTGGCCCCGGATGCCGATGCGCCGGGCCTCGGCGCGGTCGTCGAGCACGATCGTGGGACAGAGGACGGAGAAGTGGTCGTTGACGACGGTGGAGACGAACTGTTCGCCGGTGCGCTCGGCGCGGGCGGTGTCGTAGGCGCGGCGCATCTCGGCGATCGATTCGGGCCCGGCGAAGCCCATCACGAGCGCCCCGATCCCGAGCTCGGCGGCGCGGGTGAGGGTCTCGGCGCGGCTGCAGGCGAGAAAGAGGGGCGGGTGCGGGGTCTGCCGGGGACGGGGCAGGATCGGATGCGCATCGATCCTGATCAGCTCGGAGCGGTACTCCAGCTCGTCCTTCTGCCAGGCCCTGCCGATGATCCGCAGGGCGTCCTCGACCTCCTGGGTCGTACGGTCCCGGTCGACCCCGCACAGGGAGGTCTCCTGCTCGGTGCCACCACGCCCGGCTCCGAGGTCGAGGCGGCCGCCGGAGAGCAGGTCGAGCATGGCCGCCCGTTCGGCGACGCGGGCGGGGTGGTTGAAGCGGAACGGCATGCAGACCACGCCGTGGCCGATGCGGATGCGGCTCGTCCGCGCGGCGACGTAACTGAGGAAGACCTCGGGGGCGGACATATGGGCGTACCACTTCAGGGAGTGGTGCTCGACGGCCCAGATCCGGTCGAAGCCCATCTCCTCCGCCAGGACGGCCTGCTCGACGCAGTCGTGGATGACCTGGTGCTCGTGCTCCACGGTCGGGTCGGCCAGCTGTGCCTCGAAGATCACGGAGAACTTCATGTGCCCTCCAGGGGTTGTGTCGGGGCGCTGCCCTTGTTTCGATTCGCCATATGACTAGTCGTCAGGTCTCGAAGAGGCAAGAGATGCGGCAGGAGACGGAGCACGGTCTGCCCCCGACCGCCTGGGCGGTGCTAGGGCTGCTCTCCTTCCCCGGCGAGCGCACGGGTTACGAGCTGAAGAAGTGGGCGGACGCGTCCGTGCGCTTCTTCTACTGGTCCCCGGCGATCAGCCAGATCTACGCGGAGCTGCGCCGGCTGGAGTCGCGGGGGTACGTGACGTCGGCCCGGTCGGGTCCGGAGGAGCCGCGGACCAAGCGGCGGTACGCGATCACGGACGCGGGCCGGGCGGCGCTGGCCGACTGGGCGGGCGGTGACGGCGGGCCCGTGGTGCTCAAGCATCCGCTGGTGCTGCGGGTCTGGCTGGGGCATCTCGCCGCGCCGGAGCGGCTGCGGACGCTCGTCGAGGAGCACATCGCCCGAACCCGGGGCGAGCTGAAGGAGGTCCGGGACGCGCTGGCCCGCGCGGAGTCCGTGCCGGAGTGGCGCCATCCGGCCCTGGCCCTGCGCTGGAGCGAGCGGCAGCACCTGGCGGAACTGGAATTGGCGGAGTCGATGCTGGCGGACCTGGAGGGCCTGGCGGGCGTGGCGGGCCCGGCGGACCGGGAGGGCCCGGCGGATCCGTCGGCTGTGGAGGGCCCGGCGGACCTCGCGGATCCGTCGGGTCGGAAGGGCCCGGCGGACCCGGCCGATCGGTCGGGCCGGGAGGGACCGGAGGGCAACCTGGCGCCCTGATCATCACGCCGGAGGGGCTCGTTCCGACGGCCCCCCGCGCGTGCGCTTCCTTCTTGCGGCGAAGTCATTAGGCTGCGCGACGAGCCGCACCGGGAGCCCGGAGGGACCTGGGCCCGGACATCGACGGAAGCGAGAAGATCTTGAGTTTCCTCACCATCGGTCATCGCGGAGTCATGGGCGTCGAGCCCGAGAACACCCTGCGTTCCTTCGTCCGGGCCGAGCAGGCCGGGATGGACGTCATCGAGCTGGATCTCCATCTGAGCAAGGACGGCGCACTCGTCGTCATGCACGACGCCGACGTCGGCCGGACCACCGACGGCAGCGGCCCGATCGCCGAGAAGACCCTCGCCGAGCTGCGCGAGCTGGACGCGGGCTCCGGGGAGCGCGTCCCCGTCTTCGAAGAGGTCCTGGACGCGGTACGGGCCCCGCTCCAGGCCGAGATCAAGGACGTGGCCGCCGCCAAGGCGCTCGCGGAGGTGATGAACCGGCGTGACCTGGTGGGTCGCGTGGAGGTCCTCTCCTTCCACGACGAGGCCCTCGCGGAGATCGCCAGGCTGGTCCCCGGGGTGCGGACCGCGCTCGTGGCGGACCTGTGGGACGCCGACGTCGTGGACCGGGCCCAGGCGGTCGGCGCCGGCGCCCTCGTCCTCAACATCCGACATCTCACCCTGGAGACCGTCGAGCGCGCGCACCAGGAGGGCCTGCGGGTCATCGGCTGGGTGGTGAACACCCAGGACCACCTGCGGCTGGTGCGCGCCCTGGAGCTGGACGGCGCGACGACCGACTATCCGGAGATCCGCCGCACCGGCCGCTTCACGGCCTGAGCCGCCGGTCGCGGGCGGCGGACAGAGACCCGCGGCCGTCGCGGGCGCCGGTCCCGGACCAGCGGCCGCGGGTCGCGGGCGGCCGTGTCAGACCAGCGGCTTCACCAGGAGCTCGAACTGCAGGTCGTCCCGCTGCGGGAGGCCGAAGCGCTCGTCGCCGTACGGGAACGGGGTCATCTCTCCCGTACGGCGGTAGCCGCGCCGCTCGTACCAGGCGATGAGCTCCTCGCGCACGGAGATCACCGTCATGTGCATCTCGCGCACGTCCCAGATCTCCACCACGCGGCGCTCCGCCTCGGCGATGATCAAGCGGCCCAGACCGGCGCCCTGGAGCTCGGGGCGGACCGCGAACATGCCGAAGTAGGCGGCCTCGCCCCGGTGTTCGAGCTGGCAGCAGGCGACGACCTCGCCGTCGCGCTCCACCACCATCAGCCGGCTGCCCGGGGTGGTGATGACGGCGCGCACCCCCTCGGCGTCGGTCCGCTGCCCCTGCAGGATGTCCGCCTCGGTGGTCCAGCCGGCCCGGCTGGAGTCGCCGCGATAGGCCGACTCGACGAGCGGCACGAGCACCGGGACGTCGCCCTCGACGGCGTCGCGGTAGACGATCCGGCCGGTGTCCCGGGATGTGGCGGTGTCCATGCTGTTCGGGTCTCCCCTCGGGGCG
The DNA here is from genome assembly GCF_040645695.1 of Streptomyces sp. NPDC046712. Lineage (NCBI taxonomy): Bacteria > Bacillati > Actinomycetota > Actinomycetes > Kitasatosporales > Streptomycetaceae > Streptomyces > Streptomyces sp. NPDC046712. The sequence goes on along the minus strand of NZ_JBEYYW010000031.1, from coordinate 12,658 downwards.
CTGACGATCCCCCCGAGCGTAACGCCCCAGCGGCGTGCTCCCCCCGCGTACGCCTGTGCGCTCGCGTACGCCGGGCCGGGCGCGGGCATCGACCCCGAGGAGACCCACGGGAGGTGTGCCGTGCACGGACCGGCGTTGTCGGCCTGGCTGTTGCTGACGCTGTGCGGGGCGAGTGGGGTGTACTGCCTGCTGAGAATGCGCCGGTGTGCGGGCGAGGAGCGCAGAACGGCCGGGAGCGAGGCCGTGATGGGCTTCGGGATGGCGGCGATGGCACTGCCCGCGGCCGTTCTCACGCCGCCCCCCTGGTCGTGGGCGGTGTACGCGGCCGTGTTCGGGGTGGCGGCGCTGCGCGCGCTGACGGCGGTCCGGCACGGCGGCCACCATCTGCACCATCTGCTGGGCTCCTTGGCGATGGTCTACATGGCGGTGGCGATGGCGGTCCCGGCGCAGCTCCCCGCCCAGGGAGCGCACGGCGGGCACGCGGCCGGCGGCACCGGAGGCGTGCCCCTCGTGACGGGTGCGCTCCTCGCCTACTACGTCGTGTACGTGCTCCGCGCGGGGGCGCGGCTCGTCCCGGTGGCGGTGCCCGCGGGCGGTCCGCCGGCCGTCTGGGCCAACCGGCCGGAGTTCGCGCTGGTGTGCCGACTGTCCATGGCGCTCGCGATGCTGGCGATGCTCGTGACCCTCTGACCCTGTGACCGAGCGGTGGCGAAACCGTGGCGTACGTCACTTGGCGTGCGCGGCCATACCCCCGAGTAGTACGGCACTCATAGGCTGGACGCCATGTTGGTCTCCCTCGCGCTGCTCGCGCTCGGCGTCCTGACCGCCGCCGTGGCCCCACGGCTGCTGTCACGGTCCGACTGGGCGGAACGCGAGCCCGTGGTGGCCCTCTGGGTGTGGCAGTGCGTGGTGGCGGCGGTGCTGCTGAGCTTCGCGCTGTCGATGACGTTCAGCGCCGCTGCCGCCTGGCAGGTGGTGCGGGGTCAGATCTTCGCGCCCGCGCCGCGCGGGGTGATCGAGGCGTACGAACTGGGCACCCATCAGCCCTGGTCGGCGGCGCTCGCGGTGATCCTGGCCTGCGGCGGGCTGTGGACCGGCGCGATGCTCGGCCGGGAGATCCGGCGGGCGCGGGCGCGCCGTCGCCGGCGCCGTTGCGAACTGCTCGTCCGTGCCCCGCTGTTGCCGGGCGAGGAGCCGGGCAGTGAACGGCTCGTCGTACTGGAGGGCGAGCGTCCGGACGCGTGGTGGCTGCCGGGGGCCGCGCCGCAGCTGGTCATCACGACGGCGGCGCTGCGCCGGTTGAAGGGGCGCCAGCTCGACGCGGTGCTCGCGCACGAGCAGGGACACGCCCGGGCGCGCCACGACTGGCTGCTGCACTGCTCGGGGGCGCTGGCGGGAGGGTTCCCGGGGATTCCGGTCTTCGCGGCCTTCCGCGGTGAGATGCACCGGCTGGTCGAGCTGGCGGCCGACGATGTCGCCTCGCGGCGGTTCGGGCGACTGACGATCGCGCTGGCGCTGGTGGAACTGAACGAGGAGCGCGGGGTGTTCGGGCCAGGTTCCGCATCGGACGCGGATCTTCCGCAGCGGGTCAACCGTCTCCTCTCCGCCGCTCCGCGACTCACCGCGGGCCGGCGGCTGCGGCTGACGGCGGCCGCGGCGTTCGTGCCGGTGGTGCCGGTTCTGGTGGCCTTCGTCCCCGCACTGAAGGTGCTCGGATAGCCCGGGTCTGCGGCGCGCGGGCGCGCGGTTCGGGGAAGATCGGCTCATGCGCTCCTCCGCCTTGGTCTCCGGTGCCCTGGCCGTGCTGCTGCTCGTCCTCGTGGCCGTGGGCTGGTCGCCACTGCTCTCACTGGACCGGTCGATCACCGACGAGCTGCACCGCAGCGCCGTCGCCGAGCCCGGGTTCACGCGGTTCAACCGGATCCTGAGCGACTGGGTGTGGGACCCATGGACCATGCGCGGGCTGATCGCCCTCGCGGTGGTGGTGCTGTGGGCGCTGCGCGAGCGGCTGCTCGCCCAGTGGCTGGCGGCGGCGGGGCTGCTGGCGGCGGGCGTGCAGCAGGGGTTGAAGTGGGCCGTCGGCCGCGCCCGGCCCGGCTGGCCCGATCCGGTCGACTCGGCGCAGTACGCCTCGTTCCCGTCGGGACACGCGATGACGGCGACGGTGACCTGCGGCCTGCTGCTGTGGGTGCTCGCTCTGCACTGGCGGGAGAACTGGCGCGGCTGGAGCGTGATCGCGTCGGTCGCCCTGGTGTCGGTGCTCGGAGTGGGCTGGACCCGGGTCTATCTCGGAGTGCACTGGCCGTCGGACGTGGTGGCCGGCTGGCTGCTCGGCTACTCCTTCGTGGTTGTGTCGATCATCACGTTCCGCAGGTGGGGACAGGACATCGAACGGCCCGGTCCGCCCGGGTCCGGGCGGAGGAGAATGGGAGAAACGCCATGAAGCCGCCTGTCCTGGACGATCCCCCGCGTCGCCCAGAACAGACGGCAAACCCGCTGACCAGCCACGAAGGCGCGACAGCAGGCTGCGATGAGTATATTGGCTGCGAGCCAGTCAACGCAGGAGTCAAGCATGTCCCCGCGTAGCCCATCGGTCAATGAAGAGCTTCGGCGACGCTCTCGTGAGCGATTGCTGGAGGCGACCGTCGAGCTCGTCTCGGAGCGTGGGTACGAGGCGACGACCCTGGGCGACATCGCCGAGCGGGCAGGTTCGGCGCGCGGCCTGATCTCGTACTACTTCCCGGGCAAGCGCCAGCTCCTGCAGTCGGCGGTGCACCGGCTGATGCACCTCACGCTGGAGGAGGCGCTGGAGCGCGAGCCGAGGACCGAGGACGGCCGGGAGCGGATGGCACGGGCCATCGACGCGATTCTGGGGCTGGCCGTGGACCGCCCCGTGCTCATGCGGACGCACATGGCGGGCATCCTGCAGGCCGAGGGGTTCGTGCAGTGTCCGGAGCAGCAGCGGCTGGCGTTCCTGCTGCGGGACACGGTGACGCGGTACGGCTCCGCGAACGTGGACGCGGACTATCCGCTGCTGCGGGCGCTGCTGATGGGCGCCGTCGTGGCGGTGCTGCTGCCGGGGGCCCCGATGCCGATGGCGCGGCTGCGGGCGGAGCTGTTCCACCGCTACGGGCTGGACTGGGAGCAGGGCATGCCGCCGGACGGGGGTCCGCCCGACGGCATGCCCTTCACGGCGTCCGCGTTACGGAGCCGGGTGCCGTATCAGTCCTCGAAGTCCTCGAAGTAGTCCGGCTGGGTCTGGACGTTGAGCTCGTCCATCCGGATGCGCTTCGCCGGGTCCGTACGACGGTCGTCGAGCTTCAGGACGTCGAAGCCCTTCGCGATGTCGTTCGAGTAGATGTAGCCGTTGTAGTAGTACGCGGACCACGAACCGCCCGTGCTGATCTGGGTGGTGGAGAGCGGACCGCGCTCGAAGTAGGCGATCTCCTTGGGCTTGGCGGAGTCGGTGAAGTCCCAGACGGAGACGCCGCCCTGGTACCACGCCTGGACCATGAGGTCCTTGCCCTTGACCGGGATCAGCGAGCCGTTGTGGGCGACGCAGTTCTCGGTGTTCGCCTGGTGGCGGGGGATCTTGAAGTAGCTGCGGAAGACGAGCTTGCGGTTCTTGCCCTTGCCGACGATGTCGTAGATGCCGTCGGCGCCGCGGTTCGGACCCACGGCCTCGTTGCAGGTGGCGCCGGAGCCGCCGCCGAGCTCGTCCGTGAAGACGACCTTGTTGGCCTTCTGGTTGAAGGTCGCCGAGTGCCAGAACGCGAAGTTGACGTTGTCCTGGACCTGGTCGATGACCTTCGGGTGCTCCGGGTCCTCGATGTCGAAGAGGATGCCGTCACCCATGCAGGCTCCGGCCGCGAGGTCCTTGCCCGGCAGCACGGTGATGTCGTGGCAGCCGGTGGTCTTGGAGACACCCGGGTTGGTGGGACCACCCGGGTTGCCGCCGCCGTCCGGGCCCTCGCCCGGGAACAGGACGGGGAAGTTCACGATGGCGGCCTTCTCGGGCGCCTTGCGCGGCACCTTGATGACCGAGATGCCGTCGTGCGGGGGCTGGCAGTCCGGGAACGCCGCGTTGGGCGAGTACGAGGAGACGTAGACGTACACGTCCCTCTTCTTGGGCACCAGCGTGTGGGTGTGCGAGCCGCAGGCGGTCTCGACGGCGGCGACGTACTTCGGGTTGGTGATGTCGCTGATGTCGAAGATCTTCATGCCCTCCCAGGAGGACTTCTCCGTGGCCGGCTGGCTGACGCTGGCACAGGAGTTGTCGCTGCGGGAGGAGTCGGTGGAAAGGAAGACGAGGTTGCCGGAGACGGAGATGTCGTTCTGCGATCCGGGGCACAGGACCTGGGCGACCGTCTTCGGGGCACGCGGGTTGCTGATGTCGAAGATGCGGAAGCCGTCGTAGTTGCCGGCGAAGGCGTACTTGCCCTGGAAGGCCAGGTCGGAGTTCGTGCCCTTGAGTGCATCCTTGGGGATGTTCACGAGGTGCTGGATGTTGTCGCTGTGGACGATCTCGTCCACGCCGGGTATCTCGCCGCTCTGGATGGCGGACCGGGCATCGGCCGCCTGTTCCGAGGAGACGGTGCCCTGCGCGGAGGAGTCACCCGGGTCGGGTGTGGCTGCCGCGGGGCCGGCCGCGAGCAGGCTGACCAGCAGTCCGGCTGCGGCGGTCGCCACACCCAGACCTCTGATCCGTGCGCGCGGGGTACGCGTGGTGCGCGTGGTACGCAACGAAGTCACTCCGTCCTCCCTTGTATCCGTTCGTAGTTGAACGGGTGATGGACCCCGGCAGTATCGTCCTTAGCGTGCACATCTCAACAGATGGCAACACACATGTCATGAATGTTTTTGCTCGATGCCCCTGAGAAGCATGCTAGGAACGGTGCCCCGACGCTTGTCTCTCGTCCCTTGTCCCTCGGTCCCTCGGAACCACCCCTGGAGGTCGCCTTGTTGAACCGCCGTACCCGTGGAGCTGTCGCCGTGGCGCTGAGCGTCGCCGCCGTATGGGCGCTCGCCGCCTGCGAGTCGGCCCCGGACACAGGCGCGCCGCAGAGCAAGGGGTCCACGGGTCCCGCGGTGGTGGCACCGGGGAAGCCGGGCGAACCGGCGCGGAAGATATCGCCCGCCGAGGCATCCCGGCTGCTGCCCGACGACAAGCCCAACGCGGCGGACTTCACCTATGCGCAGATGATGATCGTGCATCACCGGCAGGCGCTCACGATGACCGCGCTCGCTCCGCAGCGGGCCGAATCGGCGCAGGTCAAGAAGTTGGCCGATCGGATCACGGCGGCGCAGAAGCCGGAGATCGACGCGATGGAGGGTTGGCTGAAGAGCAACGGTGGTCCGCGTGAGCAGAGCGGTCACGACCACCACACCATGCCGGGGATGGCGACCGAGGCGCAGCTGACGCAGCTGCGGACCGCGAAGGGCGCGGCCTTCGACGAGCTGTTCCTGAAGCTGATGATCACCCACCACGAGGGGGCCGTGACGATGGCGGCCGAGGTGCTGGGGCAGGGGAACAACGTGCTGGTGGAGGAGATGGCGAACGACGTGATCGCGCAGCAGACGGCGGAGATCAACCGGATGCGCTCGATGTAGCGAAGGGCCGGTCGCGTCTCTCCCCTGCCGGGGCTTCCGGTGCCATGCTGGAAGCCTCCGGCGGGAAACCCCGCGGCGGGAAGGAGTACGACCGTGCTTCGTGTCGCTGTCGTCGGTTCCGGGCCCAGCGGGGTCTACACGGCCCAGTCGCTGGTCCAGCAGTCGGTGGTGCCCGGAGTCCGGGTCGACGTCCTGGACCGGCTGCCCTGCCCGTACGGCCTCGTCCGCTACGGCGTCGCGCCCGACCACGAGAAGATCAAGTCGCTGCAGCAGAACCTGCGGGCGGTCCTGGAGGACGACCGCGTCGAGTTCATCGGCAACGTCGAGGTCGGCGTGCGCGGGCTGACGCCGGCCCGCCTCCTGGAGCTGTACCACGCGGTCGTGTACTGCGTGGGCGCGGCGCGGGACCGCCGGCTCGGGGTACCGGGCGAGGACTTGGCGGGCAGCCACTCGGCGACGGACTTCGTCTCCTGGTACAGCGCGCATCCCGATGCCGCGGGCAACGGTTTCCGTCTGGACGGACGCTCGGCGGTCGTGATCGGCGTGGGCAACGTGGCGGTGGACGTCACCCGGATCCTGGCCAGGGGCGCGGACGAGCTGCGCGCCACGGACGTGCCGCAGGCGGCCCTGGCGGCCCTGGCGGCCAGCGGGGTGCGCGAGGTGCACATGGTGGGGCGGCGGGGCCCCGGGCAGGCCAAGTTCACGACGAAGGAGCTGCGGGAGCTGGGAGCTCTGCCGGGCACGCGGGTGGAGGTGGAGCCGGAGGACCTGGCTCTGGATCCCTCGTTCGCGGACCCGTCGGCGCTGCCGGCCGTGAACCGGCGGAATCTGGAGGTCGTACGCGGGTGGGCGACGGACGCCGCGGACAGGTCCGGGGCCGGAGACGCGGGCGGGTCCGGAGACGCGGGCGCGGCGGAGGCGGCGCGGCGCATCCGGCTGCGGTTCTTCCTGCGGCCGGTGGAGCTGCTGGGCGAGAACGGCCGGGTGGCCGCGGTCCGCTTCGAGCGGACGGAGCCGGACGGCTCCGGCGGCGTGCGGGGTACGGGACGGTACGAGGAGATCGAGGCCCAGCTGGTCCTGCGGGCCGTCGGGTACAAGGGCGTCGCGCTGGCCGGGCTGCCGTTCGACGAGGCCCGGGGGACGGTTCCGAACGAGGCGGGGCGGGTGCTGCGGGACGGAGTGCCGTCGGCGGGCGAGTACGTCGCCGGCTGGATCAAGCGTGGCCCCACGGGCGTCATCGGCACCAACCGCCCGTGCGCCAAGGAGACGGTGACCTCGCTGCTGGCCGACGCGGCGGAGCTGGCCGGCCGGCCGGTGCCCGCCGACCCGGTCGGAGCGCTGCGGGACCAGGGCCTCGAACCGGTCGCCTGGCGCGGCTGGCTCTCCATCGAGCGCGCGGAGTCCGCCCTTGGCCTCTCCCTGGGCCGCGGCCGGGTGAAGATCCCGGACTGGGCGGGACTGCGGACGGCGGCTCGGGAGGACACGTAAGCGCGTAGGGCCGGCGCGAGTCCGCAGGGCCGCTCCCCCGTACGTCAGCCCTCGAGGCGCTCCGCCTGGGCGCCGGCCGCCTGCAGGACGCTGTCGAGGAGGCCGGGGAAGAGGGCGTCCAGGTCCTCCCGGCGCAGTGCGTTCAGCTTGGCGGTCCCCCGGTAGATCTGCTGGATGACGCCGCTCTCGCGCAGCACGCGGAAGTGGTGCGTCGTCGTCGACTTGGTCACCGGAAGGTCGAAGAAGGAGCAGCTCAACTCGGTGCCCTCGCGCGCCATGTCGCTGACGATCCGCAGCCTCACCGCGTCCGACAGCGCGTGCAGGACCCCCTCCAGGCGGATCTCCTCCCGCGCGGGATGGTCCAGGACCCGAGGGTTGGTCGCGGTCGTCACGGCGGCGGCTCCACTTCATCAGGGGTTCGCGCCCATTGTACGAGAGCCCTCGTAGTTTGACAGATGCCGTACTACGAAAGGTATCGTACGAGCACCAGCGAGGTCCCCCGAAACGGAGTCCGTCATGAGCGTCGCCCTGTTCGAGCCCTACACCCTTCGGTCGCTGACCATCCCGAACCGGGTGTGGATGGCTCCGATGTGCCAGTACTCGGCAGAGGTGGTCGGCCCGAACGCCGGCGTCGCGAACGACTGGCACTTCGCCCACTACGCCTCCCGCGCCACCGGAGGTACCGGCCTCGTCCTCGTCGAGGCGACCGCCGTCGCCCCCGAGGGCCGGATCAGCCCCGCCGACCTCGGCATCTGGAACGACACCCAGGTCGAGGCGCTCCGCCGCATCGCCGCCTTCCTCAAGGAGCACGGCACGGTGCCCGGCATCCAGATCGGTCACGCCGGCCGCAAGGCGGCCACCAAGCGCCCCTGGCACGGCCGCGGTCCGGTCGCTCCCGGTGACCACGGCTGGCAGCCGGTCGCGCCCAGCCCCGTGGAGTTCGCCGACGGCTACCCCGTCCCGACCGAGCTGACGACCGAACAGATCCAGGAGATCGTCGGCCGGTTCGCGGACGCGGCCCGTCGCGCCCTGGCGGCCGGTTTCGAGGTCGTCGAGGTGCACGGCGCCCACGGCTACCTCATCGGCGAGTTCCTCTCCCCGCACAGCAACCGCCGCACCGACGCGTACGGCGGCTCCTTCGAGAACCGGACCCGCCTGGCCCTCGAAGTCGTCGACGCCGTACGGGCGGTGTGGCCCGAGGAGCTTCCGGTCTTCTTCCGGATCTCGGCCACCGACTGGCTGGCGGAGCAGGGCTGGACCATCGACGAGACCGTCCGCTTCGCCACCCTCCTCAAGGAGCACGGGGTCGACCTCCTCGACGTCTCAAGCGGCGGCAACGGCGGCCCCGCCGAGATCCCGGTCGGCCCGGGCTACCAGGTGCCGTTCGCGGCCCGCGTGAAGGCCGAGACGGGTCTGCCCGTCGCCGCCGTCGGGCTGATCACGGAGGCCGAGCAGGCGGAGAAGATCGTCGCCAACGGGGAGGCGGACGCCGTGCTGCTCGGGCGCGAGCTGCTCCGCGACGCCTCCTGGGCGCGCCGGGCGGCGCGCGAACTGGGCGCCGAGACCCATGCGCCGAGTCAGTACGCCTGGGCGATCTGAGCCCCCGCTCAGCGCTCGCCCCTCCCTTCGGACATCTCCCCAGGTTGACGCGGAACACGCCTCCGACCTGGGGAGAAGCCCGTTCCGGGGGCCGCTGTCAGTGGTCGGGTGCAGACTGGCCCGTATCCGCGACAACGGCGTCCTGGAGGTGTCGGCCATGCCCGACGTAGTACTGACCGTAGGCACACGCAAGGGTCTGTTCATCGGCCGAAGGCGCGACGGCCGGTGGGAGTTCGACGATCCCCACTTCAACGCGCAGGCGATCTACTCGGTCGCCATCGACACCCGGCCGTCCACGCCCCGGCTCCTCGTCGGCGGCGACAGCTCCCACTGGGGCCCGTCGGTCTTCCGCTCCGACGACCTCGGCGCCACCTGGACCGAGCCCCCGAAGCCCGCGGTCAAGTTCCCCAAGGACACGGGGGCTTCGCTGGAGCGGGTCTGGCAGCTGCACCCCGCGCCCGAGCACTCCCCGGACGTCGTCTACGCGGGCACGGAGCCCGCCGCCCTGTTCAGGTCCGTCGACGGCGGGGAGTCGTTCGAGCTGGTCCGCCCCTTGTGGGAGCACCCCACGCGGTCCCGCTGGGTGCCCGGTGGGGGCGGCGAGGCCGTGCACACGATCCTGACCGACCGGCGCGATCCGGAGGCGGTGACGGTCGCGGTGTCGACGGCCGGGGTGTTCCGCTCCCGGGACGGCGGGGCGAGCTGGAACCCGTCCAACCAGGGTGTGTCGGCGGTCTTCCTGCCCGATCCGAACCCGGAGTTCGGGCAGTGCGTGCACAAGATCGCGCAGGATGCGGGCGATCTGGACCGGCTCTATCTGCAGAACCACTGGGGTGTGTACCGCAGCGACGACGCGGGGGCCAAGTGGACCGACATCGGTGCCGGTCTCCCCTCCGACTTCGGCTTCACCGTCGCCGCGCACCCCCACCGGCCCGATGTGGCCTATGTGTTCCCCATCAACGCGGACGAGGACCGGGTGCCCGCCGGGCACCGTTGCCGTGTCTACCGTACGAGTGACGCGGGGAGCAGCTGGGAGCCGCTGACGGCCGGACTGCCCGAGGGCGACCACTACGGCACGGTGCTGCGGGACGCGATGTGCACGGACGACGGGGACCCTTCGGGTGTCTACTTCGGCAACCGCAACGGCGAGGTGTACGCCAGCGCGGACGACGGAGACAGCTGGCAGCTGCTGGCGGAGCATCTGCCGGACGTGCTGTGCGTGCGCGCGGCGGTGATCGCGTGAGAGGCCGAGGGGTTGCGCCAGTAGAGTGACGCCCGTGGCAGCACGACCGTTGAATGAGATCGTCGAGCCGGGGTGGGCGCACGCGCTCGCGCCCGTGGCCGAACGCATCGCCGCTATGGGCGATTTCCTGCGTCAGGAGATCGCCGCCGGGCGGACCTACCTGCCTGCCGGAGCGAACGTCCTGCGGGCGTTCCAGCAGCCCTTCGACGAGGTGAGGGTCCTGATCGTCGGCCAGGACCCGTATCCGACGCCGGGGCACGCGGTGGGCCTGAGCTTCTCCGTGGCGCCGGAGGTGAATCCCGTACCCCCGAGCCTGGACAACATCTTCCGGGAGATGCACACCGATCTGGGGCTGCCCCGGCCCTCGAACGGCGATCTGACGCCCTGGACCCGTCAGGGGGTGCTCCTGCTCAACAGGGCGCTCACCACGGCTCCGCGCAAGCCGGGCGCCCACCGCGACAAGGGGTGGGAGGCCGTGACCGAACAGGCCATCAGGGCGCTGGCCGCCCGCGGGAAGCCGCTGGTGTCCGTGCTGTGGGGGCGTGACGCGCGCAATCTGCGTCCCCTGCTCGGCAACCTGCCGGCGATCGAGTCCTCGCACCCCTCGCCGATGTCGGCGGACCGCGGTTTCTTCGGGTCGCGGCCGTTCAGCCGGACCAACGAACTGCTCCTGCGCCAGGGGGCGCAGGAGGTGGACTGGCGGCTGCCGTGACCGACGGGGCCTGGGTCGTCGGGGTCGACTCGGGCGGGTCCGGGCTGCGGATCGCCCTGGGGCGGCCGGCGGACGGGATCGCCGTGGAGACCGTGACGTCCCGTGAGCCCGTGCGGACCGGTCCCAGGGGGATCGAGGCGGCCCATCTTCTCGCGCAGGTGCTGCCCGCCGTCGAGGCGATGCGGGACCGCTCCGGGGCCGGGCCCGTGGTCGCCCTGGCGGTCGGTGCCGCCGGAATGGCGACGCTCGGCGACGAGTTGCGCGCCGTCCTGCCCGGCGCTCTGGACCAGGCGCTCGGGGTACGACGCCTGGCGCTGGCCGCCGACGCCGTCACCGCGTACGCGGGAGCCCTCGGGCAGCGGCCCGGGGCGGTGGTCGCGGGCGGCACGGGTCTGATCGCGCTCGGCACGGATCTGACGACGTGGCGCCGGGCCGACGGCTGGGGCCATCTGCTCGGCGACTGCGGCAGCGGCGCCTGGATCGGCCGGGCCGGTCTTGAGGCGGCGATGCGGGCCTTCGACGGGCGGCGCGGCGGTTCGCCGGCGCTGCTCGCACGGGCCGAGGAGCGGTTCGGTCCCGCCGCCGGACTGCCGGGGGTGCTGTATCCGCGACCCGACCGGCCCGCCGTGCTGGCCTCCTTCGCCCCCGACGTGGCCGACTGCGCCACGGCCGGCGACCCGGTGTCGACGGGGATCCTGCGACAGGCAGCCGTGCATGTGGCCGAGGCCGCGGCCGCCGTGTGCCCGGCCGGAGAGGCTTCCGAAGTGGCTCTGACGGGCGGTCTGTTCAAGATGGGCGACCCGCTCCTCGTGCCGCTGCGCGCGGAGCTGGCCGAGCAACTGCCGCACGCCCGCCGGACGCCGGCGGCCGGGGATCCGCTCGCCGGGTCGCTCGCCCTCGCCGGCTGGCTCGCCATGGACACGCTCCGCCTGCCCACGGAGCCTCAGTTGCTGCAATTGACCCGGTAAACGACGGTTCGGACAAAGAGGGGCAGATAACGCTCTGCTGCACCTCACCGCACTGCGCGCCGGACAAAACCAGTAACATGCGGCGCCATGAGCTCCCCCACTGGGCCTGCTTCCGGCCTGCCTGTACGAATGCCGCGACCCCGTCAGCCCGGACGGCACCGTCGCCCCGAACCCGTGGCGGCTCCCGAGGGCGCTCCCGCACTCGTCCTCGCCGTCCCCGGCACGCCGTCGGCCGCCATACGCTCGCTGGCCGAGGAGGTCGTGAGCATCGCCCGTTCCGAGCTGCCCGGCCTGGAGGCCGTGATCGGCTACCTGGACGGTGACGACGCCGAGTACCCGACCCTCGGAACCGTGCTGACGCGGGCCGAGACGCTGCGCACCGAGCGGTACGAGCTGGCCATGGCCGCCGGCCGCGAGGTCAGCGCCCCCGAGGGCCCGGCCGCCGTCGTGGTGCCGCTGCTCGCCGGCCCGGACAGCGCCCTGATGCGACGCATCCGCCAGGCCGTGATGGACAGCGGCAACGTCGCCGAGCTGACGGACGTCCTCGGCCCGCACCCGCTGCTCGCCGAGGCCCTGCACGTGCGCCTCTCGGAGGCCGGTCTGGCCCGCGCCGACCGCGCCCGGCTCTTCACGGTGGCCACGGCCGCCGACGGCATCGTCCTGGCCACGGTCGGCGGCGAGGAGGCGGTCCAGGCCGCCGGCATCACCGGCATGCTCCTGGCCGCCCGGCTGGCCGTCCCGGTGATGGCCGCCGCGCTGGACCAGGAGGGCTCCATCACCGCGATCGCCGAGCAGCTGCGCGGCTCCGGCTCGGTGCAGCTGGCGCTCGCCCCGTACCTGATCGGTCCGGAGCTGGCCGACGGCCTGCTCGACGCGGCCGCCAAGGAGGCCGGCTGCGCCGCCGCCGAGCCGCTGGGCGCCTACCCGGCGATCGGCAAGCTGGCCAGTAGGCAACCTCGACCAGCGGCATTACGCTGCGTCCATGAGCATGCTCACACCCCCCGGAATGGGCGGAAAGTACCGCATCACGGGGGACAA
>NZ_JBEYYW010000030.1:0-97476 GCF_040645695.1 Streptomyces sp. NPDC046712 | reverse complement strand
AGGAAGCTGTCTACGGTGGCCGGCTGGGACACCGTGAGAGCCAGGGTGAAGCCGCGGAATCCGGTGGTGGGTGCCTCGGACGCCCGCAGGTGAATCAGCGACTCCACTCCGAAGGCGGTGTAGAAGCGGCGGGCGGCCTCGGGGTCGGCCACCTCGAGGGTGACGGACGCGAGGGACGTGTTGGATGCGGTGGAAGCGGTGATTGCCATGACCATCACGCTAGAGGCTGCTCGGCGACCGGGGCTTCTCGATTCCTGACCGGTCTTGAGACCTGCTTCGCCACGCACGCAGGCATCCCCCTCCACCTTGATCGCCGACCCCGCATCGCGGGCCGTACCCGCAGCATCGGCATGGCTGGCCGCCGCATCCGCTGTGCACCGCCAACTCCTCGCCCGCTGCCAGCCGTTCGACGGCGGCCGGGCCCTCCCCGCGGTCCGGACTTCGCAACAGCGTGTGTCGATGTCGCACAACGGCGGGATCGTGTTCGTCGGCGAGACGGGCTGCGGCGACGAACAGGCTCTTCGGGTGGCGGAGAGCGTGCCTGGCGTTCAGGCGGCTGCGTTGGACGCCGGCTAGGCGTACCCACCAGGTGCCCCAGTACGGGCCTCCTGTCCGTACTGGGACGCCGCGCCGGCCAGGCTCCAGCCTGCTGAAAGGATGGGTCAGCTGGTGCAGCCGGTGACGGGCTTGGTGCCGTCGAGCTGGTCGGGCTGGTTGCCGGTGACGGACGACGCGGCGGCGGTCGCTGGGCCCCTGTCGTAGACGCCACCGGTGCCGCCGACGCGCCCCGAGAAATTCCTCTGCCCCCTGTACCAGCGGAACGTCCGCTCACCGGCCGTGTCACATGGCGCCTTACTGACCTCTCTGGGCCGCGGATGCCGGTCCTCGCGTCGTGGTTGGCTGGGGGCCTGGTGGAGTGGACAGCAGTTCGGTGGCGCAGGCGGGCCACCGGCATGATCTGCGACTCCCGGCTGCAGCGCAGGCCGGCTTCGAGGACGGGCGAGAGCGTGCCGCCGACCGAGACGACGGCTGCGGGATAGAGGGCGTGGCCGGAGGCGGCCACCCGGTCGGTCAGCCACCGCGCGGCCCGGGCTGCCGCGCGGATGTCCGCGGTGCTGAGGATACGGAGCGCCGCCGTGATCGCCACGCCGGTGGCAGTGGCGTCGTCGGGCGCGCGATGGCTGTGGACGTCAATGCGCCGAGTGTCCGGGGGCGCGTTACGAACGCGAGGGCAGGGGGTTGGCCCGGTAGCGCTCCAGGCGTTCGAGGACTCCGACCGGAGCCACGATCGGCAGGTCGCCCGACCGAGCGCTACCCGTCCCCGGCAGGTGCCGACCACCAGCTCGACGTACTCACCGTGCCGTACCCGGCCGCCGGACCTACGGTGGCACCATGAGCGACCCGGAGAAGAACAAGGCCGCGGCCAAGGCGTTCTACGACCTGATGTTCAACCAGTGCCGCCCCACCGAGGCCATCGACCAGTACGTCGGCGATACCTACATCCAGCACAACCCGCACGTGGGCGACGGCAAGCAGGCGTTCATCGACTACTTCGAGCGCATGGCCGCCGAGTACCCAGGCAAGCGCGTCGAGTACAAGCGCGCCTTCGCCGAGGGTGACCACGTCGTACTGCATTGCCGCCAGGTCTGGCCCGACGAGGAGTATGCCGGCATCGACATCTTCCGCTTCGACGCAGGCGGCAAGATCGTCGAACACTGGGACGTCCTCCAGGTCGTCCCACCCACCTCCAAGAACGACAACACCATGTTCTGAGCGGGGCTCGGGACTCACTGATCTCTTTCAGAGTGGCCACTGATCGGGTGACGGGCCAGCGTCCCGCAACTCACGAGGCTCCCGTGCCGTTGAGAGAGATGCTCGACGTCTCAACTCAACAGCACAGGAGCCTCGTTGGTTCCCCGTCCTGCCGCACTCGACCTGCCTCATGCTCTGGTCGAGTGGGTATCGATGCTCATCGTCACCCGTGAGGGTGACCGACGCTGCAAGCTCCCGCCCCACCAGCGCGCCCTCGTCGGCCTGGTCTACCTGCGTCGGCACGACACGCTCACGCAGATCGCCGCCGGCTTCGGCATATCCGTCGGGACCGCCCACGCCTACGTCACGGCCGTCGTCGATCACCTGTCCCGCCGGGCACCCGGTCTGCTGCGGGTCCTGCGCGAGACGGATCCTGATCACGTCCTGCTCGACGGGACGCTCGCCGAGTACGACCGGGTCGGCGACAGCCGGGCCGACTTCTCCCAGAAGCACCGCCGTCACGGCGTGAACGGGCAAGTCGTAGCCGATCCCACCGGCAAGCTGCTGTGGATCTCACCCGCGCTGCCCGGCCGCACCCACGACCTGACCGCGGCCCGCGCCCACCGCATCATCCGGATCTGCGAACGCCAGGGCGTCCCCGTGCTCGCCGACCGCGCCTACATCGGCGCCGGCCCCTGGGTGACCACGCCCATCAGACGACTTCCCGGCCAGGACCTCACCACGACCCAACAGACAATCAACCGAGCCCTGTCAGCGGCACGAGCACCGGTCGAACGAAGCATCGCGCGACTCAAGTCCTGGCAGATCCTCCGCCGGGCCCGCTGCAGCCCCAACCGGATGACCGTCATCGCCGCAGCCATCCTCTCCCTGGAACGTCAACGCTGACGACGATCATTGCCGTTCCAGGGTGAGGGCGGCTTGGCAATGGCCGTCATCCAGTTGGAAACCGTCTCACGACCAGACAAGTCGACCTTCGGTGAACCGACAGACCGGGGAGCTTCCATCGGCGATCCTCGTCAGCTTCTCCGCCACGGAGTCGAAATATTGGGCCATCGACTCGTACTCGCCCGTAACCGTGATCTCACCCACGAACCAGCTGCCGACGCGCCCGTCCCGCACATCGATGAACTTTCCCCTCCAGCCGTCCTGGTCCGACAGAAACGGGATCCACTCGTTACGCCAGAACGGGTAGTCCGGCTGGTCCGGAGGGTCGAATCCACAGGACGTGGAGCGGTTCGCGTAGAGCCTCTCCATCGCCCGGATACCCAGAAAGAAGCTTCCCTCGTCGGGGAACCCGGCGAAGCCGCAGCATGCCACTTCGTCGTCGACGTCTCCCTCTGGCAGATCCAGATTGTTCTGCAACAGCCACGTCCGCAGGTCCCCATACAGGGAGATCCCCATCCGTTCCTCGGCTGCCGCGAGCATCTGCTCCGTAGCGGGCCCTGGCAGATCTGCGTGATCGGCCGGCGCGTGCTCCCGAAGAAGACTCATCACACGCGACCAACTCTCAGCCACACTCATCGCCTTCTGCCCTCTGCCCTCTGCCCTCTCTACAGGGATGTCTCCGTCCGACTACGCCACTGCGGAGGTTGGGAAGTATCGGCCGGAGAACCTTGCAGGGATGACACTTCGAGCGTGTGTTCCATCCCTCCCCACGATCATCTTCCGCCCCGAAGCGCAGGGTCTGCCCCTCAGCGAAGTGACCGCCCACAACCTTTCACAGACAACCCACTGTGCCCGGCGGGCCCAGCCGAGGAGCTTCCAGGACTCAAGCGAGGGCCGCGGCGTCACCTGGGGTGGCGAAGCTGAAAACGCTCACCGACTCGTGACGGCACGGCGTGGTCCGCTCGATTGCGAGCGATGTGCAGCGGCGCGACCAGGAGGTGAGCCGGCCGTGTGCTTCCGACCCATGGGGCAGAACCACCAAGACCTCCGCAGCCCGTCGCGCTCACGGAAGACGCAACGCCTTCTCAGGCGGCGCGGGAGCGGGAAGTCATCCGACCTGGAGCGGGCGCATCTCGTTCGGCCTGGTCACCGTGCTTATCTAAAGCGTGTTGCAGAAGGTTGTGTTCGAGCAGGTCGGAGTGGGTTTTCGGCGGGTCTGATCACGAGGCGAGCGCGAGGTTGTGCATGTGGGCGACGGCTTGGACTGCATGGTGGAGGCCGGTGCCGCGTTGCCTGCAGTCGCGGAGGATCTTGTAGTGCTTCATGCGGGCGAAGGCATGCTCGACGCGGGCCCTCACCCGCCGGTGCTCGGCGTTGTCCTCTTCCTCGCCGGACAACAGGTCCCGGCCGGGGCGTTTGCGGTGCGGGACGACGAGGCCGGTATTGATGTAGGCGCCGTCGCCCAGCACCGTGACTCCTTCGCAGTGCTGGGCGAGGCCGGAGTTCCGCCAGGCCTGGGCATCGGCCTTGTTGCCCGGGGCCGGCCGTGCCGCGGCAACCACGAGCCTGGTGTCGGCATCGATGATGACCTGCACGTTCGCCGAGAACCGGTAGTTGCGCGAGGACGCTCCGACCGTGCGGTCGCGCACCGGGATCAGGGTGCCGTCCACGATCCACAGCCGCTCGACCGCGTCGGCGGGCCGAGAGGCCGGCTCGATCGCGAGCAGCGGCCGCAGCCGCTGGATGACCCGGCAGACCGTCGCCGGCGAGACGCCGAACAACGGCGCGAGCTGCCGCATGGTGAGGTTGGTGCGGTAGTAGACAGCCACCAGCAGCACCCGGTCCTCCAGCGGCAGGCACCACGGCCGGCCGCCGCCCGGCCCATTCCCGCCCCGTTCCCGGACCACCTTCACCAGCTTCACGAACCGGTCCATCCGCAAGCCCGTGAACGTCTCCACCCACAACGGCTCGACCCTCAACACCCCACGCATACAAGGGAAATGCCCTGATCACGGCCTTCTGCAACACGCTTTAGATCTCGTCTCCGTCTGCGCAGGTCATGAGCCATCGACCGTTTGAGGGACGTGTGGTCAGGCACGTGAATGCAGCGGTCAACCGGAAGAGCCGCACTCTGATGAGAACAGCCAGAGCAAAGGGGCATTAGGGGGTGTGACCGAGATACGCGCCAGAGGGGCAACGGGATGATCTTGAAGCCCTGAGCGCCGGGGCCCTCGCCGTACTTCAGAGGGGCACCCGCGCTGTTCTGCCAGCGGCAGAACACCGGCCGGACCGGGCTCGACGATCACTACAGTCCAGTCTCATGACGAAGATTACGACGCGTACGGTCGAGTACCCGGCCGACGGTTTGACGATGATCGGGCACCTCGCGCTCCCGGCCGGTGTCGACCGCCGGCCCGCGGTGCTGCTCGGACCAGAGGGCATGGGGCTCAGCGACGTCGAGCGCCGCCGGGCCGATGCTCTCGCCGAGCTGGGATATGTAGCGCTGGCCTTCGACCTTCACGGCGGGCGCTATTTGGGTGACCCCGAGGAGATGCTGGCCCGTTGCCTACCGCTGCTCGCCGACCCCGACCGGATGCGAGGTATCGGCCACGCGGCGCTCGACGTGCTGCGCGCCGAGCCCCGGACCGACCCCGACCGGATCGCCGCCGTCGGCTACGGCACCGGAGGCGCCGTCGGGCTGGAACTGGGGCGCGGCGGCGTCAACCTGCGCGCGATCGGGACAGTCAACGCACTGACCACGGGTCGACCGGGCGAGGCAGCGCGCATTCGCTGCCCGGTGTGGGCCGGGGTCGGGTCGGAAGACCCGATCATGCCGCCCGCGCAACGAGACGCGTTTACCGCTGAGATGCAGGCTGCGGGCGTCGACTGGCGCCTCGCGGTCTATGGCGGAGCCTTGCACGCCTTCCACCACCCGCCGGTCGACCACCCCGTGGTCCCCGGCGTCGGCTACCACCCACAGCACGCACAGCGAGCCTGGCGCGACGTCGTCGACCTGCTCACCGAGTGCCTGCCCGTGACGGAGGTTCTGGGGGCATGACCCATGCAAACATGTTGGTGCCAGGCCTCGTCGGCGTCGCGCACTGCACAGCAGACTCGCATTCGGGCAGTGTGCGATCGCGGAGACGTATGCACAACTGTCGCAGTAAATAAAGGATTTACTGCGACGGAGCCCTGGCCGTGATCGTCGCGACCTGCGGCGGACCGTTCCGGCTTCCAGGGAGAGATGTACGCATTTACTGCGGCGTCACTCTGCTGACCACGCGTAAAGCCGCATCAAGATCTACTCATTGCCCCCTTGACGCGTATCTCGGCTGAACCCCACTAGCGCCTGCGGCTATGCAGACGATTGGGATGTGCGGTTCATGACCGCAGGGTCTCTCCTTGCGGATCGAAGCAGACGAGCCCGTGCTCCCGAGCCAAGGCCGCCGCGTATTCAGAGACTTCTTCGGCCCTGCTGTATTGATCAGAAACGGTTTGGGTTCTGGCTCGTTGGGGGGGGTGAGCCATCCGGTGGGGGACGCGCGGCGTCTGTCGCCGTCGGCGCAGGAGGCCCTGCGACTGCGGGCGGTGGCCGCTTGGTGGCGGGGCGGGACCGTGAGGACGTAGCGGCGGTCTTCGGGGTGTCGCTGAAGGCGGTCGACAGCTGGTGGGCGAAGTGGCAGGCCGGCGGCCGGGAGACGCTCGTCATGCAGCCGCGGGGCAAGCCGGTCGGGGTGCACCAGGTACTCGGGGAAGCAGAGCAGGCAGCCGTGCGGCAGGCGGTCCTCGATCACCGGCCCTGCGACGTGGGCCTGAGCGGGCAGTTGTGGACGCGGCGGCTGGTGGGCGAGCTGATCGCGAAGCTGTACCGGGTGCGGCTGACCGAGCCCGGGGTGGGCAAGTACCTGAGGCGGTGGGGGCTGTCCTTCCAGCGTCCGGACAAGCGGGCCGTGGAGCAGGAACCGCAGGCCGTGCGCCGCTGGCACGAGGAGACCTGGCCGGCGATCCGAGCGAAGACGAAGAAGGACGGCGGCGAGGTCCTGTTCGCCGACCAGGTCGGCATCCGCTCCGACCAGGTCACCGGCCGCACCTGGGGCGAGAAGGGCAGGACCCCCGTGGTGCGGCGGACTGGCAACCGGTTCTCGGTGAACGCGATGTCGGCGATCAGCACCAAGGCCGGATGCACTTCATGGTCTTCGCCGAGAGCTTCACCGCCGAGGTGATGTGCCGCTTCCTGGACCGGCTCGCCGTCCACTTCGACCGCAAAGTCCATCTCGTGGTCGACGGGCACTCCGCCCACCGCTCCAAGAAGGTCCGCGACTGGCTCGCTGCCCACCCCGACGACGTCGAGCTGCACTTCCTGCCCCCGTACTCGCCCGAGCTGAACCCTGACGAGCCGGAACGCCGACCTCAAGCACAGCCTGCCCAAGCAGCACCGGGCCCAGAACCAGGCCGAACTCGCCGCCGAGACCCGTCGCTTCTTCCGCAGACGCCAGCGTCAGCCACACATCATCCGCGGCTACCTCGGCGGCCCCCCACGTCCGCTACGTCCTCGACCAGAACCACACAAGTTTCTGATCAAGAAGGAACGTATGTTTGGTGGCACGTATGGCTCCGGCTCCCTGGGCGACAGCGCCGACCGGCTACGGGAGCTGCTCTGCGACAACCAGCAACAAACTCAAGGTGACCCTGGTGGCCGACAAGTCGTACAAGCCCGGCGGCTTCTGGATCAAGACCGCCTACCCCATATCAGGAGACATGCCATGCACGACCCGGAATCCCAGCACGAGTGGCTGGCCTTCGACTTCGGGGTGACGGGACTTTGCGGTTCCTACCACAATGATTGGCCGCTGGACGCCCCGGGGCCGGTTGAGCATGCCCTGGCGTACTGGGGCCCGGACGGCGATCCCACCGGCCTGGTCCTGGTCCTTGAGGATCTCGTACGGCTGAATCGCTCCCCTCTCACCCCTGCGGAACTGGACCTGCTGTGGGAAGCTCCGGGGGACCCGCTCGGTGGCTCTCCCACGTTCGGCGGAGCCCGACGGGCCTGGCTGGACCAACTGCTGGCAGCGCTCGCACCGCTCGCCCAGTCCCGGGGTGCTTCGGAATCGCTGTGGGCCGCCCCGACTGTGTGCATGCCCGACGGAACAGGACCGGCAGCAGTCGGACATCAACGCCTGACTACCGAGGTTCCCGACCTGACGAGTCTGCTGGACGGGGCGCGTGCCGCAAGGGAAGGCGAGTCGTTCGTGGCCACACGCGCGACCATTGAACGGTGTGCAAGGGAGGTCTGCCCGGAGCTGGCCTTCCGGTTCCTGCTGCATGCCCTCGTGCGGTTCGATTGCCCGGTATCCGCTGGGGTCTACAGTCGGCTCGAACGTGTCAGCACGGCCTTCGGGCACGGGCCGTACCTGGTCGAAGCCTACCGCCACCGCGTGGAGTGACACCCGCCCCATTCGCGGCCCTGGAGGGACGCGGCGGTCCGTCCAGGGGCCCTTTCGTATCCGCGCCTTCTGGACCGGTCGCAGTCCACGAGACAGTGTTCACCCCGAATGCGAGAGGGCGTGTGCCACCGCGCACTGAGGCCCAGCCGGGTCTGGCGCCCGAGGCTTCATCGATGACCGGCGGTGATGCCCAGGGACTATCTGCGGCATGGTCGGGATACCGCTCGACGAGGGCCTCGACGTAGGCGAGGACGCGTGTCGACGGCGGTACGACCACGTCTTTCGAGTCCAGGTAGCGGTCGAAGAGCTTGTCGAAGACCGAGCCTGCTTCGTCGTTTTCGCGCGGAGGCGCACCATCCCAAACCACCAGGTCATAGCTCACCGCCGACTGATGAATCCATCAGTCACACAGACGAAGGAGCCCTGACCTCACGTCCCTCACACCCGACAACCGCCTCTAGATAGCGGTACCGATCAAGCTGAAAGCGGCCTCCGAGAGCCACTCCGTCTCGTTCCGACAGATCAACGTCGAGGACGGCAGCCGGATCCGCTACCGGGTCTCATCGCGGTGCATCGGGCTTCAGCCCGATGGTGAAGCGTGAGCTGCATGGCCAGAAGACCTGGGGCAACGTGGGTAGCTCGGTCGAGCAGGGTCTTGGGGGTCGTCGGCGCTATGCGTTGAGCCAGTTGCCCGGGATCAGTTCACGAACACGGTCCAGGTCTTTTGCTGTACGCCCGCGGGCCAGAATGGCCGCGCCGGCGTCGTCACGCAGAAGGACGTCCTGCGCCAGGAACCACCGGGTCTCCTCGCCGATGGGGTACGTCGGGAACGGCAGACGCACGGAGTTCGTCTCCAGCAGCTCGATGCTTTCGTCATCCGGGTCGAGGAAGTCGCAGAGCTCTTCATCAGCCTGGAGGGACTCGGACAGAACGATTTCGACGAAGCAGAGGGAGAGACGATCCAGCCACTCCTCCCATCGCTCGGCGCTCTTGTCGGCAAGATCAAGCCGGATGAACACCGCAGGATCGTCCTCCTCGAGGTTGTCGAGGAGGAGGCCCCAGGACGCGACTCCCTGGTTCTCGTGCCGGAAGACCAGGGCCTCCTTGGCTTCATCCACGTACAGCTCGGCCGGGCTGAGCAGCACATCGTGATTGCTGGTGAGATCTTCCCGACGCCCGAACAGCAGATACGCCTCGCGCAACGCCGCCGGCAGGCGGAGACCCAGTCGCTCCTCGGCAGCGATCAGATCGTCCGCGGTCCACCCGTCACCGTTCTCCACAACGCCGCCGACCCAGTGGGCAGCGAAGTTCTGGATGAAGGTCCATGCCGCACTGCGGTGGCCTTCTACGCCCCTGCGGAGCGACTCAACAAGATCGAACCCCTGTGTCATGCCAGGACGATAGCCGCCCTGCTCGTCAGGCCTCTCCGCGCGGCTCACGGACGCCCGACGACCTATGGTCAGGCTGCTTCAGCGCGTAGTGCGGCACGATGTCGAACATGCGCAGGGTTCCGGTGAGCTCGAACAGACGACGGAGCTCGGTCGGCAGCGGACCCGCGATGGTCAGGCGGTTCTGTTGGAAGTGCGCGCCGATGAGGACGTGGAGGAACGAGGAGTCACCGAAAGTAACACCGGAGACGTCGATCACCGTCCGGCCGGCGGGAGTCTGCGGTACGGCGTGCAAGGCGAGCTGCAGGCATCCGACGGTCTCCAGGTCGAACTCGCCGCTGGCCCGCAGGACGTACTCCCACGAGCTGCTGGTGTGATCGAGGGTGACCTGGGCGGCACCGGTCGGGTCTGAAAACGTCTTGTGATCCGTGGTCGGGGGCGAGGAGTGCCTCCGCCGGTCGTGCAACCACGTAACCATGGCGCCCGCCCTTTCGTGACCCCGAATGATGAGGCGACGCTGCCGCCCCGTGGGCCCCACAGCAGGAGCTGCGTCGCGGCCGGTATGGATCGTGCTGCATGGTGGTGCCCAGGTCCTGATGCTACGCCGACCCGCCCACGCGGAACGATCAACCCAGGTCAGCCCGGGTAGGTCTCGGGATGGGCCTGCGTCTTCAGCGTCCAGAACTCACCCGCACAGCCCGTCGGCAGCGGCGGGAACCGGTGCCCCCTTCACATCGGTGCTCCAATGATGCTCGCTGCCATCGCATTCGTAGATCCCACTGTCTGGCACGATCTCGCCGGGATGCCATGCCGTTGGCTCGTCATGCGTTCACGTCTACGACGTCAGTCGCCGACCCGAGGATCGGGCCGGCCGATCTAATCGCGCCCGCAGGACGGGATCGGAGACCTCAGTGCCGTCGGACTGGTTCGAGCACCAGGTCCCACGACGCCGAAGCACCTGGCCCTCCGGACCTCGTCCGAGAGCGGTGCGAGGGTCGTGGCGCTCACGGTGGCGGCGGCCAGAAGACCTTCAGCCAAGCGCACATGTTCCGGCGAACGTGCGCGAGGCAGCGCCGAGAGTCAACGAGTTCAGGCTGGCGATTCGGCTCCGCTGACGACTGCGGCGGCGGTCAGCGCCACCAGGTTCTGGGTCCAGCAGTCTGACTGTTTGGTGGCGACATCGGCGCCGCAGGCTGCGCAGACGAGATTGGGCCCATCCTGGCCGTCGAGTCCGCAGCAGCCGTTGCGGCGCTCATGGTCCGGGTGCGGAGCCGTTCCCGGTACGTCGTCGGGATGCAGGATGAAGAGACTGGCGTCCTGGCTGATCGCGTAGGCGCCCTGGACCATCCGCGGAGGGGCGATCCGATGGCGGGACCGCTGGTCGGTGTTCCGCGAGGGGCGTGCTTCCTTGAGATCTCCGGTGAGTGGCTTCCGACAGTTCCCGCAGCTGAAGAGGGTCATCGGGACATTGTGCCGGTCAGCGGCGTTCGCCCAGGAGGGTGTCCCTGAGCCGGGTGGGGTCGATCAGACGACAAACCCGCCACCCACTACCGAGCCATGGTCACCCTCGCCTGCCTCCGACTCCGGGTCCCATGACGTTGCCGGTGCCGCCGAGCCGGTGCGGGCCACGGGGACGGACATCGTGGTGAGATCCCTTCTGTCGGGGCCCAGTTGAGTCGCACCGGAATCTCGTCGACGAGGCTGGGACATGTCCGGGACAGGCTGGGACGGGGTTGAACGAAGCGGACCGCCCTACGATCCCTCGCCATGGACACCACACGGAGAACGATCCTGCGCGGAATGGCAGCGGCCCCGGTCGCAGCGGCGGCGGGCGGGCTGGCCCTCCCCGGCGAGGCCGCGGCGGCGGAGCGGTACAGGCTCAAGAAGCGCGCCGCTCCCACGTGGGCGTCGGCCTACAGCTACCGGAGGGCCATCAACGGGCTGAGTTCCTTACTCGGGGGGCCGGTCTCCCTGGGCGAGGTCCTGACGAGGACGCCGGCCCTGAAGGCGGACCGGGTCACCCGGTGGCCGGAGGACCAGGACGACGGGACGAAGCCCCGCCCTGACAAGGAGCCGGAAGAGCTGCTGTACGCGTTCCGCTGGGCGAATGCCGACTTCGTCGACAAGAACTGGCGGCCGCAGGGCATCACCACCAACTACGACGCGAACGGCTCGGCCCCCGTCACGCTGCTGGTGTCCTGGTACGGCAGGCTCGCGGCCGAGAAGCAGGGCGCGCGGATCAGCGTCGTCAGCTGGAACGCCGCAGGCGACCCGACGTACCAGCACGTGCTGCTCGTGGAGCCGTACGGGCTCCGCTACGACGGCGGAGATCAGTACGACTTCCGCGAGTCGGACCTGCACGCGGGCGGCATCGCCTGGTACGGCAACAAGCTCTATGTCGCGGACAGCATGGTGGGGACGACCGGCTTACGGGTGTACGACCTGGACCGGATCTTCAAGGTCACCAAGGGGCCCGGGCTCGGCCGCCAGGCAGACGGTACGTTTCACGCGCACGAGTACGACTACGTCCTGCCCCAGTGCTACGCCTACGACGCCAGCGGCAGCGCGACACAAGAGTTCACGTTCTCGCAGGTCTCGCTGGACCGCACGAGGCGCCGGCCCGCGCTGCTGGTGAGCGAGTACCGGCCGCGCGGGAGCTGCCGGCTGGCGCGATGGGAACTCGGGAGCCAGAGCAGTGGCTACCTGAGCAGCGCGCGATCCTCCTGGCAAGCCGCCGCGAACGGAGAAGTCCGTGTGCAGGGCGCGGTCAGGGCGGCCGACGGAAGGTACTACTTCGCATCGAGCCACGGTACGAAGAAGCCGGGCCAACTGAGGTCGTGGCGGGAGGGGGCGGCCACGGGAAGGCGCGAGTCGTACCTCAACATCGGCTGTGAAGACCTCAGCTACAGCCGGATCAATGGCCGGGCGGCGCTGTGGACTCTTGGCGAATACGCGAACGATCACGAAAGCGACGACCCGAGCGACCTCGACCGCAGGGCGCCGTTCAGCCGCTATGTGTACGCCGTCAGGCCGTAGGCGATGCCGGCTCGTCCTGTCGCCCAGCCGAAGCCGCCGGTCTCAGGCTCGACAAGGGAACAGAAGTAGTCGGGACCTGACCCTCGAGGAGAGCGCACGCGAGTGGCGGACGAGTCCCGTGAGAGACGCCCCCTCCTTCGTCGGGGAGGAGGAGGCGCCGATCTTCGTCTTCCCGGGATCGGCGCATGCATTCCTGGCCGAGAGGCGGAAGACATGCTGGGGCGTCACAACAGACCGCCCCAACATTCATGGCGCCAGGGGAAATCAGGCGAGCGGATTGGCGCTTGAGTTCGGCCCCACGATGCAGTCGTTGAAGGTGCCGTCGTTGCATACGTACAGGGCGATGTACTTGATGTTGTAACCGTCGGACAGCGTGAGGTCGTTGTGGTTCGTGCCGGAGCCGCTGCACCCGTTGTAGTCGTACCGGTGGGTGCTCGTGTACCAGACCCCACCGTTCGACCGGGTCACCCTGAGCTGGGCGTAGACCGGGTTGCTGTTGCAGTTGTCGTCCTCGACGTGGAGGTCGATGTTGGTCAGCCTGCCGGGCCCCGACCACGTCCACGTGGCGCTGGCGTGACCCGCCCACATGTAGTTGCTGGCACTGCCGGTCGCGGCCCAGGCGCTGCTCGGAAGGGCGAGCGTCAGTCCGATGGCAGCGGGAACGGCGAGCAGGGCTCTGCGAAGTCTGCGCATGTCTCCCCTTGGTCCGTTGGACTCCGTGACTACGTGTCAGGAGTCGCGAGGAGCGCAAGGCTGTCAGATGACGCCTTGATCTGTACATGCCTAAATTGCTTGTATCGCCCTTCCTTCGGGGAGGGAGGGCGGAGCCGTGGTGGGATGCCCTGCGGACGGGCATGATCGGCCGGCGCGGTGACCTCGGCGGCATCTGGCCCGAAGGACCATTGATGGAACAGCTCCTGCTGGTCGACCCGCGGACTTCGTCGGCCGTAATTCGGTTGACCGGTGTGGCGACGACGCCTGAGGCTTCGCCCGTGACAGATATCTACGGATTGTGTGAACCGCGGTTCGCGGCGGTTCGTGAGGCCCTTGCAGCCTTGCTCGGCAAGGACGACGTGGGCGCCTCGGCGGCCGTCTACATCGACGGCGAGCCGGTGGTCGATATCTGGGGCGGGTACGCCGATGCGGACCGTTCCGTCGGCTGGGAGCGCGACACCCTCACCGCCGTGAACTCGACGACCAAGAACATGACCGCTCTGTGCGCGCTGATCTTGGCCGACCGGGGCGAGCTCGACCTGTCCGCGCCGGTCGCCGCCTACTGGCCCGAGTTCGCCACGGCCGGCAAGGAGAGCGTGCTGGTACGGCACGTGCTGTCGCACACCGCAGGGCTGCCGGACCTGTCCGGGCTGACGGCGGTCGAGCAGCTCTACGACTGGGAGAGCGTGACGTCAGGGCTGGCCGCGCAGGCGCCCGAATGGGAACCCGGAACGGCCGCCGGCTATCACGCGCTCACCTTCGGGTTCCTTGTCGGTGAGATCGTCCGCCGCATCACCGGCCGCAGCCTCGGCGAGTTCTTCGCCGAGGAAGTGGCCGAACCGCTGGGCGCGGACTTCCACATCGGGCTCTCTGCCGAGCATGACCACCGCGTCGCACCGCTCATCCCGCCGCCGTCACTGACCGACGAGTACGCCGCCAGCGCACCGCCCGGACCGGATGGCGCATCCCGGGAGAACACCGGTGCCGCGATCCGGGTCAAGGACGTCAACTCCGTGGCCTGGCGCCGTGCGCAGATCCCCGCGGTGAACGGCTTCGGCAACGCTCGATCGGTCGCCCTCGTCCAGTCGGTACTGGCGAACCGGGGCTCGGCCGGCGGCGTGCGGCTGCTGTCCCCCCAGGGTTGCGAGCCCGCGTGGCAGGAGGTGTTCCGGGGCGAGGATCGCGTCCTGCGGACGCCGATGTCATGGACGGTGGGCTTCGGTAAGTTCGGCAACACCTTCGGCTGGGGCGGCTGGGGCGGCTCGCTGGTCGCGAGCGATCCCGACTCACGTATGACGGTGGCCTATGTCATGAACCAGATGATCGACCGGGACCAGCAGGAGGACAACCGCGGCATGGAGATCGTGATGGCCGCCTACAGCGGACTGCTCTGACGGCGGCGGCAGGCAGTCGGAGCCCGCACGGGCTGCCCGCTCCCGCTCCCAGTTCCCCGAGCGAGCAGGATCTGCTGCCGTCCGCGGTTCGTCCGTGCGCCGGTCGGGGAGCGCTGCGGCCGGACGGGGGTGGCCCTGGGCCGCCGGGCAGGGGCACCCGCCCGGCGGCCGAGGGGAGTTCAGCCCGCCGACGGTGTGTAGTGGGCGGCGTCGTCGCCCTCGATGACGTAGCTGAGTATGCCGTCGACACCGGCCGGGACATCCCCCGCGACGGTCACCCGGTGCAGCAGTCGGGGCAGGTCGCCGTAGTCGTCGGGGGCGTAGTGCTGGGTGATGCGGTTGTCGAACAGGACGAGGTCGCCCGGCTGCCAAGCCACGCGCACGATGTTCTCGGGGCGGGTGACGTACGACTGGAAGATGCGCAGCAGGTCGCGGGATTCGGCGGGGGCGAGGCCGATGATGCTCTGGGCGAAGCCGCCGATGAACAGCCCGCGCTCCCCCGTCTCGGGGTGGACTCGGACGACCGGGTGGGCGGTGCGGTACTTCCTGGAGACGAACTGCTTGCGGTGCTCGGCGGCTTTCTCGCTCCTCGGGGCGGCGTAGTCGTAATCGTTGGTGTGCACCGCCCACAGCTTGTCGGCCAGCTCGCGCAGCGGCTCGGGCAGATCCCGGTAGGCGGCGCCCGCGTTGGCGATGAGGGTGTTGCCGCCGTAGGGCGGGACCACGATGCTGCGCAGCGTGGACGCCTTCGGGGGCGTACGGACGAAGGTGACGTCCGTGTGCCAGTGGTTGGCGCGGATGCCCTCGTCGCCGTCGACGGGCAGGATCTGGGGCCGGCCGTCGACGGAGGGGACGGTGGGGTGCGCGGTGGTGAGCTCGCCGAAGAGGGAGGCGAAGCGGAGCTGGCCTGCGTCGTCGAGCTGCTGGTCGCGGAAGACGAGCGCCTTGTGTTCCAGGAGCGCGGAGTTGATCTCGGTGACGACGGCGGGGTCGAGTTCGGCGCCGAGGTCCACGCCGAGGATCTCCGCGCCGATACGGCCGCCGATCCTGCGGATGTCGAAGCCTGTGCTGGTGGTCATGTGCGGGGTCCCTTCGGGAGGTGATCAGGAGGTGATGGGCAGTGAGGCGCCCTTGGCCCCTGGTGGGCCGAGGGAAGGACCGACGGCTCGTAGCGCGCCGGGTGTGCGGCCGCGTCCCCAGCCGATGTGCCGGCGGTAGCTGCCGAGCAGGCCGGTACGGGCCAGGTGCTCCTCGTCGCGGGCGGCGAGGCCGTCGGGCAGCGGGCGGGTCTGGGGGGCGACGTACAGCGCGTCGGCCGGGCAGTTCGCCTCGCACTGGAAGCAGGTCTGGCAGTCTTCGCGGCGGGCGAGCACCGGGATGCCGTCCTCGCCCCGGTCGAAGACGTCGGTGGGGCAGACCTTGATGCACTTGTCGCAGGTGATACAGCGTTCCGCCGAGACCAGTTCGATCACGAAGCCACCTCCAGGGGTACGTCCGGTGTGGTTGTCAGGGGCTCGGGCCGGGTCCAGACCCGGTCGAGGCCGCCTGTGACGATGCGGTGGTGCTGCCGGGGATCCTGCGTCGGGAAGTCGAGTCGCTTGGCCATGCCGCGGGTCTCGGTGCGGGCGAGCGCCGCGGCGTACATCCAGCGGGCGTGCGCCGCCATCGCCGACGCCTGCCGGGCCCGCACGACATTCCCGCCCTCGGCGTGCAGCGTGGCGCGCAGCTCTTGCCAGACGCTGTCGAGCACCAGCAGAGAGGCGGCGAGCTGGTCGCCGTGGCGGAGGTAGTTCTTCTCGTACGGCAGCACTTCGGCCTGGACCGCGGTGATGACGTCCTGGAATCCGTCGGCGGGGCCTGGTGTGCCGGCCGGCCGGAGCCCGGCTCCGCCTGCCGCCGCGAGGCGCCTCGTGCCGGCGCGGACGCCGAGGGAGAAGGCGTGGCGGGCCGCACCTACACCTGCCCACGTGCCGGAGGAGATGGCCCACGCGGCGTTGTGGCTGCCACCACCGGTGAAGCCGCCGCAGATCAGCTCGCGGGTGGCGGCGTCCCCGGCCGCGTACAGCCCGGGGACGGTGGTGGAGCAGTCGTCGCCGGTGATGCGGATGCCGCCGGTGCCGCGCACGGTGCCCTCGGCGAGCAGTGTGACGCCGAAGCGCTGCGTGAAGGGGTCGATGCCGAGCCGGTCGAAGGTGAGGAAGAAGTTCGGCTGGGCCAGCCGCATCGCCTGCCGGGCTGCCGCGTCCGCCTGGTCCAGGCGGCAGTACACCTTCTCGCTGAGCAGCGTCCTCGCGATCACGGACCGGCCGCCCTGGCTGGCCGCGCCCTCCAGGACCGTGCCGTCCTCGCGGTAGAAGGTCGCGAAGGAGTAGAACGCGGTCTTGGTGACGGAGGTGCCCTCGGGCGCGATGCCGTAGGCGTTGGAGAACTCCATGCCGGACAGTTCCGCGCCCGCTTCGGCGGCGAACAGCGCACCGTCGCCGGTGTTGACGTTGCAGCCCAGCGCACCGCTGAGGAACGCACAGCCGCCGGTGGCAAGGACGACCGCCCCGGCGCGCACCTCGTACGGCTGCCCGGCCTGGCGCTGGTGGCCCCTGGCCCCGGCGACGGCCCCGGAGGAGTCGGTGAGGAGTTCGGTGACCGGGCTGTGGTCGAGGATGCGCACCCCGGCCCGCTGGACGCGGATCCGCATCCTGCGCATGTACTCCGGCCCCTGCAGGCCGTTCCTGAACTCCTTTCCGTCCGGCCCTGTCGGGAAGGGATAGCGTCCGGCCGCCGCCAGCTCGTTCATGCCCGCGTAGGTCTGGTCGAGCACCCGCGCCATCCAGCGCCGGTCGGCCAGAAACCCGCCCAGTGCCTCCCGGCTCGCCATGGCGGCTTCGCGCGCGGCGTGTTCCGGCGGGACGTACCAGACTCCGGTACCACTGGAGGCGGTGGCGCCGCTCGTGCCGCAGTAGCCCTTGTCGGCCAGAATCACGTCCGCGCCGGCCTGGGCCGCCTTGAGCGCGGCCCACGTCGCCGCGGGCCCTCCGCCGACCACCAGGACGTCCGAGACGAGGTCGAGCCCGGTCATACGGGCCGTCCGTCGGCTGCGACCGCCGCGGCCAGCCGGTTGGCGGGGCGTGCCAGGCCGTAGTGTTCGCGCAGGGTACGGCCGGTGTACTCGGTGCGGTACAGGCCGCGGCGCTGCAGGATCGGTACGACGTGGTCGACGAAGTCCTCCAGGCCGCCCGGCAGATGGGGCGGCATGATGTTGAAGCCGTCGGCGGCGCCCTGGGTGAACCACTCCTGGATCTGGTCGGCTATCTGCTCGGGGGTGCCGGCGAACACCCGGTGGCCGCGGCCGGCACCGAGGCGGGCGATGAGCTCGCGCAGGGTGAGGCCGTCGCGACGGGCCAGGTCGGCGACGAGCGTGAAGCGGCTCTTGTTGCCGTTGATGTCCCGCTCCTCCGGCAGCTCGGGCAGCGGCCCGTCCAGCGGCAGCCCCGTCAGGTCGGTGCCGAGCATCCCGGACAGCTGGGCGAGCCCGTACTCGGGGATCTGCAGCTCCGTGAGTTCCTGCTCCAGCGCGCGTGCCTCGGCCTCGGTCGAGCCGATGACAGGGGCGATACCGGGAAGTACGAGCAACTGGTCCTCGGCGCGGCCGTGGTGCGCGAGCCGGGACTTGAGGTCCTTGTAGAAGGCCTGGCCGTCGGCGAGGGTCTGCTGGGCGGTGAAGACGGCCTCGGCGTACTGCGCGGCGAACTCCTTGCCATCCTCCGACGAACCGGCCTGCACCAGCAGCGGGTGGCCCTGCGGACTGCGCGGAACGTTCAGCGGACCCTGCACCCCGAAGTAGTCCCCGCGGTGGTTGATCTCCCGCACCCGGTCGGTGTCCGCGTAGACACCGCGGTCTCGGTCGAGCAGGATCGCGTCGTCCTCCCAGCTGTCCCACAGCTTGGTGGCGACGTCGACGAACTCCCGAGCCCGCTCGTAGCGAAGCCGGTGCTCCAGGTGCTCGTCCTGCCCGAAGTTGCGGGCCTCGTTCACGGTGCCGGAGGTGACGATGTTCCAGCCGGCCCGGCCGCCGCTGATGTGATCCAGGGAGGCGAACTTGCGGGCCGTGTGGAAGGGCTCGTTGAAGGTGGTGGAGACGGTGGCGATCAGTCCGACGTGCTCGGTGACCGCCGCCAGCGCGGACAGCAGGGTGAGCGGTTCGAAGCCGCCGAGCGCGTTGTACCGGGCGTTCCCCCACAGGGCGAGACCGTCGGCAAGGAAGACCGAGTCGAGCAGGCCGCGCTCGGCGGTCTGGGCGAGCTCCTGGAAGTAGCGCAGATCGGTGACCCGCTCGGGCTGGGTGCGGGGGTGGCGCCAGGCGGCGTCATGGTGACCGGCGTTCATCAGAAAGGCGTTGAGATGCAGTTGGCGGGGGTTGGTCGCGGTCATGGGTTCCTCGGATCCGGGGGGGGGAGACGATCGGGGGCGGCGAGGCGAGAGGGTGGCGGGTTCAGTCGTCGCCGGATACGCGCCAGGAGCTGAGCCGGCGTTCCAGGGCCACCAGAAGCTGGTTGAAGGCCACGCCGATGGCGGAGATCGTGATGATGCCCGCGTACATCTGCGGTATCGCGAAGTTGTACTGCGAGGAGTTGATCAGATAGCCGAGCCCTGCCTTCGCCCCGATCATCTCGGCGGCGACCAGCACCAGGATCGACACCGCTCCGGCCAGCCGGATGCCGGTGAACATCACCGGCACGGCGGACGGCAGGATGACCTTCTGGAACAGACGGGGCGTGGACAGGTCCATCGACTTCGCGAGCTTCAGCAGCGTGGGGTCGGCATGGCGTACCGCGCTGATCGTGTTGAGCAGGATCGGCCAGGTGCACGCGTACACCACGATGGAGATCTTCGAGGTCTCGCCGATGCCCAGCAGCAGGACGAAGACCGGCAGCAGGGCCAGCGCGGCGGTGTTGCGGAACACCTCCAGCAGCGGACCGAGCAGAGCGGCGACAGGCCGGTACCAGCCGATCAGCAGACCGAGAGGTACGGCGACGGCCACGGCCAGACCGAATCCGCTGAACGATCGGACCAGGCTGGCGTAGGTGTTGTCGGCGAGCTGACCGTCGGCCGCCAGCTCCCACCAGGCGGCGGCGACCTCGCTGAACGGTGGCAGGAAGGTCTGGTCGACCAGCCCGAGCCGTGGCGCGGTCTCCCACAGCAGCAGCAGAGCCACGATCGCCGCGGACTTGGTGGCCCCGGCCGCCAGGAGGGACAGCAGTCGGTGGGCCGCCCGGTGGACGAATGTCTCCCGGGCGGGGGCTCGGCGCTGCGACGGCGCCGGAGGTGACACCGGCGAGGAGAGGGAGGGGGCATGGATGGCTTCGGCGAGGCTCACCGGTCCCGCTGGGGGCGTCGTTTCGGTGGACGTGCCAGTCGTGAGGCTCATACGGAAGCCTCCTCCTTCTCCAACTGCTGAGCTCTGGCCACCTCGTCGTGGAGCAGCGACCAGATCTCGTGGCGGTGGTGTGCGAACTCGGGACTGGAACGGAGGTCGTCCGTGGTGGTGCGGGAGTCGAGGGCGACCGGCACGATCTGCTTGATCCGGCCCGGCCTGGACGTCATGACGGCGACGCGCTGACCCAGATAGACGGCTTCGTCGATGCTGTGCGTGATGAAGACGATGGTCTTTCCGGTGCGCTGCCAGATGCGGAGCAGTTCGTCCTGCAACGACTCACGGGTCTGTGCGTCCAGCGCGGCGAACGGCTCGTCCATGAGCAGCACGTCCGGGTCGTAGGCGAGGCTGCGGGCGATCGCCACCCGCTGCCGCATCCCACCCGACAGCTCGTGCGGATGGCGACTCTCGAACCCGGACAGGCCGACCAGGTCCAGGAACTCCCTTGCCCGTGCTCCCCGTTCGCGGCGCGGTACACCGGTGGCCTCCAGGCCGAACTCGACGTTTCCCTGAGCCGTACGCCAGGGCAGCAGCGCGTACTGCTGGAAGACGATGCCCCGGTTCAGGCCGGGACCGGTGACGGGTTCGCCATCGAGCAGGATCCGTCCCCCGGTGGGCCGGGCGAGGCCGCCGAGGAGATCCAGCAGCGTCGACTTGCCGCAGCCGCTGGGGCCGACCAGGACGACGAACTCGCCTGCCGCTATCTCCAGGTCGATGCCGTCGACGGCCGTGAACTCCCTGGACTTTCGTGTCCCCGAACCTCCCTTCGTTGTCGAGTCCTTGACCTTGAAGACCTTCCGTACGGCCTCGAACACGATCTTGGGTGTGGTGGATGCCGGCATGGGATCAGCTCCCGCTCTTCGAGGCGGAGGAGGACGGCGAGGCAGGCGCAGTGCCGCCCCCACCGGCTCTGTTGAACTCATTGGTGAAGAGGTCGCCCAACGTGACCTGGCCCTTCCGGATGTCGCCCCGCTCGGCCAACCAGTCGATCCAGAGCTGGAGTTCCTTGCCGGTGATCCGGCCCGCCGTCTCGGCGACGCCGAAGGACCGCCAGTACTTCAGGGGCGCGGTGTCCTCGTTCCGTCCGCGCTTCTTCACGATGTCCGTCATCCGGGCGATGACCTCTGCGTGAGGAGTGCTGCGCGACCACTCGATGGCCCGTCCCACCGCGGTGACGAAGGTCCGGGCCGTGTCGGGGTTCTGCTTGAGGAAGCGGTCCGTCATCACGTAACTTCCGGCGCTGAAGGCGCCGAGCAGTTCGAAGTCCGTGAAGAGCGGCCGAATTCCCCCGGCTGCCAGGGCCTTGTCGCGCAGAATGCCGCCGAGAACGGCCACGTCGATCTGCTTCTGGCGCAGCGACTGCTCGGTGTTCACCGGAGGAACCACCAGTGGCTCGACCTTGTCGATCTCTTCCTCGGACAGACCACCTCGCTGGAGATAGATGTCGAGCATGGCCTCCGCGTGGGCTCCGAGGGTGTTCATCCCGACTTTCTTGCCGGTCAGATCGCGGGCGGAGCGGATCGGACTGTCCTCGAGGACGTAGTAGCCGTTGTAGGCATGCTTGTCGGAGCCGTAATAGCTGATGACAGCCTTGATGGGCGACTTGTTCGCGGCCAGTTTGACGACCGCGCCGTTGAAAGCTCCGCCGAAGTCCGTCTGCCCGGTGGCCGCGGACTGGATGTCCTGCGGCCCGCTGATCGTGTTGCCGACCCACTCCAGCTTCACGTCCTCCAGGTAGCCGAGGTCCTCGGCCAACTCCGGCAACGTGACCTGTCCTGCCCAACCCTGATACCGCAGTGTCCGGGTCTGGCCCTTGCCGGAGACGCCTGCTGCCGTCGTGCCGCAGCCAACCGCGACCGCGGAGAGACCGAGCAGAGTGAGGAACTGTCGTCGGGTCGACGCCGTCGTAGTCATGGAAAGTCCTGTTCACGTTCGATGGAACGGCTGGAGTGTGTTTTTGCCGAGTTTTCCGCATGCCGTGCGAGAACTGACAACGAGATGGGCTGCCCGGCCTGGGGCAAGGTCGGCCAGAAAAGGTGCGCCGGGATTCGGGGCAAGGCATGACAGACCCGAGCGGCGGAAAGGAAACCTCGCCTGAGAATTCAGTGAGGAATCGGATCAGTTACCGCAGTGGCACGGCACGGCACAGTAGTCCACGGCGGAGAGAGCAGGAGCGAGGCGCCTGTCGGCGGACCTACCAACCGACGGAACAGATGGCGCCGGCTTGACGTCGCAGGTCGACGTGGAGCCGCGCGGCGAGGTTCTCGGACGTGCTCATGGCCAAGAGGTTTGCAGCGAAAACCGGACACGTCAATGTCTCTTCCGGCAGCGTCTCGCATATTGAATCGCGTGACATACGCGCGAAGTGCCGCGTTCACAAATCGCCCGATGCGAGGCACGGAAAACGCTTCATGTGCCGGCGAGCGTCGAGAATTTGATCATGCGTCGAATCTCATGATCGAGTAACTCGGCGGCGGCCGAGTGGTCACGCCGGGCAGCCTGTTGAGCACGGGTTCCGAACCGGCCGGGCTGTGGTCAGCCGGCCTTCCTCGGATGCGCTGCGCAGGGTTCCGGCCGCTCGCGGAGATTGTCCGCGAACTCCCCCGGAATTGTCCGTGATCGGTAACGGACGCATCCCTTGGCCGCCGCGCCTCGTCCTGACAGGTGGTCGCAAGTCGACCAGGGCACCGGTGAGGGACTGCAGGAACAGGGGGCGGACATGGCGCGACACGGTGGTGGGCGGGGCTGGCACGGCAAGATGGTCGGGGCGGCGCTCGGGGTGACGTTGCTGGCCACCGGCGCCTCGGTGTGGACCGCGCAGGCTGGTACGGGGGGTGACTCGCCGCCAAAGGCGAACGCACCGGCCACGCCGCGCAGTGACGTCAAGCCGGTCGCAGCGACCATCGCCCACGCCTCGGAGGCGGGAGCGCGCGGCGTCAACGTCACCATCGATGACGGCCCCCACCCTGTGTGGACCCCTCAAGTGCTGGACCTGCTGCGCGAGTACGGGGTGAAGGCCACGTTCTGCATGGTGGGGACACAGGCGCAGGCCCACCCGGACCTCGTGAAGAAGGTGGTCGCGGCCGGGCACCGGCTGTGCAACCACTCCGTGTCGCACGACACCGCCATGGACAAGGCCTCCCAGAGCTACCAGTCCCAGCAGATACTCGACGCCGAGCGCATGATCACCGAGGCATCCGGGGGTGTGCAGCCGATGTACTACCGGGCACCCGGCGGGGCTTTCACCCCTTACAGCCGCCAGCTGGCCGCTTCCCGGGGCATGCGCCCGCTGGGCTGGAACGTGGACAGCAAGGATTTCGAGCGTCCGGGCACGAACGCCATCGTGGCCACCGTCGAGCGGGAACTGCCGGGCGGACCGACTCTTCTCTTCCACGACGCGGGCGGTGACCGTACCCAGACCGTCGAGGCCCTGCGCCTGCTCCTTCCCCGACTCAAGGAGCAGGGCTACTCCTTCGGCTTCCCGGTGCGCTGAGCCCCGGCCGTGGCCGTTTGCGCGCAGGGTTGCCCCCGAGGATCCGGCAGACGACGGTCTCCTCCTCCCTGGCCGCGGGCGCGGCGAGGGAGTGGAGTCCGTAGACCTCCAGCTGGGTGGCCTGGGCGGGGCCGATGCCGTAGCGGGGCGCGGCCGGGGAGCGACCCCAGGAACTGCTCGACGGCGCGGGGGTCGGAGGCGAGGGCCCGGTCATGACGCGTTCCCTGCGCGGTCGCGCTCGGTACGAACCAGGTCTGCCAGGTCCGCCCGCCCGGCCGCCGGGCGGGGGTGGTCCCAGTACGGATGGAAGTACACGGCGGCCGACAAATGCAGGAGGCGGCGGCGCAGCACGGTCGTGCGGGCCGTGCCGGGGCGGGCGAGCTCGGCGTAGACCGCGGCCCAGGATCGCTGGGCGGTGACGAGGTCTTCGGGGAAGGGGTGGCGCCTCATAGAATGATTAGAGCATCTGTTCGAATTATCGTGCACGTCCTGCCACACCCGACTCGAGGGAAACGCGAGTTCCACCCTCATCGGGAACGGCACCAGCCCCCTCCTCCCCCCGACCCCGAGGAAGCGCGCCATGGCCACACCCACCCCCGCCCCGCGGAACCTCCCCGCGAACATGTGCCCGCCCCACTTCCTTGGCAGGTGCGCGAAGTGCCAGGCCCCCTGTCACAGGTACGGGATCGGCGGCTCGCCCTTGTGTCAGACACACCAGCCCGAGGTCGCCGAGCTGCAGAGGCGCGTGCGCGTCCTCGCCGCCTCCGCGTGACGTGATGTCCGAGCTCCCGCCAGACCTGCCACGGCTCCGGACTCTGGAGCACTGGCTCGTGCTGTCCCTGGACCGGGTCCGCGCCCGGATCGCCGAGATCGAGACCCGCGAGGCCGCGATGCGCCCGCTCCGCCTGCTGCCCGAAGGCCCCGGGTGGGTTCTCTCCTACCTCCGCGAGCGCGGCCGCCCCGTCGCGGACAGCATTCACATCGGGGACTGCCGCCTGGCCGGGAAGAACACCCGGCCGCTCGGCCGTGACGAAGCCCGCCAAGCTCTCACCGCGGGCGGGATACGGGCCTGCGAAATCTGCAGGCCCGACTCCGACCTCGGCATCCTCGACTGAACCCTTCCACCGGCTGAAAACGGCTGGCACAGCGATCAGCTCTGGATCAGCCCGGCTGGGCCGCGCAGAAGATCTCCAGGGCGATTCCGTCCGGGTCCTTGAAATTCAGGTGCAGGCCACCGGGGTCCTCGACGATTCCGGAGTGGGAGATCCCCTCTTCGTCGAGACACGACTCCCAGGCCTCCAGCTCGCCCCGGTCGCCCACGTGGAAGGCGACGTGGTCCAGGCCGACCCGTGCGGCGTCGAAGGAACCCGCCGCACTCGTGGCCGGGTGGGTCCGGAAGCCGACGACGAAGGCGGGACCGGCGCAGGCCACGAAGGGCCCGAACTCGTCCTTGACGTCCATCATGGTCTGCGTCCCGAACAACCGGTTGTAAAACTCCGCACTCCGCTTGACGTCGCTGACGGTCAGCGTGAGGTGTCCGATCCCCTGTGCGTCGGGCATGGCAGCCACCTCTTCCTACGGTGGTGGGACCCCTATATCCACGCTACGCCGCCCAAGATCGACCCGCGACGCCGCCTCGGTGTCGGGACTGAGCTGCTTGCGCATCTCAGCGACATCGCGGGTCTCGCCTGGCGGTGCTCCTCGACGAGGTCGGTGAAGGGGACGGGGCAGCTGGCGCTGGACGCGCAGACGGTCAGGTCGACGCACTCGGCATGGACGGCGGCTGCCGGGGGGCACTGCGGCGGGTGGTCAGGCCGGCGATCTACGTGTCTACCTCGGCGAGCTTGGCCGCAGCCCGGTCCTGGAGCCCGGCGACGGGACGGCCCGCAGGCCGCGCCGCTCGTAGTAGCGCAGCGTCTGGATGTTCACCCCGGCCGCCTCGGCGACCTGCCCGCTGTGCAGGCCCGTGCTCAGCGCCGCTCCCCGGCGGCAGAGGCGCGTGCAGCGAGGGCGTCCAGGACCGCCTCGTGCGCCTGGTCCACCGAGATGTCCAGCCGGATCAGGCTCTCGGCAGGGGTGGTGGTGAACGTGAAGAACGAGCAGCAGCCGCTCTCGCGCTCCACCAGGTCGCGGACCCGGTCCTCGACACCCTCTCCGCCCTCCAGGTCAAGGCGCAGGTGGAGCGGCTGGGGCCGCGACAGCGAGGTCAGTCGCTCGGAGATCAGCGCATCCCATTCGGCGACCCGCAGGGGCCGCTCGTCGGTGGGCAGGGTGCAGGCCTGCGGCTCCCAGGCAAGATCGCTCATCGCGCTCACTCCCGTCATCACGTCCCTGCTGGAGGGACACCTCCGACGGTAAACCCGTATCGAGGTACTGGTTGCAAGGGCGGTGCCGTGCCGGTTCACAGCCCGAAGGCGCCGTCTTCGATCAGGATGACCAGACCGACGCTGACCAGCATCAGCGGTAGCAGGATGTGGCCCCAGCGGGCCAGGGCATTGGCGATGACCGGACGGGTGGCGAAATACCAGCTCACCGCGGTCGCGGTCCTTCCACGCCTGCCACACGGCCTTGAGGCCCAGCGCGAGCGGCAGCAGGCCGAGGTAGGGGATGGCGGACTCAGGCAGGAATGTGGCCGGCAACCGCCTTGTGAGCACCGGGTCGACCGAGCGGGCCCCATGCTGCGTGACACCGACTGTGTATAGGTCACCGCCCTCTTGCCGGAGCTGCCGTCACCTCGGCGGTCAGGACAAGGAGGTCATGCGCAGGCACGGTGCCACTCCTGGATGAGGGGCGCTGCCACGTACTCAATAGAGGCATCAACGCCGTTCGGCGTGGCGAGAGGCGCCCCGGGACCCCGGCCCAGGGGCTGGACGGGTGAACTGATTTGTGGGCTCTATCGATCGGGGCACAGCCGGCCGATGACTGGGAACAGTTGACACCGACCAACGGAGGCATCATGGGCCGAGTCACCACCGACGCCACTGCCGAGTACCTCACGCGAACGGCCGCGCCGGTCCGTGAGCGTCTGGCGGCCGCCACGCAACTCGAAACCTTCCTGGCGGGCGCCGGAACGCTCACGCTGGAGCAGAGGATGCTCCTCGTCGATCAGGCCCTGGTGCTGATGGAGCAGAACTACGTACACCTGCCCCTGAAGATCGCGATGCACGCGGTCAACCCCGTACAACGGCTCCGTCTCATCCGCCGGCAGCTGGAGCAGCAGACGGACGAGACCATGCCGCCCGAGTGGATCTTCCACTCGGAGATGTCCAAGGTGTTCCACTCGGTCCGGGACCTGCACACCAACTACCAGCTGCCCGCGCCGTTCGCCAAGAAGATCGCCTTCCTTCCCTTCCGGGTCGAAGAGTGCACCGATGGACCGAAGCCCCGATTCCTGGTCACCCGCATCACCCAGGGGTTCTCCGCACCGGGCTTCGAACCGGGCGTCGAGATCACCCACTGGAGTGGCATCCCCATCGAGCAGGCCGTCGAACTCAACGCCGCGCGGTTCGCCGGAAGCAACACGGCGGCGCGCCGCAGCCGAGGCATCCAGTCACTGACGGTGCGCTCCCTCTCAGCCCATCTGCCCCCGTTCGAGGAGTGGGTGACCGTCAGCTACACAGGCACCGACGGCGTCGCGCACGAGCTGCGTGAGAACTGGCAGATCGTGGAGAACCTCCCACCGATGACCGGCCCGCTCGGTGAGGCCGCGCTCCTCATGGGCATGGACTACGAGGGCGACGAGATCTCCCGGGCCAACGTCATGCTCTTCGCCCCGCACGTGATCGAGCAGCAGCGGGCCGTGGAGGCGGGAGAATCCCCCGACTCCGCGGCGGGCGAGATCGTCAGCATGATGCCGAACGTCTTCACCGCCCGCACCGTCCAGACCCCCTCAGGCACCTTCGGTCACATCCGTATCCACACCTTCTTCGTCCTGGACTCCGGTGCCTTCGTCGAGGAGTTCATCCGGCTCATCGGGCTGCTGCCCCAGAACGGTCTGATCGTCGACGTGCGTGACAACGGCGGCGGCTCGATCTTGGCATCGGAGTTCATCCTCCAGACCCTGACACCACGTCGGATCACGCCGGAACCGTTCCAATTCATCAACACCCCCCTCAATCTGCGGATCTGCCGCAGCAGCCCCAGCCTCCGCCCCTGGGTGAAGTCCATGGAGCAGGCCGTCGAGATCGGCGCCGCCTTCTCCGACGCCCTGCCCATCACCCCGGAGGCCTCCGCCAACGCCATCGGACAGCAGTACTTCGGCCCGGTCGTTCTCATCACCAACGCCCGCTGCTACTCCGCCACCGACATGTTCGCCGCGGGCTTCCAGGACCACAAGATCGGCACCGTGCTCGGCACCGACGACAACACGGGGGCCGGCGGCGCCAATGTGTGGGCGCAGGCCGACATCATCACCTTCCCGGTCACCCCCTCGCCGTACCGCCCGCTGCCGAACGGAGCGGGCATGCGCGTTTCGATCCGCCGGTCTCTGCGGGTCGGCGACCGGGCCGGTACGCCCCTGGAGGACCTCGGCGTCGTGCCGGACGCGCGTCACCGGATGACTCGCCGGGACCTCCTGGAGGGCAACGCCGATCTCATGGCACGTGCCGGCGAACTCCTCAAGGCGCAGCCGGTACGGGAGTTGACCATCACGGACGCCACACGCGCCGACGGCTCGCTCCGTCTCATGCTCAAGACGGCCAACGTCGATCGCGTGGACGTGTACCTCGACCAGCGGCCCCGCACGTCCGTGGACATCCCCGACGGCCAGGCCGAGGTCGTGGTGCCGGGGGCGACGGCCGCCGAGTCGGTGCGAGTGGACGGATTCGCCGGGGGCAAGCTCGTCGCCGCCCGCAGCCGGCGCCTGTAGAACAGGGTGATCGGACCGGGCCGGGGAGCGGCGGCAGGTGACGCCGTCGGCTGATCGATCGTGCCACCCCGCAACAAGGCGTGGGGTGCCGGGGCGCGGCGGGTGTCCGATCCTGGTGGCATGGGTGCCGACGGTGCCGGCGGCCGCCCGGGCGCCAAAGGGGCGGGCCGGGTGAGCGGTGTGCTCCGGCTGCCCGACGCCTACGTGGGCGCGGGCCGCCGCTCGCTGCGTGTCACGCTGGCCGCGGGGGCCGGGTTCTATCTGTTCCTGTACGGGTTCGATCAGCCCGTCGCGGCCACGTACGCGCTCTTCGCCGCTGTGTCGCTGGCCGGCCTCTCGCGCATCCCGGGGACCGGGCGGCAGCGGGCCGTCGTCCTGCTGAAGCTGCTTCCGGCCGCCTGGGTGGTGGTCGCGGTGGGCACGTTCCTGGCCGTACGCACCTGGAGCGCGGTGGCCGGGATGCTCGTCATCGGCTTCGCGCTGGCCTTCGTCGCCGTGGGCGGGCCACGCCCGGCGGGCGCCGCGCCAGGGCTCCAGCTGCTGTTCATCCTGCCGTCCTTCCCGCCGTACGCCCCCGAAACCCTGGACGAGAGGCTGGCCGGGACCACGGTCGGAATCCTCCTGCTGGTCCTCGCCGAGACCTTCGTGTTCCCCGAACCCCCAACCGTGCCGTACCGGGAAATCGCCGCACGCGCCGCCGTCACCGCCGAACGCGTCGCCGGGGAGCTGTCCCGCGCCCCGTTCGGACTGTCACCGGCGACCGCGGAGGCGGCCAGAGCCGCTGCCGAGGCGCTGCGGCCCTCGCAGGTTCCGGAGGCCGAGCGGCCCGCCGGGGCCGGGGTCCGTTCCCGGGGCCTGGCCCACACCGGCCTTTCGGCACGAACGCTCCTCAACCGACTGGCACGGCTACCCGCCGTCCAGCCGGGCCGGACTCCGGAGGACCCCGGCCTGGACCTGTTGCGCGCCGTCGGGCGGTCCGCGGCGGACACCGCCGCGCTGCTGCGCGGCGGCCCCGGAGCGGGGGCGGCGCACTCCGGACCTGCCCAGGAGCGGGCGCTGCTGGCCGCCCTACCGACCCGGTCGGCCGCCCCCGAGACGCTGCGCCGCCGCGCGGCCCTGTTCGAAGTGGCCGACGCCGCGCTGGCGCTGTCCACGGCCGCCGGACTGGCCGTGGGGGGACGGCTCGTCGACGGGGCCGAACTGCCCGTCGGCCAATTCTGGTACGCGAGGATGCGGGCGCCGCAGCTGTGGTGGCGACGGCTGGTGGGCAACGCGGGAAGCCGGTCGGTCTTCTTCCAGAACGCGGTGCGGATCAGTCTGGCGCTGGCAGCCGCCCGGGCCGTCGCCGGACTGGCCACCCTGCCGCACGGCTTCTGGGCACTCCTCGCGACGCTGACGCTGACCCGCACGACCCTGGGCGCGACCTGGGGCAGCATCCGCCAGGCACTCGCCGGGACCCTGATCGGGGCCCTGTGCACAGCGGGGCTGCTCGCCCTGATCGGGACGGACACCACGGTGTACGCGGCCATGGTGCCCCCGCTGCTGCTGATCACCTTCACGGTGGGGCCGGTGAAGGGTGTCGGCTGGGCGCAGGCGTTCTTCGCGCTGGTGGTCTCCATGGTGTTCGCCCAGCTGACGGTGGCCACCTGGCGGCTTGCCGAGGTCCGGCTCCTCGACGTGCTGATCGGGAGCGCGGTCGGCGCCGCCTTCGGCCTGCTCGCCTGGCCGCGCGGCGCGCAGACCGAGGTACGGCGCTCGAGCGCCGTGCTGCTGCGCGCCGCCGCCGAAGCCGTCGTCGCCACGGCGTCGACCATCGCGGCCGGAGGGCTACGGGATCCGGGCAGGCCGCCCGTGAGCGGCGTACTCCGGCACTCGCTCGTCCTCTCCGAGACGGCCTACGCGCAGTTCCAGAGCGAACCGCGGGGCCCGACGGCAGGGGTGCCCGGATCCGGCCGCCCGCCCGGAAAGCGGCCGGTCGACTGGCAGGCGGTACTGCTGACCGGGCACCACACGCTATGGGGCTCCGAGCGGCTGCTGGCGCCGCCGCCGACCCTGCCGGCGGAGGGCGCGGCGGAGCCCATCGTCGTGGCGCCGCTGGAGCCCGCGGTGGCGGAGGTCGTGACCAGGCTCGGGGACCGGGTGGCGGGCCGGATGCTGCTGCTGTCCGCCGTCCTGGACCCGATGTGGGACGCCCCACCCCCCTCGGCGCTCGACGCGTCTCCCACGGCAGCCGACGCGTCGGAAACGGCACCGGACGAGGCGCCGGGCAGCTTCTACGCGGTGGAGGCCTGGCTGGCGGCGATGCTCCAGGACCTGGAACGGATCGACCGGTCCTCGCACCCTCCATGACGTAGCGTCAGGTCGATCCGGGACCGTTCGGGGTGTCCGGCAAGCGTCGGACGCGCGGTGTCCGTGGCTCGACGCGGAAGTCGAACGCGAGCGTGCCGGGGTCGCGCGAGGCACCGACCGCGACGACCAGGGCGGCCCCCGCCGCGCCGGCTCCGCCCATTCCGGGTACAGCAGCCCTAGCCGGTGCGCCGTCTCCATCGCCCGCTCGCCGCGGCGAGTACGGGCCGATCGTCCAGGGCGTCAGGTGGGTGTGTGGGCGGTTTTGTTCGTCGCGGTGCCGTCTTCGTCCTGGGCCTCCGACTCAGCGGGCTGTTGCGGAGTGGGCGGGGTGCGGACCAGCAGCGCGACCAGCACCGCCAGGGCGCCGAGGACGGCCCCGATGCCGAACCCCCACCGGATGCCCGTGGCCAGGGCGGCGGTGGTGTCGGCGCCATGGGCCGCTGCCGTGGCGGCGCGTCCCGACATGACGCTGATGACCAGGGCGGTGCCGGCGGCGGCCGCGACCTGTTGGAGCGAGCCCAGGATGGCGGAGCCGTGGGGGTAGAGGTGCGGCGGCAGTACGGACAGGCCGGAGGTGAAGACGGGGGTGAAGACGAACGCCATGCCGACACTCAGGGCGACGTGAAGGGCGAGCACCAGCCACGGCGAGGTCTGTTCGCCGGTGAGGGCGAACAGCGCGAGGCACAGCGCTGTGAGTGCGGCTCCGGGTACGACCAGGCGTGGTGCGCCGAGTCGGTCGTAGAGCTTGCCGACCTGTGGTCCGAGCAGGCCCATGGTCAGGCCGCCGGGGATGAGGAGCAGCCCGGTCTGCAGTGAGGTCAGGCCGCACACCTCCTGCAGGTAGATCGGCAGCAGGATGAACGCGCCCATGAGGGCCATGAACGACAGGCACATCAGGCCGAGTGCCACGGAGAAGTGACGGAAGGTCAGGGCGCGCAGATCCAGCAGCGGTGTGGACGAGCGCTGCAGTGCCAGCTGTCGCCATGCGAACAGGCCTACCAGCACGGCGCCGGCCAGGGTCGTGGCCTCAGGGGGCATGGGGGCCTGGGCCGCGTCCCCGGCACCGAGCCCGCTCAGGCCGTAGACCAGGGCGCCGAAGCCCGCTGCCGCCAGGGGGACGGACAACCAGTCGATCGGGCCCGCCTGCGGCTCACCGATGTTCACCAGCTTGCGCCGACCGAATATGGCCATGGCTCCGGCGATGGGCAGTACGGCCAAGAACAGCAGGCGCCATGTCCCCAGCTGCAGCAGCACACCGGAGACCGCAGGGCCGAGGGCGGGCGCGACGGAGATGACGAGGGTGATGTTGCCCATGACACGGCCGCGCTCGTGCGGGGGCACGAGGGTCATCAGCGTCGTCATGAGCAGCGGCATCATGACGGCGGTGCCGCCGGCCTGGATGACGCGTGCGGCCAGCAGAACGGGGAAGGCGGGCGCGGCCGCGGCCAGAGCCGTGCCGGCGAGGAAGAGTGCCATCGCCAGGCCGAAGGCGGTCCGAGTCGTCACGCGCTGGAGGAACCACCCCGTCACCGGGATGACGACGGCCATGGTGAGC
The DNA here is from genome assembly GCF_040645695.1 of Streptomyces sp. NPDC046712. Lineage (NCBI taxonomy): Bacteria > Bacillati > Actinomycetota > Actinomycetes > Kitasatosporales > Streptomycetaceae > Streptomyces > Streptomyces sp. NPDC046712. Next base: position 65,150 of record NZ_JBEYYW010000030.1, on the reverse strand, counting down.
ATGAAGGCCGTGGACAGCCACCCTGCGGCTGCCGCGGTGACGTCGAACTCGCGCATGAGCCGCGGGATCGCGTTGACCATGATCGTCTCGTTGAGGAGGACGACGAACGTGGACAGCACGAGGATCCGCAGCACGCCGGTGACGCGGTCGGGCGAGAGCGTGGGCGTTGCGTGTGGTGCGAGCATGGCGCCTTCCGTCATGTGAGTGTCCTCCGTATGTGGCAGGTCACACTGACAGACCGCGGCGCCGGGAAGAACTCATCGTTGTTCCCCGATCCTGTCGGAGCCGCCGCCGATGCTCAAACCATTTTGCTCACGACGAAGACATGGTCGAAACCTCCGGGTAAGGGAGGTTCTGGTTGAGTCGTCAGATCAGTCGACGCCCAGCAGACGTCGCCGGTCATCGGGACGGGACTCGAATTCCGCACAGGGTGCCTGGTGGACGATGCGGCCCTTCTGCATGACTGCCACGTTCTGGGCGACGGAGAAGGCGAGCCCCAGGTTCTGCTCGACGAGGAGGACCGACATGCCCTGCACACTCACCTCGCGGATCACCTCGCCCACTTGGGCGACTATCGCGGGAGCGAGGCCGTCGGACGGCTCGTCGAGCAGTAGCAGGCGAGGATTGCCCAGCAGGGCCCGGGCGATCGCGAGCATCTGCTGTTCCCCTCCGGAGAGCTGGTCACCGCGATGCCCGAGCCGCTCCCCCAAGCGCGGCAGCAGGTCGAGGACGCGGGCCCTCGTCCACGGGCCCTGCGTCGGACGCCGCGCGGCGATGGCGAGGTGCTCCGCCACGGTCAGCGGCGCGAAGACACGACGCCCCTGCGGAACGACACCCACCCCCGCCCGGGCTATCACGTCGACGCGGGCCCCGGCGATCTCCCGGCCGTCCAGGGTGACGCTGCCTCCGTACGGGCGGACGAGTCCCATGACGGTCGAGATGAGGGTGGTCTTCCCGACTCCGTTGCGCCCGAGGACGGCGACGATCCCGCCTGCGTCGAGGTCGAGATCCACACCGCCCAGGACGATGCCCCCGGCGTAGCCGGAGCGCAGTTCTCGTACGCTGAAGAACGGCTTCACGAGGCCACCTCCATGGTGCCGAGGTAGGCGCTCTGGACCTCGGCGGAGGCCCGCACCTCCTCCGGGGAGCCTGTCTTCAGGTGTCTGCCGAGGTGCATGACGGTCACCGTGTCGGCGAGTTCGAAGACCATGTCGAGATCGTGTTCGATCAGGAGTACGGTCACCTCGCCGGGCAGGGCGCCGAGCAGTTCGGTGAGTCGCGCCGTCTCCGCCGGCGACATTCCGGCGGCCGGCTCGTCCAGCAGCAGCAGCCGGGGTTCGGTGGCCAGGGCGACGGCGACTTCCAGCTGTCGTCGTTCGCCGTGCGAGAGCTCTGCCGCCTGGGCGTCATGCCGGGTGGGCAGGCCCACTCGTTCGAGCAGTGTGCGCGCCTGCGCGAGCGCCGCGGCCCGGGTACTCACCTTTCGCCAGCCGCCGAGTCCCGTACCGGGCCGGCGCAACACGGCGAGCAGGACGTTCTCCAGCACGGTCTCGCGCATGAAGAGACTGGAGTGCTGGAAGGTCGCGGCGAAACCGAGCGCGACCCGGCGGTCCACCGGCAGCCGGGTCACGTCCTGCCCGTCGACAAGGATGCATCCGGCGCTGGCCGCCGACGTTCCGGAGATCAGGCCGAACAGGGTTGACTTTCCTGCCCCGTTCGGGCCGATGATCGCGTGCCTCGCGCCCGCGCGCACCGTGAGGCAGACATCGTCAACGGCTTTGAAGGACCCGAAGTGCTTTGACACCTGTCGCAGTTCCAGGAGATCGAGATCTGTCACGCCGTCCTCTTCCGGGTCAGCTTGGGCGGGAGCCGTACGCCGGCCAGCCCGCGGGGCAGTGTGTAGACGGCGACGACGAAGAACAGGCCGAGCAGCAGCGGCCCCCGTCCGGCGATGGCTTCGAGGTTTCCGAGGTAGTCGCGCGTGAGCCAGATGAGCGCGGCGCCGACGCAGGCCCCCCACATCGAGCCGGATCCGCCGATGACGACGGCCAGCAGCGCCAGGGCGGCGATCTCGAATCCCGCGTCGCCGGGCGAGACGAACCGCTGCACCGAGACCCACAGGGCTCCGGCGACACCGGCCAGTGCCCCGGCGCCGCAGTAGACGGTCAGGGCGTAGCGCCGGGTGGGATATCCGATCGCCCTCATCCGGGACTCGTTGTCGCGGATTCCGCGCAGGGCAAGGGCGAACGGCGTCGAGCCCAGGCGGGAAACGGCCGCGAAGAGCAGCAGGAATACGGCCAGGACATAGAAATAGACCAGCCCGTCGAGCTCCAGCGCGGGCATGCCGGGCAACGGTACGACGGGCGGGATGCCGGATACACCGTCGGTGCCGTTCGTCAGCGACTTCCAGTTGACGGCGGCGCTGTGGGCGATCTCGCCGATGGCCAGCGTCAGCATCAGGAACACCACGCCTCGGGCCCTCACAGCCAGCCACCCTGTCGGTACGGCCACGAGTGCGGAGACGCCGGCGGCGATGAGGAGTTGAAGAACCCCGATGTCGGTGAGCCGGGTCGCCGCGATCGCCGCCGTGTAGGCGCCGACGCCGAAGTAGGCCGACTGGCCGAGGGTCGGCAGTCCGGTCAGGCCGGTGAGCAGGTTCACGCTCAGGGCGAGAAGGGCGAACACCAGGATTCGCGACAGTGTGCCGATGGCATACGAGCCCAGGACGAACGGGGCCGCCGCGAGCGCGGCGGCAACGGCGGTCACCGCGAGCCGCCGTGCGGTGGATCGGGCAGGTGCGGAAGGACTCATGCGCGCACCGCCGACGAGACCAGGCCGTGCGGGCGGATGACGAGCACGGCCAGCATGGTGCCGAAGAGCAGGAAGGGGGCGTACTCCGGGAGCAGCGCCACTCCGAGTGTCTGCACCTGGCCGATGAGAAGCGCGCCGACGAGCGCACCGCGCACGGATCCGAGGCCGCCGACCACCACGACGACGAGTGAGAGGACGAGGACGGATTCGTCGACGCCCGGCCCAGGTCCCAGAATCGGCGCCCCGAGGACGCCACCGACCGCGGCCAGGGCCGCGCCGAACGCGAAGACCCCGTAGAGCACCTTGCGGACGTCGACGCCCAGCGCGCGGACCATGTCCCGGTCCGCGACGGTGGCCCGTACCAGTGCTCCGAGTGAGCTGCGTTCGAACACGAGGTGCACCACGATGGCGAGGCCGGCCGCGACGCCGATGAACACCAGCCGGTAGACCGGGTAGGCGTGGCCGAGGAGACTCACTGTCCCGCGCAGTGACGTCGGCGGGTCGGTGGGCAGCACCTCGCTGCCGAAGGCCGCGGCAAGGAGGTCGGCGACGATGAAGGTGATGCCGAGCGTGAGTACGGCCTGGTCCAGGTGTCCGCGCCGGGCCAGCGGCTGGGTGAGGAATGTGAGTGTCGCTCCGCCCAGGGCGCCCACCAGAACACCGGCCGTCAGCGCGAGGAGCAGACCCCCCAGGCTCCCGTCGGACAGTGCGTAGGCGACGTAGGCACCGGCCAGGTAGAGCGTGCCGTGAGCCAGGTTGAGTACGTCCATCATGCCGAAGACCAGGGAGAGGCCGACCGCGATCGTGAACAGCAGCAGACCGAAGGCGACCCCGTCGATGACGCTGACGAAGTTGCCGTCCAACCATCCGGTCATGTCAGCCGCCCAGCCGGCCGAGCTCGGAGCTGACGGTGTTGGCGCCCTGCTTGACCTCACGCAGGTACCAGGGCTGGATGGGCGTGCCGCCGCTGTTGAACCGCCAGATGCCGCGGGGGCTGTCGATGTCCCCTACGTTGGCGATGGCGGCGTTGACCGTTTCCGAGGTCACCGTGGAACCGGCCGTCTTGATCGCCTTGTCGAGCACCTGCGCCGCGTCCCATGACGCCATCGCGTAGGTGGTCGGGGCCGACCCGTGGGCGGACATGTACGCCGGAGCGAACTGCTTGTTGGCGACGTTGTCCAGGTCCGCGCTGTAGTTGAGTGCGGTGAGGATGCCGTTGGCCGCCTCTCCCTGCCCCTTGAGCACACCGCCCTCGGTGAGGAAGCCGGGCGCGTAGAGCGGGATCTTGCCGGCCAGTCCGAAGTCCCGGTACTGCTTGACGAAGTCGACGGCCGCGCCGCCTGCGTAGAAGCAGAAGACGGCCTTCGCACCGGATGTCTCGATCTGCGCGAGGTACGGCTGGAAGTTCTTGGTCCCGGGGAACGGTGTGTAGACCTCCTCCCCCGCGATCTTGCCGCCCGCCGGGAGGAAGGTGGACTTGAAGCCCTCCACCTCGTCCTTGCCCGCCTGGTAGCCCGCGGCGATCAGGAACACCGGGCCGCCGGCCTTCTCCGCCACGTGCTTGCCCAGTGCCTTGCCGGGTTCGTCGTTGACGTACGAGGTGCGCCAGATGTACTTGGTCCCGGTCAGCGTCGTGGGCGAGGCGTTCGAGCCGACGAGCGGGACCTTGCTGGTCTCGAACAGGTCCTTGACCCCGTTGATGGTGGCCGAGCTCACGACACCGCTCACCGCCAGCACCCGGTCCTGCTTGACCAGTTTCTCCGCCGCAGCCTTGCCCGAGTCGGCCGTTTCTCCTTCGTCCGCGACCACGATCTCCACCTCGCGCCCGCCGAGTCTGCCGCCGTGCTGTTCGACGTAGAGCTCGAAGCCCTGCTTCATGTCGTCGCCCAGCGCCTTGTAGATCCCCGACTGCGGGACGAGGAGCCCGATCTTCACGGGCCCGTCTTGTTTGTCGCCGCCGGTCCCGAGGCTGGAACCCCCACATGCCGTAACCAGCGAGAGGGTCACCGTCACGGCGATCAGACCAACGGGACGAAACCGACTTGTCATGGAAACTCCGTACGTTGTCAACCAGCCTGGGAGGGCTGGATGTTGCTGATGGGGCTGCCTTGAGGGGTCCCTGGCGAGGGAGGTCCAGCTCTCAGGAGCGACCTGGCCGCCGGTTGAGGAGCGCCGAAGGTGACACGTGTCTATCGCGCTTTCAAGACGGCCGTCAAGGGATCGCGAGATAGTGGCCCACACCCCTTGACCTCGTCCACACGCATGGCGCAACACTAGCCATCGTCAATTTCACGCAATGCCGATTGCGCGACCGGGCTCTTGATCAGTCAGGGAGTGAAGCACCATGACCGACGATCCATCGCGGCGCAAAGTCCTCAAGAACAGCGGGGTGTTGGCCGGCGCCGCACTGCTCTCGGGCCTGTCGGGCGGGCGCGCGGCGCAGGCCGCCCCGCGTACGCACGCATCCTCGCCCGTCGTGGAGCTGCCCACGGGCGGACTGCGCGGAAGCACGGAAGGCGGCCTCACCGTATTCAAGGGCGTGCCCTACGCGGCGCCGCCGATCGGCGCTCTTCGATGGCGCCCGGCTCAGCCTCACCCCGGATGGCAGGGAACCCGCGATGCGACCACCTTCGGTCCGAGCGCCCCGCAGCCCTACCGGGAAGGAGGCGACCAGGTGCTCGGAACGCACGGCTCGCCCCCCTTCGACGAGGACTGCCTCACGCTCAACGTCTGGACCCCCGGGGCCGACGACGCCAAGCGACCGGTGATGGTGTGGATCCACGGCGGCGGCTTCATCTCCGGATCCGGCTCCCTGCCCATCTACTCCGGCGAGACCTTCGCGCGCAGCGGCGACCTTGTCGTCGTGACCGTCAACTACCGGCTCGGACCGCTGGGTTACCTCTACTTCGGCGAGGAGGGAGCCGGGGGGAACTTCTGGCTCACCGACCAACTCGCCGCCCTGCGCTGGGTACGGGACAACATCGCCGCGTTCGGCGGCGACCCGGACAGCATCACCCTCGCCGGCCAGTCCGGTGGCGCACTGTCGGTCGCGGCGCTGGCCGGGGCTCGGCTCAAGGGCCGCCCGCTGTTCCGGCGCGCCATCCTGCAGAGCCCTCCGCTCGGGCTGAAGATCCCCACGCGCGCCGAGTCGCTTCAGCGGACCGCCGCCTTCCTCGACATCCTGGGCGCGAAGAACGTGGCGGAACTACGGGCCGTGCCCTGGCCCCGCCTGATCGCCGCCACCTTCGAGATGTTCGAGCGCACCGGCCGGTGGGGATACTGGTCGACCCCGTTCCTGCCGGTTCTCGACGAGGTCACGCTGGACCGCGACCCCGCCGACCTGCTGCTCAGCGGCGCCGGGGCGGACATCGACGTTCTGATCGGCTGGACCAGGGAAGAGGCCAACTTCGCCTTCGCGCTCAGCGAGCCGTACGCCGCGGCGACCAAGGAGCAGGTGCTCGCAAGAGCACGCGACACCTTCGGGAACCGGGCGGCCCAGGCGTACACCGCGTACGAGGAGGCCCGTCCGGGCGCCCGCCCGGTGGACGTGCTCATGGATCTCATCACCGACGACCTGTTCCGCATGCCCGCTCTGGCGCTGGCCGAACGCCGCGCCGCTCGCGGGCGTCCGGTCTGGGCGTACCAGTTCGATCTTCCGACGCCCGCGCACAACGGTCAGCTCGCGGCCGCACACTGCCTGGAACTGCCGTTCGTGTTCAACAACTTCGACAAGTGGTCGCAGGCCCCGTTCCTGACAGGGCTCAACCCTCGTGTCCGTGACGGTCTCGCCGCGACCATGCACGCGTCCTGGATCTCGTTCATCCGCACCGGCGACCCCAACGACGACCCCATGCCGCGCTGGGACCGCTACGACCGGGATTCCCGCACGACGATGGCCCTCGACTCGGTCACCACCGCCGTCGGCGACCTCGCGGGCTACTGGCGGCGCCTGCACCATCCGACAGCGCCTTAGGTCGTGTCCGCAGAGGGACGGGGCGCCGCTACACCGGGGCCTCGACGACCTGTTCCGACCAGATCGTCTTGCCGCCGGGTGTGAAGCGGCTCCCCCAGCGGTCCGCGAGCTGCGACACGAGGAACAGTCCACGGCCTCCTTCGTCGGTCTCGCGGGCCCGTCGTACGCGGGGCTGGGTGGTGCCGGTGTCGGACACCTCGCACACGAGTCCTTCAGGGCCGCGGATGAGTCGGAGACCGACCGGGCCACCGACGTAGCGGATCGCGTTCGTCACCAGCTCGCTGACGATGAGCTCGGTGACGAACGCCGCTTCGTCCAGGCCCCATGCGGCGAGCTGCGACGTGACGAGCTCTCGGGCGCGGGCGACGTTCGCCAGATCCGGCTCGAGCTCCCAGGCGGAGACGTCCCGCGCGGGCAGCATGCGGGTACGGGCGAGGAGGAGTGCCACGTCATCGGCCGGGTCCCGGGGCGTGAGTCGGGCGAGGAGCTCCCGGCTCGCCTCGTCCAGCGGCGTGTCGCCCACCCGCCCGAGGGCCTCCGTCAGCCGGTTCATGCCCTCCTCGACGCCGCTGGTCCTGCTCGTGACGAGGCCGTCCGTGAACAGGGCGAGGAGGGAGCCGGAAGGGGTCTCGAAGTGCGTCGTGGCGAACGACATCCCGCCGACCCCGAGCGGCGGGCCGGGCACCAGATCGGGAAAGGCAGGCGCGTCGCCCGACGGCGGCAGGACGGCAGGGGGCGGATGTCCGGCACTGGATACGGAGCAGGTGCCGGAGGCCGGGTCGTACACGGCGTACAGGCAGGTCGCGCCGAGGACCGCGGGGTCCGGTCCGTGGCTGTCGGTGGCATCGGAGAAGCCGAGGACCAGGTCGTCGAGGTGGGTGAGCAGCTCGTCGGGGTCGAGATCGAGGTCGGCGAGGACGCGAACGGCGGTTCGCAGACGCGCCATCGCGGCGGTGGCCTGCAGACCGTGGCCGACGACGTCCCCCACGACCATGCCGACGCGGAGGGACGGCAGGGGTATCACGTCGAACCAGTCGCCACCGGCTCCTGGGCCGCCGGCCCTCGGCCGGTACACCCCTGCGGTCTCGGCTCCTGGAAGATGCTTGGCCGCGCCGGGCAGCAAGCTGCGCTGCAAGGTCACCGCGGAACGGTGCTCGCGCGCGTAGCGGCGGGCGTTGTCGACGCCGAGGGCGGCGTGCGAGGCGATGTCCTCCAGCGCCGAGCCGTCCGCGTCGGTGAAGGGTTCGGAGGGCGGGCCCCGCCACAGGGTGAGACAGCCGAGTACGAGTCCTCTGGCGTACAGCGGAACGGCTACGGACGAGTGTGCGCCGTCAGGGATGAGCAGGCTCAGGGTTCCAGGGTTCGCTCCGAGCCCGGAACTGAGCACCCCGATGTCGGAGACGACGACCGCTCGCCCCTCCATCAACGGGCGCATCACAGCGCTCTCGGGAAGGGGCGGCACGGCTTCGCCGACCTGCAGGAGATGCTCTGCGGACACGCCAGGGCTCTGTGCCGCTGCGACGCGTCGCAGTCGCACCTGGCTGCTGACGTCGAGCAGAGCGGGTTCGTCGCCGACCAGGACGGCCTCGACCAGATCGACGGTCGCGAGGTCGGCGAAGCCGGGTACGAGGAGATTCGCCAGCGTCCGGGCGACCTCCGTCACGTCGAGGGACTCGCCGAGGGCCAGGGCGGCGACATGAGCCAGCTCGGTACGGCGGCGTGCGGCGGCGGCCGCCTCCCTGTCACCGTCCTCCAGGAGGACCAGCCACGGCCCCGCATCGGCGACAGAGCCGCCCGTCGACTCCAGCGGGACGACGACGTACCTCAAAGTGGCGGGAGGACCCGGCGACTCTCCCTCCGCCGGCACGGACCGTGCCACGGCGTGGCCGGCTTTCCGCAGGGCTGCCACGAGGGCCGGACAGGGCGATCCAGGCGGACACATGAGCAGGGTCGTGGCCTTCGGTGTGCTGAACAGCACCACACCCGCTCGGTCGACCACAACCGCCGCCGCATCGGCCCCCACAGCTGCGCGCGCCTGCGGCCGGTCACCAGTGCTGGATATGTGCATGTCGCGCCTCGCCTGCCGAGCGATACGCCTCCATTGTCGCCCGGTCGCCCGTACGACGGCGAGGCGACGGCGAAGGTGTGCAGCCCGTTCTTGCAGCCCGATGCCAGCGACACCACGGCGACGCGGCGACATCACGGAGACGGCGGGGAAGGTGCAGGCGGCTCTTCGCCGGAGCCGGCCACCCCGTTCAGTGCGGTGGCGGTGCCGGGTCCAGGGCGTTGCCGACGGTGCAGCCGCCCTCTCCGGGCATCCGCTGGATCCGGGACGGCACCCACACCTCGGTGGTGCCGGGGCCCACGCGGGCAAGAAGGCAGTCCTGCGCGTCGAAGCCGTTGCCCTTCACCGACAGGAGGACGCCGACCCGGCCGCCGTCCGCCTTCACCTCGGAACGGATCGCCGGATCCAGGTCCAGGGCGGCGAGCGTACGGCGCACTTCGGCTTCGTCCACCCGGCCGCCCTTCGGCACCCGGGGAAGCTTCGCGCGGAGCTGCTCGTACGGCAGCCGGGGCGGTTCGGGTGGCGGGGCGAACTTCAGCGGAGGGCCATCCGGGCAGTCCACGTCACGGGGATCCTCACCCCATTCCGACTTGGGCGACACCCGCACCGCGAAACAGCGCCGCATGACGACCACGTCGGGGTCGAACCATGCGTCGTACGCAGAGCCGGACGTGCGGACGACCACGTCGACGCCGTCCCCGTCGTGTGTAGAGGTACCAGTCACCCTCAGTACCTCCACCCCGTCGATGCCGGAAGCGGAGCGCCCGACCTCCTCCGCCGTGCGCGGACGCTGGCCGTAGAGCCGCTCGCCGGCCTTCCTCGCCACCTCACGTGCGGCGTATGTCGCCTCGTCCTCGGAGGACTGCACCACCCCGCAGCCGACGGTGAACAGCAACAGCGGGGCGAGCAGCAGCAGTCGGCGCATGTGTCCACCCTTCCGGCACCCGCGCGCGGCGGACAACCGCTCACGTACTCAGACCGGCGTAGGTGATCGTACTCAGCCGGTCGGGGCGATCGATGTGGCGCCCCCCGTGAGGTTTCGGCGGCGGGCGTGCACCTCGATCGGACCCCGGCACCTGCGCGGCAATTACCACGACAAGTACCCGCTCAGGGTGCCCAACCCCAAGGCGGACGCCGAGCCCACGGGTGGCCCACGCGGAGATCTGGTCGGCGCTGCAGGCTCTCACCGGCCGCCGTGTGGACCTGGGCGGCCCGCTCGGCGGGACCGCAGCGACACCCGAGCCGATCAACCGGACCGTCTTCACCGCGCCGGTCCGTTACGCGGGCATGCATGCCCCTGCCGCGATGGAGGCCGGGGCGTGGAAGTCAAGAGGAACCCCACCAGCGTCCAGCCGTCCAGGCCAGCACGTATCCCGTGCTGTTCACCGCGCAGTGCAGTGCGATGGGCGGAATCAGGCTCCCCGATCGGCGACGGAGTTCGCAGAGCAGGACCCCGGCAATGGCCGTGCCGGCGACAGCCGTCACCACCGACAGGGCCACGCCGGCCGGGCCGGTGCCGAAGACGGCCTCGGCCGCCGCGTTGGCGCGAGTCAACCCGCGTGCCGGCAGGACGTGCCAGAGGCCGAAGAGGAAGGAGGAGATGGTCGTCGCCCAGAGGTGGCCCCACCGTCGTTCCACCATGGCCCACAGCACACCACGGAAGGCGATCTCCTCGAGCACCACCGTGCCGAGCGGCACGCGGACCAGGGCGTGGTACATCAGCTCGCCGGAGGTCAGACCTGCGGCACGCCGATCCTCGAAGACATCCCGGGTGAACGGCACGGCGAGCCCAGCCAGGTACACCGTGACGACGGCCGCGACCAGGATCAGCCCCCAGCGCAGTCCGCGGCGGACAGAGTCCCTCCCCAGCCCCAGATCGCGCGCTGTCAGTCCGGCGAGCCGCGCGATCAGCAGGAGCAGGGCCGCCGTGGCGACGCAGACCGGCACGTAGAGGCCGGGGGCCAACCGGTTGTTGACCACGTTTACGGCCGCGAGCACCAAGACGACCAGGAGCAGCATCCACATGGTTCCCCCAGGATCGCCGACAGGTCCCGGCGAAGGCCCCGCAACGCGCCCCGCTCCCCTGTTGCGAAAAGGATCCGCTCTCCCAATGTGATCGTTTGGTTCGGATTGAGCAGCAACCCTGTTCGAGTGATCGAGTCGTCGATCGATACGCGGAAGCCTTCTCGCAGAGGCAGCATGATGTGGGCATGAGCACGCCACCGCAGTACCAACCGAACCAGCCGAACCGGCAGTACGCGCCCAACCAGCAGTCCCCGTTCCCGCAGCAGCCGTCGGCCTACTCCCAGCCCCCGTACGGTCAGGCGTACGCCCCGCCACAGCCCGCGGCACCGTTCGCCCCGCAGGCCCCGTACGGACAGCAGCCATCGCCCTACGGACATGTACCGCGGCGTGTGCCGGGGCCCGCCGGGGAGGGGCGGCGGTGGCTCGCTGTGACGTTGGACCTCGTCGTCGCGGTGGGCGGCCCGTACCTGCTGGCGCGCGGCGAGGAGGGCCGCCCACTGATCGCCCTGGCCGTGCTGCTGGGCGCCTCCTTCGTCAACCAGGTACTCCTGACGGTCCTGTTCCGGGCGAGCGTCGGCAAGTTGATCGCCGGGGTACGGGTGATCCGTGCCGCCGACGGTGGGCGTCCAGGATTCTGGCGCGCCGTGTACCGCTGGCTGTGCGGGCTGTGCTGGCTGCCCCTCCAGCCGTACTACTGGCTGCGGGCGTTCTTCCGCGGTCTGGGTGGCGGCGGATCCGCGCGCGGAACCGTCGCGGACAACGACGACGGCGAGCTCTACCACGCCGACCTCGCCGGACTGCGGTACGCCCGCCGCACGGACCTCGCGGCCTGACCGGTCGCCCTCCGCCCCGCACGGAGCGGAGCTGGACACGGACGCCGGTGAGACTCGGCCTTGGGCATTCATCAAGGGAGTTCAGCCCAGCACGTCCTAGCGTGCGTACAGAGCCGACCGCCCGACTCGGAGTCAAAGGGCAGGCGATCGGCCCGGGGCTCCAGGCGCCGTAATCGTTTCGATTCGCTGGACCGGATCGGCGCCCACGGATGGTGCGAACGTCGGTCGCGGTCGGCGTCGGGCCCGACGTCCGGGTCCGCTATCGGCTGGGATACCTTGAACGCGTTCAAGGAATCGGATCCTGGGGGCGGCCATGCGGGCCACCGCGCGCGACAGTGTTCATCCCTGGCAGTTCGGCCTGGCCGTGTGCGCCGCCGTAACCCCGCTGCCGCCGATCGTCGCCTCCGGGGACGGCTTTTTCGTACTTCCGCTCGTGGTCGCGACCACCGTGGTACTCGCCATACCGCTGTTCCTCCACGCCCGGCCCTCGGCCTTCAAGCGGGCCACCGGGACCATCTCGGCGGTGCTGCTGCCGTGGTCGCTGATCGGCGCCTGGTTCGGGATGTTCCTCTTCTTCCCGTCGATCCCCCTCCTGCTCCTCGCGGCCTTCGCGGACCCACGTCGGCGCCCGACGGCCGCCAAGGTCCTGGCAGGTGCCGGTCTCCTGCTGGCTGCGGCAGTGGCACTGCTCTGGTGGGGCCGCGGGTACTAGCTCCGGGCGAAGACCTCGTCGGCGTCTACGAGACCAGCCGTCGGATTCTGGGCGCGAGTCGCCGAGTTGCAGGGTCAAGTCAAGGGGTGATCATGGCCGAACGCGGCTGGAACGACAGCAGCGACTACGACGACGCAGTCCAGCGGGCCGAGCAGGCAACACGGCTTGCCTGGACGGCAATCGCTGGTACCACGGGGGCGCTCGCCTGCGTGCTCGTCGTCATGGCCCTTGTCTGCGTAGTCGCAGTCATGGCCTGCGTATACGTCGTGGTAGCCATGGACTACTAAGAGGTTGTCTCACGTCGCAAGTTTCGCGAGCTTCTTGTAGCAGGTCAGGGCGGCGGCCATGGCCAGGCCTCGGCTCTGCCAGTCGTTGCGGACCACGTACGGGATCTTGAGACCACGAGCAGCCCATGGCAGGCTCATCCCTCATGATCGATGAATTCGCGAAAGACAACCTGCACGGGAGACTGCGGCGGGACCGCAAGGCGCTGCTCTGGAAACTCGACGGCTTGTCCGAGTACGACGCCCGCCGGCCTTTGACAGCGACCGGGACCAACCTCCTCGGCCTGGTCAAACACGTGGCCACCGTCGAGGCCAGGTACTTCGGCGAGGTCTTCGACCGCCCTTCCCCGGAACCGCTGCCCCGGTGGCAGGACTCCAACGGCGGCGATCTGTGGGCGACCGAGGACGAGACCCGCGATCAGATCATCGGGTTCTACCGGCGCACGTGGGAACACTCGGACGCGACGATCAACGAGCTTCCCCTCGACGCCCCCGGCCACGTGCCGTGGTGGCCGGAGCCTCATGCCGAGACGAACCTGTTCGCCATCATGGTCCATGTCCTCGGCGAGTCCATCCGGCATGCCGGGCACGCCGATATCCTGCGCGAGGGCCTCGACGGCCGGACCGGGTTGCGCGCCGAACACGAGAAGCAGATCGACGAGGAAGCCCGTGCAGCCTACTGCGCGAAGATCGAGCAGGCCGCCAGGTCGTCCGCACCAAGCAAGGCGTAGTGGTTGTCTCTTTCGCTGCTCCTCCGCGAGGTGGTGGAACCGCTCCGTGTGACGAGCGGGCCGCGTTCACGGCAGTGGTGTACGCGCTGACCAGCAGCTGTGCCTGGCGGCATCTGCCGCAGACGTTCGGCACGTCGCCCGCCATCGTGCATCGCCGCTTCACGGTATGGACGGAGGCCGGCCTGTGGCGTCGGCTGCACCGGGCGGTGCTGGACGAACTCGGGGCCCGCGGCGAGGTGGACTGACATCGACCCGCCTGCCGGCCACTGGCGGCGATCATGCGGGCGGCCAGTTCGGGCTTGGTGGCGAACTCGGTGTACGGGGCAGGCTCGGCCGCCCGGCACCACGAGCGCGCAATTGCGCGGCAGGTCCGCGAGCAGCCCAAGTATCAACCGCCTTACCCGGCGATGGGGTTCGACCCGCATGAACCGGCCCGCGATGCGGTCCATCAGGCCCTCAAAGGCCGGCTGCCGCCGTGCTGCGGCCACCATGTGATCGTCTGCCTTCACACGCTGGTGATCAGCGGTGGCCGTACGCGAGTCCGCACTCTCCCGTGCCGGCAAGGTCACGATGCACTGCTGGAGTACCAGCAGGGGGCCGTTCTGCCGACAACATGCGGATTCACACCGGGAAATGAGCAACAGAGGCCCCCTGCTATGGTGCGCCGATGTCATCGATCAAGCAGTTCCAAGTCACCTTCGACTGCGCAGAACCTGAGCGCGTCGCTCGTTTCTGGTGCGAGGTGTTGGGGTACGTCGTACCGCCGCCACCGGAGGGGTTCACCACTTGGGGCGATTTCGATCGCTCGCTGCCGCCTGAGCGTCAGGGTTCCGAGTTCGTCTGCATGGATCCCTCAGGCGTGGGTCCGCGCATGTACTTCCAGCGCGTCCCCGAAGGCAAGGTCGGGAAGAATCGGCTGCATCTTGACGTGCGGGTCGGCACCGGGCTCGTGGGGGAAGAGCGCCTCGCCACACTCGAGGCCGAATGCGCACGACTGGTGGCGCTCGGCGCTGTGCGCGTGCGACTGCTGCGTGCCGACGGCTTCGATGAGTCCTGCATCGTGATGCAGGACATTGAGGGCAACGAGTTCTGTCTCGACTGAGCATCCTCCGAGACGACGAGGTTCCGTGAGGGCGAGGTTGCGAAGTCGGGCGATGCCGAGCATCAGGGTGTGAATGCCATCGCCCTTCAGACGGCGCTCGCGAAGGATCTTCCAGGTCTTCAGCCGCGCGAGGACGTGCTCGACGCGGGCCAGGGCCTTGCGGTGGGAGGTGTTGTGTTCCTCCTTCCAAGCAGGCCGGTGCTCGGCGGCCGTCGCCCGCGATGACCGTGGTCCGGGCGACGGCGGCCTCCGTATCGGACAGATTCCACGCCTTGCAGTCGTTGCAATTGCCGGTGATCGGCCGGCCGCTGGCGACGACGAGCAGAGGGTGGTTGTCGATGACGACCCGGTGGTTGGTCGAGCACCGGCTCACAGGCTGCAGACGGTGATGTCCCCGCCGCGAACCACCGAGAGCGGCTCCGTCCCGAGCTGGGCGCCGGGCTGCGGGCGCCCGGATTCAGGCCGCCTGGTCGGGCCCGAGCGCGGCGGCGGCCGCGAAGAGGCGGGCGCAGCGCTGGGTCATGGCCTCCGGGGACTGGTCGGGGTGCTTGACCCACCAGCGTACGAGAGTGGCGACCAGGTCCCGCCAGACGTACTTGAGCGCGTCGGCGTCCAAAGGGTCGGTGGACCCCGTCGCGCGCAGCAGGTCAGCTGTGCCGTCGGCCGCTAGCCGGTCGATCGCCGACCAGTACTCCGCCGCCCGGCGGGCGGCCTCGCCGTCGGGCGGCAGTGAGGTGTCGTACAGCACGAACCACGCCTCCCGCTGCCCCTCCAAGGCGGTGAAGATGCTCTGGAGCACCCGCAGGGACGTGCGCGCGGTGGTCCCGTCCTGCCCCATCGCGGTGCGGATGGTGTCCAGGAGCCGGTCCCCTACGGGGGTCAGGCAGGCGAGATACAGGTCCTGTTTGGTGCCGAAGTACTGGTGCAGCAGCGTCTTCGTGACGCCGACGCGCTCGGCGATCGCGGCGAGGGAGGCGGCCGCGTAGCCGCGGGTGCCGAACTCCTCCGTGGCAGCGTCCAGGATCTGCTGTTCGCGGTGATGCCGCGGGACTCCTTTGGTACCGGCCTTCGAGCGGGGGGTTGCCATACGCCGATATTATCAGTAGGTAATTTACCTCGAAGTAAATTCCCGCTCGACACCCCTGGAGCGCACATGTCCGGCACGACGCCGCAGCCGACCTCCCGCACGCGCACACGCTCCTGGTGGGGGTGGGGGTGGCAGGACGCGCATCCCGACGACGCGGAATGCACCGCGATGGGGGCCCTGATCCCCGGTACCCTCGCGCGACCGCTCCCCGTCCCCCGCATCTGTGACCTGCACATCGGGGCGCCCGCCGTCGAACCCCCGGCAAGCCTCGCGCATGTGGTCGACGCCGACCCGGAGCAGCGCGCCGCCCACGCCATGGGCAAGGCCTATCGCGACGTCGTACGCGCCCTGCGCGGGCGCCCAGGCCGTATCCCGGACCTCATCGGACGCCCGACGGACGATCACGAGGTGGCCGACCTGCTGCACTGGGCCGGTGAGCGGCAGATCGCGGTCGTCCCGTACGGCGGCGGGTCCTCGGTCTCGGGTGGCGTGGAGTACCGCGGTGACGCACACCGCGCCGTGATGTCCCTCGACCTGACCGCCATGGGCCGTGTCCTCGAGGTCGACACGCTCGGCCTGGCCGCACGCATCCAGGCCGGAACCCTCGGCCCGAGCCTGGAGGACCAACTCCGGCCCCACGGCCTGACGTTGCGGCACTTCCCGCAGAGCTTCGAGTTCTCCACCCTGGGCGGCTGGCTCGCCACCCGGGCCGGCGGCCACTACGCCACCGGCCGCACGCACATCGACGACTTCGTCCAGTCCTTGCACGTGGTCACCCCAGCAGGCTCCGGCGCCTCGTGGCGGTTGCCGGCGTCGGGCGCGGGCCCCTCCCCCGACCGGCTGTTCCTCGGCTCCGAAGGAGCGCTCGGCGTCATCACCGAGGCATGGGTGCGTGTCCAGCGACGCCCCGTCCACAAGGAGTCCGCCTCCCTCGCCTTCACCGACTTCCACGCGGCACTGCAAGCGGTGCGCGCCATCGCGCAGTCGGACCTCTCCCCTGCCAACTGCCGGCTCCTCGACACAGGCGAGGCCGCACTGTCCGGCGCCGCGCACGACGGCTCCGCCGTACTCGTCCTGGGATTCGAATCGGCGGACGAACCGGTCGCCGCTCGGCTCGCACAGGCCGTTGACCTGGCTCGCTCCCACGGCGGCCGGGCCAAGGCCGCCACGCCCGCCGCAGATGGCGCACGTGCCGACGCGGCCGTCAGCGCCTGGCGTTCGGCCTTCCTCCGGATGCCCTACCTCCGCGACGGTCTGGCCAGGATGGGCGCCGTGGCGGAAACCTTCGAGACGGCGGCCACGTGGGACCGGATCCCGGCCCTGATCGACATGGTCCGCAAGGAAGTCGGTGAGGCGGCGCTCAAGGCGACCGGACACCCGGCGACCGTCAACTGCCGACTCACCCACGTCTATCCCGACGGCGCGGCACCGTACTTCACCGTCCTCGCCGCCGGCCGCTCCGGCGACGAGGACGCTCTCTGGGACGAGCTCAAGGCTGTGGCGAGTGACGTCCTGCACCGCCACCGAGCCACGATCACCCACCACCACGCCGTGGGCCGGGACCACCGCCCGGGCTACGACCGCCAGCGCCCCGAGCCCTTCGCCCTCGCGCTGCGCGCCGCGAAGGGCGCGCTCGACCCGCGGGGCATCCTCAACCCCGGTGTGCTCATCGACTGAGCAGTGGAACTCGCGGCTGCAACCGTTCCGCTCCTGTCGCCGCCGTTCGCGGACCCTCGGCGGTACGCCTGTCAACGAAGCCTGTTCCGGGTGAAACGTGAGGGGTCCGTCGACGTCGCCGGCTCGTCGCCCAGGCGCATGGCATCGGCGCGGTCGCCGCCAGTGGCGCTGTCAGGCCAGCAGCGCGGCGGCTTGCTCTCGGGCCTGGCGCAGCCAGGATGCGCGTGTCTCGTCGGTCGAGTCGGTGACCGTGCGGAAGACGGTCCGGCGAACGTCGGTAACCCCCACGTACGGCAGCACGCAGGCCGACCAGATCCTGTCCAGCGGGTCCCCGAACTCGCTCTGTTCGCGGTCGTCGGGCGTGTCCGAGGTGTTCAGGACGAGGGCCCGACCGGCTTTCAGCAGCCCGGCGGGCTCGCCTTCCGCGGTGTTGAGTTTGTAGGCGACGCCGGGCGCGAGTACGCGCTGTATCCAGCCCGTGAGAACCGCGGGCGGCATACCCCACCAGTTCGGGTGCACGAACACCATGATGTCGAGTGTGGCCACTTCCGCGCGATGCAGGGCCACTTGCGAGTCGGTGGCGCTGGAGGCCGGTTGGACCGTCCGCGTCTCGTCGGCCGCCAGCACGGGTGCGAACCCTTCGGCGCAGAGGTCGTGCGCGAGTACGTGGCATCCTCGGTCGCCCAGTTCGTCCACGACAGCATCGAACACGGCGTGGTTGAAGCTTCCCGGCCGTGGATGTGCGAGATAGACCCCTGCGCGCATTACTCATCCCCGTAGATATCAGCAGGCGTTGGCCAATGATCCACGAGCAGCTTATGCATCCGGGAGGACCGACCGCTACGTGAGCGATCACCGTCACGGCCCCGAGCCTGTACGTCAGGAGAGCGGGCCACCGTGGTCCGCCGGCGTGAACGCGCGCGAGAGCCTGGCACGCCGAGGTTCGGTGGCCGCGCCCGGCCAGGCCCTCCCCGCTGGTGACGGGGTGCGCCCGGGTCCCGTGTCGGCCGTACCGAAGCACCGCGCGTAACGGCTGGTGACCCGACGGCCCGTCAGAATGAGGGCGCTCGTGGGCGTCTGCTCCGTGACGTCGCGATGGGCCGTCCCCACCGGGGGCGGGCCCATCGCCGTCACCGGGAACCGGGTCGACGCGGCGCGGCCTTCGCGTCGGCTGCCGCGCCCGCATCGGTTCCCGTCGTGGTCAGGCCAGTACGTTGAGCGCGGCCGGTTGGACCCGCACCGTGACCGGCAGAGTCGCGTCGACCTCGCCGTCGGCGCCGTACGGGAGCGGGCGGTCCGCCTCGATGCGGATCTCCTTTCCGCGCAGGATCTCCACCTGGGGGCGGTTCACGTGCGCCCCGGTCTTCAACTCGTTCATCGTGGCGAAGAAGTGACGCTTGGGAGCGTCCCCGATCACGACGACGTCCAGCAGCCCGTCGTCCACGCGCGCGCCAGGTGCGACGTTCCTGCCGAAGCCGTAGAAGCCGGAGTTCGCCGCGACCACGGTGTAGCCGGCACGCTCGTGCAGCACCCCGTCGACCGTGATCCGGTACGCGGCCGTTCTCCACGCGAGGACGGCCCGCAGGCCGCCCGCGTAGTACGACGCCGCGCCCCGCAGGAGACGCGAGGCGTTGGCATGACGGTTGGCCACCGCGTCGACGCCCGCGTACACACTTCCCAGGACGGAGATCCGCGCATGCGCCGCGGACTCCACCTCGATCGTGTCGACCGGGCGCGGCACGCCGTCGAGCAGCACCCGCGCGAGCCCCGGTGCATCAGTGGGCAGCTCCAGCGCGCGGGCGAAGTCGTTTCCGCGGCCCGCCGGCACGAGGCCGAACACCGTGTCCGTGCCGCTGAGCGCGCCACCGACGCAGCCGGCCATCCCGTCCCCGCCGACCGCGAGCACGACGTGCCCCTGGGCTCCCGCCCGGCGGGCGAGTTCTTGCGCGTGCTCCAGGCTGCGGCTGTACACGGTGTCGAGCCGGGCGCCCGATTCCCGCAGCAGCCGGGCCAGTGGGAGCAGGGCCGCAGTTCCGCTGGATCCCCCTGCGGTGGGGTTGACGACGGCGGTGAACTGTCGCATGGATCGAGCCTCCGGGCGGCGGGAAGGGATCAGCGGACGGGGATGAGGACGCCGGGGCTGAGCACACCGGAGGGGTCGATCTCGGCCTTGACGGCCTGCAGCATGCGGACCCCCAGGGGGCCGATCTCCCGGGCGTACCAGTCGCGGTGGTCGGTGCCGACGCCGTGGTGGTGGCTGATGGTGCCGCCCGCCGCCAGGATCGCGTCGTTGGCGGCGCGCTTCACCGGGTCCCAGTGGGCGACCGCGTCCTGGCCCTGCGCCGAGACGACGGTGAAGTACAGCGAGGCGCCGTTCTCGTAGGTGTGCGAGATGTGGCACATGACCAGCGGCGGGGTACCGGCCTCGGTGAGGGTGCTCGTCAGTGCGTCGCGCACGGCCGTGTACAGCCGCGGCAGAGTGGACCAGAACCCGGCGGTCTCCAGCGTCTCGGCGAAGGCGCCGGCGTCGAGCAGGGCGTCGCGCAGGTAGGGCGCGTTGTAGCGGCCGTGCTCCCACCGGTCGCCCGGTTCCTCTCCGACGTACTCGCCGCCGCAGGCGAGCAGGACTTCGCGGGCGGCCGCGCGCCGCGCCGCGGTCTCCTCCTCGGTGCCCTCGTAGCCGGTGATCGCCATGCAGCCGGAGCTCGGCGGGGTGTCGGCAGCGCCGATGGCGTCCGGCTGCGCGAGTCCGATGAAGGTCTCGGTCTCGTCCGAGAGCCGCAGCACGGTGGGGCGCGGGCCGTCCTGTGCGAGCCGGCGCAGGGCCGTGGTCCCGGCCTCGAAGGAGGCGAAGCGCCAGCCCTCGTAGACGCGCTTCTGCGGCAGGGGACGGATGCGTACGGTCACCGCGGTGATGACTCCGAGGGCGCCCTCGGAGCCGAGGATCAGCTGACGGAGGTCGGGGCCGGCGGCCGAGCGGGGTGCACGTCCAGTCTCCAGCGTGCCTTCGGGTGTGGCGACGGTGAGGGCGAGCACCATCTCGTCGAAGCGGCCGTATCCGGCGGAAGCCTGGCCGCTGGAACGGGCCGCGGCGAAGCCGCCGACGGATGCCCATTCGAAGGACTGCGGGAAGTGGCCGAGCGTCCAGCCCTTCTCGTTCAGAAGCGCCTCGACCTGCGGCCCGCGCAGGCCGGGCTGCAGCGTGGCGGTGCGGGACACTTCGTCGACGGCCAGCAGGCGGTCGAGGCGGCGCAGGTCGAGGGCGACGATCGGCCGCTTCGTCTCGGGCTCGAGGCCACCGACGACGGACGTACCGCCGCCGAACGGGACGGCGGCCAGGCCGTGGGCGGCGCAGACGCGGAGCACGGCCACCACCTCGTCGTGGCTGCCCGGGAGCACGACGGCGGCCGGGATGTCGTCGACCTCGCCGGCCCGGATCCGCAGGAGGTCGGGGGTGGACTTGCCACGGGTATGCCGGATACGGCTCTCGGCGTCGTCGCGCAGTGCGTCCGCTGCCGCGAGCGCCGCACTCAGCGCGGCGCGGGCGTCGTCGGTCAGTGCCGGGGCGGGGGGCTCGATGTCGCCGAGGGTCGACGGGCCGCTTGCGCGGGGGGTGACGCCGAGCAGGTCACGCAGCAGGCCGGTCACCGCGTCGGGCAGGGGGGCCGCCTTGGCCGGGTCGCCCCAGCCGCTCCACAACATGTCCACTTCGAGAAGTTCCTCTCGGTCTGATTGACGGACAGTGCTGCCGCTCGGCCCGTACTGGCATTACACTGTGACAGATGACGCCCATTCGTCACAACCACTCGGACCACTCCGACCATCACCGGGGGGAGCGCAACGACTCGGAGCGCAACCGCTCGGACGCCGATCCCGTGCTGGACGCGGCTCGGGACTGCGTGCTCGCCGTCGGCGTGCGCCGTACGACCCTGACCGACGTCGCCCGGCGCGCGGGCGTGTCCCGGATGACGCTGTACCGGCGATGGCCCGACGTCCGCAGCCTCGTAGGCGACCTGATGACCCGTGAGTGGATCGCCGTGGCCGCCGACGCCATGCCCGCCGACGTCGATGCCCGGCCCGTCCGGTCGCGGATCGTGGACGGACTCGTCACGGGCGCCGCCGCGTTCCGGGCCCACCCGCTCTTCCACAAGATCCTCGACGTGGACCCCGAGCTGCTGTTGCCCTACATCCTCGACCGCCGGGGCGCCAGCCAGGAGGCCTTCCTCGGGCTGCTCGTCACGGCACTCGGCGCAGGCCACGAGGACGGGTCCGTGCGCCGCGCGCCCGCGGACCTGCAGGCCCGGTCCCTGCTGCTCGTCGTGCAGTCCTTCACGCTCTCGCTGCGCACCATGACCGACGAGACCGATCCCGAACTGAGCGAAGCAGCCTTCCTCGACGAGCTGCGCACCCTGCTGGAGAGGACCCTCACCCCATGACCCCCCTGAGCAGCAGCCCCTCCCTGCCCGGCTCCCCGCTGCCCGGCTCCCCGCTGCCCGGCTCCCCGCTGCCTGGCCCCTCCGTGCCCGGCCCCTCTCTGCCCGGCTCCTCGCTCAACGCCGAGCGACGGAGCCGCGAACTCGCCGAACTCGCCGACGGCGCCGAGGTCGACGTCCTGGTCGTCGGGCTCGGCGCCACCGGAGCCGGGGTCGCGCTGGACGCGGCCACCCGCGGGCTCACCGTCGCCGCGATCGACGCCCACGACCTCGCCTTCGGCACGTCCCGCTGGAGTTCCAAGCTGATCCACGGCGGACTGCGCTACCTCGCCGGCGGACAGCTCGATGTAGCCCACGAGAGCGCCGTCGAACGCGGCATCCTGATGGAACGGACCGCTCCTCACCTGGTCCGCGCCCAGCCCTTCGTCCTGCCCCTCACCCCTCTCGTCAGCCGTGGCCAGGCCGCCCTCGCCCGGGCCGGCTTCCTCGCCGGGGACCTACTGCGCGCCTCCGCCCGCACGGCACGCACCACTCTGCCCGCGCCGCGCACCCTGTCCGCGGTCGAGACCCGCCACCTCGCACCGCCCCTGCGCCCCACCGGCCTGCGCGGCGGACTCCTCTCCTGGGACGGCCAACTCACCGACGACGCCCGCCTGGTCACCGCGATCGCCCGTACCGCGGCCGCGCACGGCGCCCGCATCCTCACCCGTACCCGCGCCCTCGAACTCACCGGCGACGGCGCCCGGGTCCGCGACGAGACGACCGGCGAGGAGCTGCGCATCCGCGCCCGCGTCGTCGTCAACGCGGCCGGGGTGTGGGCGGGCGGCCTCGTCGACGACGTACGGCTGCGGCCCTCCCGCGGGACCCATCTGGTGCTGCGCGACGAGGACCTCGGCCGGCTCTCCGCCGGCCTGCACATCCCGATCCCGGGCGAGACCAACCGCTTCGTCCTCGTCCTCCCCCAGGGCGACGGCCGCGTCTACGTCGGGCTCACCGACGAACCCGTCGACGGCGACGTCCCCGACGTGCCGGAGGTCCCCGAGACCGACATCGGCTTCCTCCTCGACGTCCTCGGCTCCGCTCTCGACGTCACCGTCCAACGCGCGGACGTGGTCGGGGCCTTCGCGGGCCTGCGCCCTCTCCTCGACACCCGCGGGGAGGAAGGCCGTACAGCCGACATCTCGCGCAAGCACGCCGTCCTCACCTCGCCCGACGGCATCGTCACCGTCGTCGGCGGAAAGCTCACCACCTATCGGCGCATGGCGCAGGACGCCGTCGACGCCGCGGTGGCCGCCCGTGCCCTGGCCGCCGCCCCCTGCCGTACCGCATCCGTGCCCCTCGTGGGTGCCGCCCGGCCCCAGACCCTCGCCCACCTCGACGTCCCCGCCCGCCTCGTACGGCGCTACGGCACCGAAGCACCAGCCGTGCACGCGCTCGGCATCACGAACCCGGACCTCGCCCGGCCCGTCGTCCCCGGCCACCCCGTGACCTGCGCCGAACTGCTGTGGGCCGTGCGCCATGAAGGCGCACTCGACACGTCCGATCTCCTGGACCGTCGCACCCGCATCGGCCTCGTCGCGGAGGACCGCGAGACGGCCGAACAGGCGGCCCTCGGAGCCCTCACCAACACGGTCTGACCCCATGGGCCGCCCCGCAGGGCCGGCCTGGACAGCAAGCACCGGTGGCCGCCGGGCGCTACAGCGGATCCAACAAGCCCACATCCATGCGAACCCGACGGTGGGCGGCACGGACTTCGCCGAGTCCGCGAACCTCGCGACGATCCACCATGTCGCGGGTATGTGTCGGCGAAGGCGCGAGCGACCTCGTCACACCGGGATCGAGGCACTCGGCATGCGTCGGGCGGCGGCGGTGCGCCAGGCAGAAGTGACGGACCGTCGAGCCAGGTCGGTCGCTGAGGCGGTGTCCGTCGGCAGCCGCAGCGGGGTTCCGAGGTGGACATGCAGCCGCGGTCGCCGCAGTGGGGCGGTCAACAGCCCGGCGAGCTGCTTGGAGACGCTGCCGGACGTGATGCGGCGGGCACCGGCCTGGCCGAGCGGGATCAGCGGCACGTCGGCTGCGGTTGCCAGCCGGGCCGGTCCGCTACGGAAGGCCTGCGGCGGGGCGTCCGCCGAGTCCGGGCGGTACGGGATGCAGCCCTCGCCGTACACGAGGACGTAACGCCCGGCACGCAGCGCGGCCTCCGCCTCGATGAGGGCCTCCGCAGCCCTCGCAGTACCTCGGCGCACGGGCACGTACCCCTCACGCGTCAGGGCGCGACCGAGCAGCGGGACGCGCCAGAGGCCGGCGGCGCACAGCACGACAGGCTCGATGCCCATCCGGCGCAGCGCCGCGAGGACCACGGCGGGGTCGGCCAGGCTGGTGTGGTTGGCAACGATCACGGCGCCACCCTCGGGAAGCCGGGGGTTGTCGGTCGTGACGGTGAGCCGTCCCAGGACGGGGACGAGAGCGGCGGCGAGGCGGCTGAGCATGCGGGCCCTCCCTGGGCGGGTGCGGAATGTGCCCCCATCGTCTGGCTGCCGGCCGGTGCACCGCGTGAGCGTGGCTACTCAACCGCCCATGCGCACCCCCGCCCCGGGACTGAGTACGACAGTCCGGCGAGGGCGACGTCGTGCGCGTGACGCCGATGCCGCATGGGCTGGTCAGGCCCTGGCGAAGAGGCGGGCGCGGGAGCCCCAAGGCCACGTCATAGGGGCTCCAGGAGGGCGGGTCAGGTATCCGCAACCGTGGCGCAATATGGCGCGTCTTCCGCCATGTTGGCCATGCATGTGGCATGGCGACGCGGACAAAGGGGGGCCTTCGATGAAGGGGACCAGGAGCTGGACGAGACGGGGAGCGGCCCTGATCGCCGTCCTCGTTGTGGCATCGGCCGCAGTGGGGTGCAAGGGCGAGGACAGCGGTGCGGAAAGCTCGGGAGCGAAGCCTCCCAAGCCGACCAAGCCGGCCAAGCCGTCGCCGGATGCGACGAAGGAGCCGGGCGGGGGCTCGGGGCGTGCGCTGACCTGCGATCAGTTGCGGAATGCGGATCTGCAGAGTTCGACGCTGCGCCTGCCCGACGGTCCTGAGGGGACGATCGCTCTCAGGGACGGCCGCTGGGAGGGGGACGGTGTGGTGATCGAGCTGCAGCCGCAGTGTGGCATCGGAGACATGACCGGCGACCCGGCGGCGGATGCCGTGGCTCCCATCAAGGTCACGACGGGGGGCACGGGCAAGTTCTACGGTCTCGTCACCTGGCGCAACGACTCCGGGACGCCGGTGCCGGCCGCCGCGACCTCGCTCGGCGACCGTACCCCGGTGGTGTCGATCACCATCCCGACGACGCCCCGCAGGCAGGCGACCGTCGTGTACCTCACTCGCGGTGATTCGGATCCGGCGGCCGTGGTGACACTCAGGCGAACCGCCGTGTACCGGGTGACGGAGCCCGCCATGGTCGAACTGCGCCACAGCGACGCCCCGTACACCCCCTGAGGCACCGCGCCACCCGACCGCGAGACAAGTGCGGCGGCGTGGCGCCGGCTCTCACTCTGCGTACGACTGCCAACGGCTGCCCCTGGGCGGAACCCGTACGGCCGGGGGCTCCTGGGGGCTCCAACCCGGGCCTTCGCGCTCCTCGAAGGGCAACGTCGGCAACCGCGCACTCCACAAGGTGCGGAAGCGGCGTCGGCCGGCCAGCTGGTCGGCCGGATGGCCGCGCTCGCGACGACCGCAGCCAAGGCCAAGGAGACCCGAGGCGAGACCGGCGAGCGCGCCACCGTCCCCAAGGCGCCGAAGCCGAAGCAGGCGCGGCCAAGGAGGCTCCCGCGCAGACCACGGCCGCCAAAAGGGCCACGGCGAAAAGGCCGCGCCTTCCCAGCGTCGGAAGTCTGCCTCCCAACTCCAGCAGGGACGCCTCCTGAACCACAGTGCCCTCCTCGCCTGCAAGCGAGGAGGGCACGTTGTCGCTTCTGGTGTGGCCCGAGACGCCAGTGCGTACGCGGCCTCGGTTCAGCCGTTACGGCCGTTGCCGGCTGCGTTCAGGACGTCGCCGGCATCGCCGGGACCACCGACCGTGTCGGCGACTCCGCCGACGAGACCGAGGCCGTCGACGCTGGCGCCCGAGAGGCCGCCGATCGGGAGGCCGCCGATCGGATCAGCCGCAGCCGGAGTGGCACCGACCGCAGCAGCAGCGCCGACCAGGGCCGTGGCAACGAGAGCACGCTTGATGATGTTGTTCATGGCCTGTAAACGAAGCAGATCCGCCTCGGTCACCGCGCCGCCGCGCCTGGCCGTTCCACTGCGACGGGCCGCACGGTTGTCACATTTTCGATGTTTGTAATCTGCTGAGCGGTGCATACGGAATTACAGAGGGGCCACGGATAATGGTCCTGAACAATGCTGATCGGCATTGCTATTCATCTTCTGGGTGAACGGCTGTGGAAGTCTCTAGTGTCGGCTTCGCTGTTCTCCTGGTCCTCTACCGCCTTGCGGTCGGTCGGAGGGTTTTATGAAGAATCGGCGTCGTGGCCGACCGCGCGGTCACTGGGAGCCTCGCGCGGTGATCCGCCGGGTCCACGGACGGCTCGCGATATGGGGCATACGGCTGGTGGCGCGGGGCGCGCGACGGGCACTTCGGCATCGGGTGCGTGCCCGTATTCGGGCCCTGCTGCCCCGCGGCCTTCAACTGATGCAGTTGACGCCTACGAGCGAGTGATCCTCATCAAGCTCCGGACTTTCCGCACTATCGCGGAAATGCGCGTTTGCGGAGCAGTGCGCCGGACGCAGGGCGTCGACCAGGCTGTGCTGCCAGGAGGATCACCCATCCTGTAGATCGTTACGGCAGGCTTCCAGGAATCGATCGCCGGCCGTCCCGAGGGCCACTGTGATCGTCCCAATCTGATCGGAGAGGGCTTCGTTGTCAGCGCCGAGGCCGCTCAGGAAGTCGTTGCCTCCGTTACGCGCGGTCCGCCACATATGCAGGCCGGCTGTCCGCGCCGGCTCGGCGCCGAAGAGCGCTACCTGGTTGTACGCCTTCCGGAGTTCGGTGCGAAGTTCGTGCCAGCGAGCTTCCGCATCGGTACGCCGACCAGCACCGTCCGGGCCTATGAGCAGGGGCAACTCCGAGCGTATGAACTGCAGCACCTCCTCGCCTGCAAGCGAGAGGCCGGCGTAAGCCTTCGTACGCTCCTCCCGCAGCCACTTCGAATGCTCTGATTCGGAGCGCATCGACTCAAGCTCGCGTGAGTCTCGCGCCCTGCGGCGCTCGAGGTAGGCGTTGGCCAGAAGGGTCAGTACTACGCCCCCGAGAGTGGCTCCAACGGTGATCAACTGCGTTGCCGTTCCCGGCTCCATGTACCTCTCCGTATCGATGAATCCGGCAGTTCGGCCTCGGCCCAGCTCGCCACAGCGACTGGGCCCGGCACGGCTCTCATCCCATCAGGTACACCCCGGCCTTGGCAGGCATACCCGGTCACCTGACGGGCTCCGAACGGAAGCGGGCTCTCGTCCGTGGATGCACCGAGGCGTGAGGGGCTGTCCGGCTGATCCTGTCGCAAGGCCCAGGCCCTAGCTCGCCTCGGGCCCCCTGGGGTCGCAAGGGCCGACGACCTCGGCGAAGTGGGGCCAGCCGTCCACTTCGACGTCCTGTTGCGATGGCCGGCTGGTGAGGACGGGCGCTGCTGATCCGAGCAGGCGGCGGACCGTCCCTGGCTCGTAGAGGTTGAGCCAGCTCCGGTCCGGGAGTCGTATCACCGAGCCCGACTCGAAGTAGCAGTTCGAGATGACGCCAGTCGGGCTCGGGGCGAAGACGAGTGACA
This sequence comes from Streptomyces sp. NPDC046712, assembly GCF_040645695.1. Lineage (NCBI taxonomy): Bacteria > Bacillati > Actinomycetota > Actinomycetes > Kitasatosporales > Streptomycetaceae > Streptomyces > Streptomyces sp. NPDC046712. Next base: position 37,607 of record NZ_JBEYYW010000030.1, on the reverse strand, counting down.
ATCTGCGCCTCGCGCCTCTCATGGCCCCGTTGGTTCCGTCCGTGAAGAAGGAGAGCGTCACGCGGCAGTCGTCGTAGGCAGGTCTCACCCGCTGCCGGACGGTCCAGTACCAGGTCGTCCCGTTCACGACGAGGCGGCGGACGCGTCGGTCGTTCTTCATCAGGCCACCGTAGAGCGCGAATCCGGTGCCGGCACAAGGATTTTCACGCGGCGGCCAGGACCTGCGGGGGGGGCGATCAGGCCGCGCGCCGCCGGACCTGTGTGCCCACACACCTTACGGTTGTGGCTCGCCGATGGCTGGTTGTTGGTTCACTGGCTGGTCGGCCTGGTCGAATGCTCGCTGTCAAAGGTGGGGTGCGGCGGAGGGTTCTTCATGGCACGGCAGCAGCTTGGACGCTCGTTCGGATGGTTGTGGGCGGCCTTCACCGCCTCCACCGTCGGCACCTGGTTGGGATTCGGTGCGTTCCCCCTGATCGCGATCCAGGTGCTTCACGTCGGCCCCGCCGCGGTTTCGATGCTGGCGGCTGCCGGCTTGGCGGTCGGCGCGCTCCTCGCGCTCCCGCTCGGCCCGTGGGTCGAGGCTCACCGAAAGAAGCCGGTCATGATCGTCACCGATCTGGTGCGGTTCGGAGCGCTGCTGACGATCCCGGTCGCCCACTTCGCCGGCCGGCTGACGTACACCCAGCTGCTGATCGTCTCCGTGATCAGCGCGGCAGCGAACATCGCGTTCACCGCCGCCAGCGGCGCCTACCTCAAGCAACTCGTGCGCCCGGAGCACCTGCTGGTGGCCAACGGCCGCTACGAGTCGACCATCTGGACCGCCACGGCAGTCGGCCCGACCGTGGGTGGGGCGGCGATCAGCCTGCTGGGACCCGCGGTCACCGTGATCGCCAACGCCGTCGGATTCCTGCTGTCCGCGCTCGGGATCAGCGCGATCCGAGAGAAGGAGGCCGATTCCCAGCGGGTCAAGGCCAGGAAGGTCCGGGCTTCGGACCTGGTCAAGGGCTGGACATTCATCCACGACGACCGGCAGCTGCGCCGGCTGTTCTGGAACACCGTGGCCGTCAACGCACTGATCATGGCCACCCAACCGCTGCTGGCGGTCCTGCTGCTGGATGATCTGGGCTGGGCGGCGTGGCAGTACGGGCTCGCGTTCGGCCTGCCCTGCATCGGTGGATTCGTCGGCGCTCAGGTCGCCCCGCGCCTGGAAGCCCGCTACGGACGCCACCGCGTCCTGATCACCTCCGGGGTCCTGCGTGCGCTGTGGCCCGTCGGGCTGTTCTTCGTCATGCCCGGGAACGCCGGTGTGGTCCTGATCATCGCCGTCGAACTGGTCCTGATCACCTGCATGGGGGTGTTCAACCCGCTGTTCGCGACCGAGCGTCTCCAGCGGGTGCCGGCAGAGCGGGTGGGGCGGGTCCTGGTGGCCTGGAGAGTGACGGGCAACGGCGCGATCGCCGTGCTGACCGCCCTGTGGGGTGCTTTGGCCGCCGCCACCGACGCGCGCATCGCGATCGGCATCGCCGGCGTACTGCTCCTGGCCACGCCGTTCCTGCTGGTACGCAAGGACAAGCACCGGCCTCGGGCCACCGAGCCGGAGGGCCCTGCCCTGACAACTACGGCCTGACGGGCAGGGTGCGGGTTCGCTCGAGCCTTCGTGGTTGCGTGCCGGTCTTGTCTCCCAACCGCTCCTGGTCCGCGGCGAATTACGTCAACGCGGTCCAGTCGTCCGCTCGATACCACGCAGGCATATGCGTTCGCCGCATCCAGAACGATGTCAGATCTCGCGGGCATGACGGTTCAGCCGAAGCCGCACCTCCTCGGAACTTCTTGCGTCGTCGCCCGCGGAAAAACGTGCGTGCGTGCGGGAGTTCGGCCGTGCCAGGATGACGGCGGAAGCGAGGTCTTGTGGACGAGTTGAATCGATTCCGTCAGGCGTTGGTCGCGTGGGCGGCCGGCGGAGCGGGGGCGGATGCGGCGGCCGCGGTGGCGCGGGAGCTGGCCGGTGGTGTGCGGACGATCGTGCTCGTCGAGGGGAGCAGTGATCAGGCCGCGCTCGAAGCGCTGGCCACGCGCCACGGTCGCGACCTCGGTGCGGAGGGCGTCGCGGTAGTACCGCTCGGAGGTGCGACGAACATCGGGCGCTTTCTCGACGTGTGCGGTCCTCCGGGGCTCGGCCTCCCGCTGGCCGGTCTCTGCGACATCGGCGAGGAGCGGCATTTCCGGCGTCATCTGGAGCGGGTCGGGCTCGGGTCCGGGCTCACGTACGACGGACTGGAGGCGCTCGGGTTCCACGTGTGCGTGGCCGACCTGGAGGACGAGCTGATCCGCTCTCTCGGGGCCGAGGGCGTGCAGCAGGTCATCGAGGCGCAGGGCGAGATGCGCCCCTTCCACACCTTCCAGGGCCAGCCGGCACAGCGGACGCGGCCCGTGGAGCACCAGCTGCGACGCTTCATGGGCACGCACAGCGGTCGCAAGGCCCTCTACGCGCAGGCGCTGGTCGCGCACCTGGACTTCGAGCGCGTTCCCCGGCCGCTGGAGCGCCTCCTCGCGCGGGTCTGAACCAGCCTGCGGCCCGGCGTCGCCGTGCGGCTCGCTCCCGGTCGGAGCAGATGAAGTGCCGCGACCATGGGCGGCCTCGACCCCCTCCAGGTCGGGGCCTGGTGACGGTACGGCAGCTGCGTGGCCGAACCCTGCCGAACGGAATGTGCCCGTAGCTGGGAAGGCCGGCGCCATCGGAGGTCGGACCGATGCACCGGCCCTGCACCACCCTCGCCCACACCCCGAGCGCGGGTGGCCCGAGCGCGGACGGCGTGAGCGCGGGTGGCCTGAGCGCGGTGGCCCGCAGGGCCGTGGGTCGCCCGGCCGTCAGTTGCGGCCGTTGCTCAGGCGCATGAGCAGCAGTAGCAGTAACACATCAGTGCGCCGTAGCGACCGACCTCGAAGGAGTACTCCATGCCCTTGGGGATGTACATCCAGTCGCCGGCCGTGAGCTCGTAGCCGTTGAAGACGATCGATCCGCTCGCGATGAACCGGATGCCGGCACCGCCGTTGTGCGCGTGCGGGGTCGCGTGTGCACCCGGCTCGGCAACCGTGATGTAGAGCTGGGACTCGCAGGCCATGTACACCGGCAGCTGCCACTTGCGGAACCCTGGCGGAACATTGTCGACCTCGAGAATCTTGAGCGCCTTCTCGACCCCCGCGTCCCTCGACGTGATGATGCTGCCCTCGACGTCGAGTCCGCTCTGGCGTACCGCGTCCTTGATGCGCTCCACCCCCTGCTCGAACGTGAGCCTGTTGGGGTCGAAAGTCTGCTTTGCCATGGACTTCTCCTTCTGTGCGACGGTCACGGACCGTTCCCTGCGTCTGGTCGAAGGAGTGCGTTCCCCGTCTGCTCCGGGGCCCGCGGCAGCTCGGCAGGTTTCACTGCGACAGCCCCATCGGGGTAACCGTGTGGCGCAGGCGGTGCGGTGTCAGGGAGTGGGGGGAGATGGCTCGTGAGCGCAGATCCTGGCCCCCGCCGCTGTCGGCCGGGTGTGCCGGCCTCGATCACCCTCGTGGACGAGGTCGACCCGCCCGAGGCTGGCATCTGCCCGGGAGCGACATGTGCGGGTGTTTGACTGTCGTCGGTCCGATGCCGAGGGCCGAGGGCCGATGAATCGTGGCGCGGGATGTCGACAGGCCGGCTTGCCTTCGACGTATCGACGGCGTCTGCACACAACGTAAGGAGACAAGTCGATGGGGAAGATCATCACCGGCGCCACCATGTCCCTCGACGGCTATATCGCCGGACCGGACGAGAGCGGCTTCGACCTGCTGTTCCAGTGGTACGGCAACGGTGACGTCGAGCTTCCGTCGGCCAGTCCCGACGTGCCGCCGTTCCACATCTCCGCCGCGAGCGCCGAGCTGATCAAGCCGGAGTGGGAGAGCATCGGCGCGCTGGTCGTCGGCCGCCATCTGTACGACCTGACGAACACCTGGGGCGGGCGCCACCCGCTGGACGTGACCACGGTCGTGCTCACCCACCGGCGCCCGGACGACCGTCCGGAGGACGACGAGAACTTCGTCTTCGTGACCGATGGCATCGAGGCGGCGGTGGCCAGGGCTAGGCAGTTGGCCGGAGACAAGAATGTCGTCGTCAACGGTGGGCAGATGGCTCGGCAGTGTCTGGAGGCCGGCCTGCTCGACGAGGTCGGCGTCGAGCTGGTACCGGTTCTCCTGGGCGGTGGGAAGACGCTCTTCGGTGAACTCGGCGCCGTACCGGTGCAGTTCGAGGGGCCCACGGCTGTGGTGGAAGGCACTGGCGTCACCCACTTGCGTTACCAGGTCAAGAAGTAGATCGACGATCTCGGCGCTGTGGCTCTCGCACGGCGGGGTCACGGCGTTCACGGCAGTCACGGCGGCGCGGCTGTGATGATGCGGGCGGAGCTGCACCGCTTTGCGGGCAAGGAAACCGGTCGCGCCCTGTGAGCTGGGACGTTAACCTCCGCCGGAGCGCAATGAGTTGCGACACGCGACCGCGAAGGGGAATCGTTCATGGAGACCGACGGCGTACGGACCGACCGCCTGGGCCTGCTGCTCGACCAGTTCGACAAGGCCAGGGAGATGGCCGGGGTGCGGCTGGCGGGGCTGGGCGACGAGGAGTACCTGTGGGAGCCGGCGCCCGGCTGCTGGTCGCTCCGGCGCCGCGCCGAGGCGACGACGCCGCGGGCGTTCGGGCCGGGCGAGTGGGTGCTGGACCTGGGCGCCGCCGACATCCCGGCGAGCGAGTACGCGGAGGTCGCCCGCCAGGCGGCCGGCGGCATGTCGGTGGAGAAGATAGCCGAGGACTGGAGCGTGACCGTCGAGCGGGTCGAGCAGATCCTGGCCCACACCGGCGAGCCGGAGCCGGACGAGACGGCGATCACCACCATCGCTTGGCGGCTCGCCCACCTGCACTACGAGTTCGCGGGCAACTGGGAGTGGACCTTCGGCGAACGGCGGCAGGATCCGAAGCAGATGATCGACTTCTCCCCCTCGGCTGCCACGACCCTGGAGCGCTTCTGGCCGGTGATCGACCGCTGGCGTGCCGACGTCGGCGCCCTCACCGAGGACCAGCTCGACACGGTCGGCCTCTCGCAGTACCCGTACGGCTCCCACCCCGAGGAGCCGTTCATCGCCGTCCTGTGGGGGGCCAACCTCGAATTCATCCACCACATGGCCGAGATCGCGTTGCTCCGCGACCTTTGGCGGGCGCGCTCCAACACTCCCCGGTAGGCCTCGGGGCGCCGTGTCCACAAAGAGCTCCTTCCAAGGAGCTCAGCCCGTCGGCTGAGTCGGCTCGGCCTCCTCGTCAGCCGGCTCGGCCTGCCCCGCCGCAGAACACCTCCTCGACCAGCCTCTGCTGCGCCTTCTGGAACGCCTCGGCCAGGGACAGCGCGGCGTCGTCCACATAGTTCAGCGCGGCGGTCAGGGTCCTGCCGCCGTCGGGCGTGCTGTACATCAACGCCGCGTGGCCGCCGTGGCCGCCGTTGTGGAAGAGGACGGTGCCGCCGTCGGTGCCCACGTCCTGCACGCGCAACCCCAGGCCGAAACCGCTTGCGGGATGCGGATTGCGCATCTCGGCCAGCAGCGGGGCCGGCAGGAGCTTGCCGCTCACCAGGGCGGAGATGAACGTGTGGAGGTCCCGGGTGGTGGAGATCATGTCACCGCCGGCGGAGACCCAGGAGGGGTTGTGACGGGTCACGTCGACCGTCTTCTCCCGGCCGGCGTCTTCGTACCGGTAGTAGGCGTGGGCGTGCGGCTCGGGGATCTCCGGCGAGGTGTACGGCACCACGGTGCCCGACAGGCCGAGCGGCCCCAGGATCCGCTCCTGCGTCTCCTCGGCGCACGAGCGGCCGGTGGTCTTCTCGATGAGCAGCCTGGCCAGCACGTAGTTGGTGTTGGAGTAGCTCCACCCCGTGCCCGGCTCGAACCGCGCCGGCTTGGACAGCGCCAGCCGTACCAGCTCCTCGGGCCGGTAGGTGTGGAACCGGTTGTCCACCCACTCCTTGCCCGCGATGGTGGAGGGGATGCCCGGCACCACCGTCCCGTCCTCGAAGAGCTCGCCGGTGAAGTTGAACACCCCGCTGGTGTGCTGCAGCAGCATCCGCACCGTGATCCGCCGGTCAAGACCGAACTCGGGCAGGTAGTCGGCCGCCGGGATGTCCAGTCCGATCCTGCCTTCGGCCACCATCTGCAGCACCAGGGTCGCGGTGAAGGTCTTGGTGTTGCTGCCCATACGGAAGTGCCCGTCGATCGGCGGCTTGGCGGCCCCGCCGAGCTCGCTCACCCCGGCGCTGCCGACCCACTCGCCGCGCTCGTCGTGCACGCGCAGCGACACCCCGGTGATTCCGGAATCGACGATTTCCTGGATGGCCTTCTGCAGCTCCGGGCGATCCTGCCCGGCAGCGGAGTTCTTCGTGGTGTGGAGGGACTCGCCCATGGTCATTCCTCATCTCGCGACAGTGGATGTTCGACACCGGGCGAATGGACGACGTCCTGGCCCTGGTGGCTACCGGCCCCTTCGAGGCGGCGATGCGATGAGCGTGCACCCTGACCCAAGGTCAAGGTCAACCTCCATCACGACCGTGGGCAGACCGGTACGGATCGCAAGTCCCCGGCTTGGAACCGGCGTTGGCAGCGGTCCGCGCCAGTCGTCGTTCGGGTGCCGGCCTCCGCGACGAGGGTGATGAGCTGGAACAGAGGCGCGCTACCCTCGCCCCTGTGATCGTCCGCAACCCGTACCTCATGGTGAGTGCGAAGGTCGCCGGCGACCGCGGCTCGATCCTGCGGGAGGACTTCCGTGCCGTCGCCGACGCGGTTCGCGGGACGGCAGCGGCCCACGATCCGGCCGCCCACGACCTGGAGGTGTGCTGAACCGATGGCAGACGGGCTCACGATCGGTCAGGCGGCGGCGTTCGTCGGCGTCACGATCAAGACCGTGCGGCACTATCACCGGCTCGGCCTGGTCGCCGAGCCGGAACGTGACGGTTCCGGCTACCGGCGTTACGGGTCGGCCGACCTGCTCCGGCTGATCCAGGTCCGGACCCTGGCCGGGGCCGGCGTCCCGCTGGCCGAGATCGGTGACCTGCTCGACGCCGATCCCGAGCGGTTCGCCGCCGCCCTGGACGACGTCCATCGTCGGCTCACCGAGCAGATCGAGGGCCTGATCGCGCGCCGCGACACGCTGCACCGGCTCACCGGCGACCGGGCCCTGCTGCCCGACCGCGCCTGCGCGATCCTGGACCGGATGCCCGGCCTCGGCTTCAGTCCCGACTACGTCGCCGGGCAACGCGAGGCCCTGGTGCTGGCCCGGGCGCTGGTGCCGGAGGGCTTCGACGGCTTCCTGACCCAGCTCGAGCATCTGCTCGACGACCCCGGGTACACCGACCTGATCAAGCGCGGCTGGGAGGCCGAGACCTGGGAGCCGGACGACCCGAGGATCGAAGAACTCGCGACCGCCATGGCCGACCACTATCTCGCCAATCCCGCACTGCTGGGGAATTCCACCAGCCTGCGGGCCTGGGTCAGCGCTTCCACCCGTTACAGGCTGATCAACAATCACCGCCAGGACCAGGCGCCGATCTCAGCCCGGCTGACCGCGCTCACCGAGGCCAAACTCCGCTCCGCAGGCGTACCCATCCCACGCCACTGATGGGAGCCTCGCGGCAACATTCGGCGTCGGGGGTCGATGGAGCCGTGGTCGACGCTGAGATTGGTCTTGAGGGGTGGACAGGCTCGAGTTCGGGCAGATTCAGGGTCGTCGGGCCTCCGTGCTCTCTCAGCCGGCGTGGAGGACCCGAAAGCGGTCGGGCTCCGCCGGATCTCGGTCGACGACTTGGATCGGCGGCGAAGCCCATTGCCACACGCTGATGCCTGGCGTGCGGGAGAACTGGATCTGCCCCCGGGTGCCTTCGACTGCGACGCGCGGCCAGGATTCGGCTGTACGTGCCCGGTCCGCGCCGTGGGAGCGCAACACATCGGCGAGGACGGTGATCGTGTCGTAGCCCTCGAAGGCGACGAAGGAGGGCGCTTCGGCCAGCCGCTCGCGGAGGGCCGTCTCGACCCGTGCGCCGAGTGGGCCGAGGCGTTCGGGAAGGTAGCGCAAGAACGGGATCGCGGCGCCGTCATCGCCCAGCGACGTCGCCCATTCGGCGAACTCCGGTTGCCCGGCGGGAGCACCGATCGTGATCTCGGCGAGGCGCTGGTCGCTGCGGACGGACTTGACGATCGGCACGGCCGGCTCCGGGTGGCCGACCAGAAGAAGGAGGGCTGTCGCGCGATTGTCGACGAGTTCGTCGCACACGGCCGTGGGGGTGAGCACGGTCATGTCGAGTTCGATGACGGTGCCGCCGCGTGGAGCGAGGTAGTCCCGCAGGATGCGGGTCCCAGTTGCCCAGTAGACACTCGGCTGGGCTGCCACGGCGATGCGACGGTGGCCCGCGCCGAGGAGGAAGTCCGCGTAGACCTGCCAGCCGCGGGACTGCGGCGGGGAGAGACGCGCGACCCATTCCGTCGGCTGTTCCGTGAGCGCGTCGAGAACCGCCGACGAGCAGAGGAACGGCATACCGAGGGCGTCGGCCCTGGCGGCCGCAGCGCGAGCGACGACGCTGTGGTACTCCCCCACCACGGCAGCCACACCCAGGTGAGCCAGTTCATCCACGGCCGCAGCGGCCCGCTGGGGATCCGCCGCGGTGTCCCGGACCACCAGCTCGAGTGGTCTTCCGAGGATCCCGCCAACGTTGTTGACTTCGTGAACGGCCAGTTCGAGTCCGGCGAGCAGGTGTTGACCTGCCTGGACCCAGCCAGGCCGAGTCAGCGGAACGAGGGCGCCGATCTGGACGGATGATCCGTCAGTCCGTCCCGCTCCAGGCGGCGATGGTGGCGTGTTCATGTGTTGGCGTCTCCCGAGGGACGATTCGGTTGCGGTTTGCCCGGATCGCAGAGTGAACGTCAGTGGCGCCGAGAGTAGCCGAGCGGAGATTGACCGGCTCCCGCGCCCTGTCCCGTATCCGTCAGCCGGCCCGTGACCGCCGGCCGGCACATCCCTACGCGTTCCACGCAGGGCGATCCTCTCGGCAGAGTGCCTGACGGGACGTACCAGCGGCTGCGACGATCAGTGGCGTGATCGCTTGGATGCGCCGGACCCCGCTCTGGGTGGTGACAGTGGTGTGCGCCATTGCCGCCGGCCTGCTCCTCGTTGGCGCCGTCGTGCATGTCACCGACCTTCTCCATCACGGCCTTCAGGCTTACGACTGGGCTCCTGAGTGGCTCAACCTCTACTGGTCCTCGCTGGCGTTCCTCGACCCGCTCGCAGCTGCGCTTCTGATCAGCGGCAAGCGCCGAGGGACAGACCTCGCTTGCGTCATCGTGGCGACCGACCTCGCCGCCAACTGGTATGCGACCTATGGCATCCAGAGCAGCAGCCTCGCTGCTCAGCCCGGCCTCCAACGATTGCTCGCCTTCACCGCGCTCGTCCTGGGCACGGCGCCTTTCGTCCGACGGCACCTTGCCGCATGAGCTGCTCGAAAGACCCACTTCCCATCCACGCCTAGGCAGTGTCCGATGGGTCGCGTGACTCGCCCGCTGATGGATCGTTTCGGTCGACGTGGGGCGGGGTGATCTCTCGGATCAGGAATGGGCTCGGCTGGAACTTAGATCTACCGACGCCGCAGGGAAGTGGAGCGGACGATCAGCCGGCTGAAGGTCTTCCGTGCGGTGGCGACCCGTTACGACAAGCGGGCCTACGTCTTTCACGGGACGGTCACCGTCGCCTCGATCGGCTCTGGCTGCGCACGTGAGGCTCGCTCGTCGCTACTCCAGCATGCGTTCCGCGTCATCCGGAACCCAGGGAAAGGGGACGTCAGGCCACCGTGCGGACGCCCATGCGTCGAGATCGACAGCGAGAACAGCATCCCTGAAGGCCTGCGGCGGTCGGTAGCCGTGAGTGGTGATGTAGTGCGTGATCATGAACGGTGCGGCATAAGCGATGCCGGGCCCGCCCGGGATCCGTACCTCCCCGTTCCCTTCCGGAGCCTCATCCGCAGGACACAGGTCGCACTCGTGCACCCCGAGGCAGACGTTCATCCACTGGACCTCCTGAACAGCCTTCAGCTTCTCCACGAACAACCTGGGGACCGTCCCTGTCGCGTACGGCTTACCGGCTTCCAGCCACCCGATGTTCAGGCGGGTGTAGGCCGGGCGGTACCAGAGCGCGTAGACGCCCGACTCCCTGTCCGTGAACTCATCCTCGTCCTGATAGTCGTACTCGCTGAGATCTTCGTAGAACACGCGCACATCATTGCCGCACTGCTTCGTTGACGCCCACATGATTCACGACCCATCGAACACGACCTAGTGGCCGTCTCCGCGCCCGCCGGACAGCCGCTCCCAGGTCGCCGTGAACATCTCGTGCAGGGGTGCTGTCGGGAGGATCCGGCCGAAGGGGGCGTGGATCTCGTTGTCCCACAGCGGGCGCACCTCGTGCGTGGCCAGCTTTGCCGTCTCCAGCGGCAGGTGCGGGGCCTTCAGCTCGGTCCAATCGCCGGGCAGGAACACGGTCCGGCCCGCCCGTGCCCGCTTGGCCTCCAGTACCGCGCCGGTGGCGAGGAGTTCCGCCCGGACCTCCGCGTGCCGCTTGGTCGACCAGCCGTTCCACCGCCGCACGTTGCGGTCGGTGGGCGTGGCCAGCGTCGCCACCTGGAGGTAGAGCGCAGCCGCGTCCAGGCCGACGCCGAGCTCACCGGCCACCCGCGTGACCAGTTCCGGGCAGGACTGCCTCGGATCCGCCTCGTACGCGCCGGCCGGTACGGCTCCCGAGCGGGCCCGGCGCATCATCCGGTCCAGCCCGCCGCCGACCAGCAGCGGCGCCACGCGGTTGAGTTCCTCGGTCAGGTCGGTGTTCTCCTTCACCTTCTGCCATGCCTCGGGGTCGGCGACCGCTGCGGGCCGTAGGAAGGAGGCGCCGCCGGGCGCGCAGACCACCAGGGGTCCGGAGTCGTACGCCGTCACCGGAACCGGTCCCTCTTCCTTACGGCGGTCCATCGCCACCGGCAGCCGCCCGGGTCCGAACCGCTCCGCGATTCGCGCCGAGGTGTCCTGGATCCGGCCGCCGGGCAGCGCCAGCAGGAGTTCGGGGCGTTCCAGCTCTGCTCGCAGCCGCTCGAACAGGGCCATCGCGCCGGCCACTGCCGGATCGCCGACGGGCCGGTCGGTCCACGCCCACACCAGCGCGCTCGCGATCCGGCCGAGCGGGAGGCCCACCGGGGTGCCGTAGGGCAGCTCGGGGCCGGCCGGTGGTACGGCCCTGACTTCCACCCCGATGCCGTACGGGGTAGCTGCCAGCTCCCAGTCGGCCGCCTCCACGGTCGCGTCCTCGGCGGCCTCGTACCCGCTCGCCAGCCGTCGGGCCCACACCTCGCCGAGCCCCAGGTCGGCCTCCAGGGCGTCGGCCGCCTCGTCGTGCACGGCGGGCAGGGCCCCGAGCAGCTCCCGCCACACCGCGGCCATCCGTTCCGCGGCCGCCTCGACGCCGCCCGGCTGCCACAGCTCGGTCGGGTCCTCGGGCAGAGCTGCGGCCAGGACGGCCCGTATGCCGGTGCTGCCGAGTCGCGTGCGCAGTCGCTCGTACGACTCGGCCGTCATCGGAGTCGCCTTGTAGGGGGCCTTGCGGGCGAGCGCGCGGTCCTCGTCCTGGGCGGCCCGGCCGACCAGTCCGGCCACCACGAGCCGGGCCACGGCCCGTCGCACGCCCGTCAGTTCGGCGAAGCGAGCGGCCGCCGACTCCGGCATCGGGATCGGCCCGTGCGTGTCGACCGCCGCCACCAGGGCCCGGAGCCGGGTGGCGTCGTCCCGCTCCACGAGGACGAGTCGTGCTTCCTCGATCTTCGCCGGTACCGGATCGCCCTCCACGTCGTCGGCCGCGGGTGCGACGAACCAGCATTCCGCCGCTCCGGGCCGCACCACGGCGGACGCCACCGGGACGCCGGCGCCGCGCAGCCCGTCCAGGATCCCGGCGTCGGAGGCGCGGCCCACCCACCACCGGCTGCCCGCGTGGGCGAACGGCTGGTCGGCCCAGGTGTCCAGGAGCGCCAGCAGAGCGGCCCGCGCCCCGTCCGGGGTGGGTGCCACCGCCGCGCGCCACGCCACGGCGTCTATCGAGCCGAGCAGTTGTGACCAGTCGTGCGGCGCCGCCGGCGGCGAGAGCCGCCGCACCTCCTCCACGATCGTCCCCGCCAGGCAGGCGCCGTCGGCGGCCAGCGCGCTCAGCGTCGCCGGAAGGGCCACGTCCGCAGTCCGCCGCCACGGATCGCGCTCCGGGTGCGAGACCATGCCGAGCAGGGCGGGCATCAGCTCGGTGTCCGGCGCGGACCGGCGTGGGAGGGCTGGCGGCGCCTCGGCAAGCAGGGTGACGCGGCGGTGCAGGGCAAGCCGCCGCTCCTCCACCCGGGCTGCCCGTTCGGCCACCGCCACGACGGCGTCGGCCAGTACGGAGTCGGTGATGCCCGGCAACTCCCGGGCCACGGCCGCGCGAAGCGCCTCCGCGCCGTCCATGGCCGCCGTCAGCAATGCGTCCGCCGTGTCCTGTCCCACGGTCCTCAGCACCCGGGACCCGGCCGCGTCCCGGGTCCGCAGCAGGTACCAGAAGGCCGGTGGCAGGGCCACGCCCCTCGACACGGTGACGCGCCTGGCCGGATTCACCCGCGGGTGCCGGGGTGAGCGGTGCCCGTCCTGCTCCCACAGCAGGGCGCCGTCGGCGGTGTAGGCGCGCACTCCCGTCCGGGTCTCCGCCTCGGCGAGGACCACGTCCTCCACTGCGCCCTCCGGCGGCGCCCAGAGGCCCCAGGGCTCCTGCCCCGGCCGGTCGATGTCGAACCGGGCCGTGCGCCCGTCGATGCTCTCCACGAGGAAGTGGTCGGGCGCGTGGTCACGGTGCCGGGTGCGGAACAGCACCCTGGTCCCGACGAGCCCGTCCCGGCTGCCCAGCGGGGAGGCGGTCAGACCGGCGGGCAGCGGCGCCAGCTGCAGCGCCTCCACGGCGAGGGTCATACCCGTCTCGGACGGCTCAGCGGCCGGATCGGCGTCAGCGGCGCGGCCCGAGAAGTCCGGCAGCGCCGCCGCGCCCCGCCGCTCCCCGGTGACCGGGTCCACCACCTCCCACGGCTGCCTCCCGTAGATGGCGTTGGTCCAGATCCGGGAGCCGTCACCGAGCTGCAGCTCGTCCCGGTCGATGCCCTCCGTGCCACCGGGACGCAACACCCGGCAGCCGCCGTGTCGCCCGCCCCCGTCGGCGGTCTCGAACTGGAAGCCGTACGCCCCGTCCAGGCTGCCCCCGAAGGGCACGAGCCCACCCACTTCCTCGGGCGTGAACGGCTCCTCGGGACGGTCCGCCCACACAGCGGTGTCGCAGTGGTACGGGTTCGGGGCGAGGGTCCAGCTCACCAGGAAGGAGCCCCCCACGTAGTGGACGGCGAACATGGTCGCGTCCTGCGGCACCGTGAACCGGCAGGAGCCCCGCACTCCGTCCGGGGCGACGGCGACCGCCCGGTCCCGCCCGAACACCGTCAGCACGGGCCAGGTGGAGGTCACCCCTGCCACCCCCGGCAGGGCCCCGTCCACCGCCTCCTCGGCGACGGCCCCCACGCCGACGCCCGCACCCGCACCGGTGCCTGCGTCTGGCTCTGCCGCGAACTCGGCGTACACCGACTCCAGGGCCGGCCAGGCCAGTTCCTCCGGCAGTCCGGCCGCCAGCGAGCGCCGCAGAGCGCCCGCCGTGCCCGCACCGGCGAGGGCGTCGGCGATCCCGCCGAGCGCCGACACCGTCGGTCGGTCCAGCAGGGTCTCCAGCTCGGCCACGGCCTCTTCGGCGCCCGCCATGCCGCCGCCCGCGACCGTGTCGACGAGCTTGCCGACGCGCCTGGCGACCTCGTCGGCGATGCCCTGGTTGCCCGGCAGCAACGTCACCGCCGAACCGGGCTGCCGCCGGCGCGCCATGGACCAGTTCGGCAGCAGGTTCGCGTGTACGGTCCCCTCCAGCCTGGGGCCGAACACCGGATCGGCGGCCAGCGCGGCGAGGTCCCGCCGGGACCGCTCGCCCCAGAACCGCATCGTCACCTCCGGGCCCGGGTCGACGACCGCCACCCCAGCCGCCAGACAGGCGTCCAGCACGTCCGCGTCGAAGCCCTGGTAGTGGTGCCGGGTGGTGTGCAGGGTCACCGGGTCGCCCGCAGCCCGCAGGCGCGGCCCCAACCGGCCCACCAGGTCGAGGAATTCCGGCGGCAGCGGCTGCCGCCCGACCCCGCCGCCGGACTGGGCCGCGTACTGGTACATGCGCACGAAGTTTCCGACCCAGTGGGGCAGCCCGCCCTCCGGCACCACCCGCCCGGACTCCATCGCCTCCGTGGCGCCGCAGGCGATCAGCATCCGCAGCCACGCCCCGCCGTCGGTGACCCCGTCCGGAAAGACCGCCACCAGACCGGCCGCGATCGTGTCCGTCGGCGGATGAGCCTCCAGGACCACGCTCGCGGCGGTGAGCAGGGCGTCCGGCACCGACTTCTTCCGGGAGACGGACAGGATCGCGCCCACGACGCGTGCGACCTCCTCGTCCCCGTGCCCGGCCGCCTTGGCGGAGGCCCGCACCCGGCGCACCAGATCCGTCGGCAGGTCCGCCGGCGAGCCCGCCCACGCAGTCAGGAACGCGTCCAGGGCCGCGTGCGCCGCGGCCGGCTCCAACGTCTCGGCGAGGAAGCGCTGATGGGCCCCGAACTCCTTGGCGGGCATGGCGCCGCCCCTGGCGAACAGCAGCGCGTTGGCCCGGCGGTAGCCGGGATCCACCGGCAGCCCGTGCTGGGCCTCGGCCGCCCGCGCCGCCGCGTAGGCCCGTCCGCCCGGCCTGCTCCCGTAACCGATCAGCCGGTGCCCGACCGTGTCCCAGAACCACGGCAGGTGTGCCGGCGGCAGCCGCCGCGCCCGCGCCGCCATCGTGTCGACGAACCGACCGGGCTTCGTCCAGGACCGGTTGAGTTCGGATCCCATGTCGTCGATGAGATCACGCGCGATCCCGGCCGCGTCCGGATCGTGGGCGGCGGCCCAGTCTGCGTAGGTGGTCGAGACGTGCGTACCGGCGGCGGGCAACAGGGAATCGAGCGAGACGATCATGCCTCGGATGGTCGCATACGCGACCGACAACGCTCTGTGGATCGAAGGCGGAGTGGGTGCGCCCGAGCCCGCCGCGGACTTCGGGATGCCAAGAGGGAGGCCGAGCCAGGTGGTGGTGACAACACCAGCATCGACTCACCCTCCCAGCCTCCGCCACGCATTGCCAGAGTGGCCGCCATGACTCAGCGCACCACTTTGATCACCGGCGCAACCCAGGGCATGGGCCGCGCTCTCGCACTCGACCTGGTCTCGCGCGGCGGCACCGTCCTGCTGCACGGCCGGGATCGCACTCGTCTGGAGGCCGTGGCAGCCGAGGCGCGGGCCGCCGCCCGCGGCACCACCATCCGTACGTACCTCGCCGACCTGTCCGACCTGGACCAGGTGCATGCGATGGCCGACCGGATCCGTGCGGTGGAACCGCACCTCGACGGCCTCATCCACAACGCGGTGGCGGGCGGCGGAGCCGAACCCCTCACACGCGAGCTGAGCCGCCAGGGCCATGAACTCCGCTTCGCCGTGAACCACCTCGCCCCCTATGCCCTCACCCGCGATCTGCTGCCGCTGCTCACCGCCTCGGCTCCCGCCCGAGTGATCAACGTCGCCTCGATCGGTCAGGAGACCATCGACTTCGACAACGTCATGCTGGAGCGGGACTACGAGGGCCTGCGCGCCTACTGCAGAAGCAAGTTGGCCATGATCATGGCGACGTTTGAGCTGGCCGCGGAACTGGACGGCACCGGAGTCACGGTGAACACCCTCCACCCGGCCCACCTGATGGACACGAACGGCGTCCGCGCGTACGGCCTCACCCCCGTCACCGGCACGGACGAGGGCGTCCGGCCGACCGTGCGCCTCCTTCTCGACCCGGAACTCGCCACCACCACGGGCCGTTACTTCGACCAGTTCACGGATGCGCGCGCGCATGAGCAGGCGTACGACGCCGAGGCCCGTGAGCGCCTGATCAAGCTGACACACAGCCTGATCGGATAAGGCCCCCGCCCTCACGTACCGCGGTCGAGCCTTCTCGCGGCCAGGCATCGCCTGGTCCGTCACGTGTCAGAACGGTCGTCGCAGCCAAGAGTCGAGAGCCGCGTAGTCGGCATCCGTGAGACCGAGGCGGGGATCGACTCGATGAAGCAGCGCGGGCCCCTGGTGGTGGGCGGCGACCCAGGCCCGATCGGTGTCGGTGATCTCGTCGTCGACCCAGGCGAACGGGCGCCCTGCCGCCCATGTGACGAGCGGCCGGGTCTTCCAGTGCAGTCCGGCGCGTTCGTCCTGGTCGTCGATGTCCGACGGCTCCGGCCAGGTCACCACGGCCAGCTGCGGCAGGCCGATGCGAGGGGAGATGAGCTCGTTCGCGTCAGCCATCCATGTCGTTGCCCACACCACCTCGCACGGGAGCGCCGCCAGCCGGAGTCCGTGCTCGGGATTGATCCTGGTCAGGAGCGGATGCGCGCCGGCTCCATGCGTCCCACTGCCTGTCGCATACGTCGGATACCGCGGCGGCTCCGCGCCGAAGGGGATGAGTGGTCCGTCGACATCGAGAAAGAGCAGCGGACGCTGCGCGGTGCCAGTCACGGAAGGACGATAGCGACCTGGCCGGTGGGCTCAGCCAGTCGTGGCCGTACGCGGCATCAGTTCCGCACGCCGCAAGGCCCTGCTCATGGCCTGGAGGTCCGGGGGGCTTCCGTCGCAAGGGGCGACGTGGGACTCCAGCAGCTCCGGAGTCAGCCGGTATCCCTCGGCGTGATCCATGAGGATGTCCGCGGCCGGGCCGTCGTCCGGGACGTTGTCGGCCAGCAGCCACAAGGCCTTCTCCCGGTCGGCGAAGCGGCTCATCCCGCAGTCGAGGCCGTCGTCGCCGAGGTCGTCCGGGTTCGGGGCGCGGGCCCAGGAACCGTTCTCGTACCAGTAGACGCAGCCCAGTTCGTTCCCCGCGAGCCTGTCGCGCAGTTCTTCGTACGGGAGCCAGTCGGGGCCGCCGGCCAGCATGTCGACCGGCGGTTCATGCCACTTGACGTCACTCGACTCGTCCTCGCCGAAGAGCACGTACCGGCCGGCACCGATCCGGGAGAACGTCCACCAGGTGCAGCCGCTGTCGTCGAGATGGAGCCCCTCGTCGTCGATCCAGCAGCCGGTCCGGTAGCTCGTGCTCTCCTCTGCTTCGGTGGTCGCCTCCACGACGGCGACCAGCGCCCACCGCGCCCACAGCACCTCCGGGGACGGCAGGTCTCCCGGCAGTCCCGGCCTTTGAATCGACATCTGCGCTCCGGTTCGTCCGTCGGTCACGAGCAAGCGGTTGGTCGGCGGCCGTCAGCCTACGACGAGACAGAAGGGATGCCCGACCGGGTCGGTGAGGACCCGCCACTTCTCCTCACGCGGCTGCTGATCCGGTTTTCCCGCGCCCAGTTCCAGGAGCGTGGCCCTCAGCCGCGTCCAGGTCCTCGACTTCGAAGCAGATGTGGAGCTGCTGGGGGACGACTTGGTCGGGCCAGGTCGGGGGCCGGTAGTCGTCGACCCGTTGGAAGCCGAGGAGGAATCCGTCCTCACGGTTGAGGCCGGCGAAGTCGGCGTTCGACTTCGGGTTGGGCTCGAGACCCGTGGCCTGCCGATAGAACGCCGCCAGCGCGAGCGGATCGGGGCAGTCGAGTGTGATCGCGCTCAACTTCATCTGTAGGGGCATGGTGCCCACCCTAATCGGGTCCGTACGCCTGTGACCTGCCGTATTCCATCCGGGTGGGCGGCCGGTGCAGCGGGCCGGACCGTCACCACCGTGACGGGGTCAGCGCGAAGCCCTCGCCCTCCCGGCGGACTTCCACCGCGCCGCTGCCGCCGAAGTGGGCGGGCACGACCAGTTCCCTTTCGGCGGCGGCCCGTTCGAGGATCCGGCGTCGGCTGGCCGCCGCTCCTCGGGCGTCCAGGCAGAAGCAGCTGTTGCACGAGGGGTCGAGGACCTGGACGGGGCTGTGCAGAAGGTCGCCGACGAAGACCGCCCGGTCCGTTCCGGACGCCAGACGCAGCACGCAGGAGCCCGGTGTATGGCCCGGCGCCGGTTCCAGGGTGAGGCGGGCGTCGATGCGGTGGGCGCCCTCCCAGACCACGGACTGGCCGGCACGGTGCACGGGCGCGACGCTGTCCTCATAGACCAGCCGGTCGTCCTCCTGACGTCCCTTCGCGTACGCGTTGTCCGAGCCGAAGTGGAAGTCGTCGGCGGCCGGGATGAGGTACTGGGCGTTGGGGAACGCGGGAACCCACTCCCCCTCGACGCCGATGGTGTTCCAGCCGACGTGATCGGCGTGGAGATGGGTGTTGACCACGATGTCGACGTCCTCCGGCTGGATGCCGGCCCGGGCCAGGAGGCCGAGGAAATCGCCCTGCCGGTGGTGGAACTGCGGTGAGCCGGGGCGCTCGCGCCCGTTGCCCACCCCGGTGTCGACGAGCACGGTCCGTCCACCGCTGCGCAGCACCCAGGTCTGCAGCGCCATCACCGCCTGGTCGCTCTCCGGCTCCCAGTGGTCCGGCGCCAGCCACTCCTCGTTCGCCTTCCACACGTCCGCTCCGGACTCAGGGACGAGGGCG
The DNA here is from genome assembly GCF_040645695.1 of Streptomyces sp. NPDC046712. NCBI lineage: Bacteria > Bacillati > Actinomycetota > Actinomycetes > Kitasatosporales > Streptomycetaceae > Streptomyces > Streptomyces sp. NPDC046712. The sequence continues at coordinate 18,851 of NZ_JBEYYW010000030.1, read as the reverse complement.
CGGGCGGGCGCGAACGCGCCCTGCCACTCCACGATCCGGATGACTTCGACGTCTCCCAGCAGCATGCCCTGAGGGCTCTCACTCTTCATGCCTCCGACCCTAGGAAGAGTCGATGAGCCTCTCAATGCTCGTGCTGCTCCACCGAATACGCAGGCGTCTCATGTCCGAGGAGGTCGATACGCTGCGGCGGTGGATGTAGTGAGCGACGCGATCGCGGCCGTACGCATCGGGCAGCCCTCCTCCGAACGGATACGGGTGGGCGGGACGTGGTGCACACGACTCGCCCCCTATGAGGGTGCGGGCTTCCACGTGGTCCTGGAGGGGGCCTGCTGGCTGCTGCCCGACGGCGGCGCGCCCGTCCAACTCGGCGTAGGGGACGCGGTACTGCTGCCGCACGGCACGGGACATGTGATCGCCGATTCCCCCGCCGACGCGGCGACGGTGGCCCGGGCGGTGTCCTTCGAACGGTGGGTCGACGCGGGCATGCCCCGCCACTCGTGCGCATCTTCGGACCCGGGCCCGGGGACGGGCGGTCAGGTGGAGATGCTGTGCGGCAAGTACCGCCTCGACCGCAGCCGGGCGCACCCCCTCATGGCGGAGCTGCCCCATGTCGTCCACCTGCCGAACCGCGTCGGCAGCAACGCCGAGTTGCGTGCCGCGATCGACCTGCTCGGCAGCGAGGTGGGGGCGCACCGGCCCGGCTCCGGTGTCGCCGTCCCGAGCCTGGTCGACCTTCTGCTCGTCTACATGATCCGGTCATGGGTCGCCCAGGACACCACGGGCGCGTGGCCGGCCGTGCTCGGCGACCCGGTCACCGCAGCCGCGGTGCGCGCGTTGCACTCGGATCCGGCCGCCCCGTGGACGAACGATCGCCTGGCAGCCGAGGCCGGGGTCTCCAGGCCAACTCTGGCCCGCCGCTTCACCGCCCTCGTCGGCCGCCCGCCGATGGCCTACCTCACCTGGTGGCGACTGACCTTGGCCGCCACCATGCTCCGCGACACCCAGGCGTCACTGGCCGTCATCGCGCGCCGCGTCGGGTACGGAACGCCGTACGCCCTCTCCCACGCCTTCAGCCGCGAGTTCGGTACCACCCCAGGACGCTTTCGAGCGCAGACGACGACCGACTAGAACACACGGTCCCAGCCCTGATCTCGCGATACCTGATCTCCCGATGTCTGGTCTCGCCGAGCACTGCGTCAGGGCCTGGCCAGGAATCCGGCGAGGGCGTCACGGCTGCGCCGGAGGTCGTCGATCCGATCGTCCGTCGCCGCCAGTTCTCGGTCCAGGATCGCCCGTACGTCCACGCACCAGTCGAACTCGGGGAGTTCGCCCCGGGCGCACGGCAGCACCGCCCGGATGACGTCCGTGGACAGGCCCGCGTGCAGCAGCGCACGAACCTGCCGCACGACGACGACGGAGTCCTCGTCGTACTCGCGGTACCCGTTCGGCCCGCGGCGGGCTTCGAGGAGCCCTTGCTCCCCGTAGTACCGCAGCAGCCGCGCGCTGACCCCGGTCCGCCGGGACAACTCCCCGATCAGCATGTGCCCTGCCCCATACCCGCCCGACCTCGCCATCGACACACTTCTTCGACTCTCCGCCCAACGCCCAGCCAGGGGGCGGGCATTCCCTTCGACGTATGAGGCCCGTGCTTGGATGACCTCCAGCGTGGTCGCGGATCGGCTGCTCGCGTGTTCCGGCCGCGGCGTCGCGGCTACGACGAGGGGAGGTCGTCATGGAGAGGCGCTGCGTCGTTCTCGACATCGGTGGCGTGCTGGAGTTCACCCCGGACACGGGCTGGGTGGGCCGGTGGGAACAGCTGCTCGGGCTGTCGGCGGGCACAGTGAACCAGCGGTTGGGGGCGGTCTGGCAGGCGGGGAGCGTGGGGACGGTGAGCGAGGGCGACGTACGGGAGCGGGTCGCGGTCGCGCTTCGACTCGACACGTCGCAGGTCGACGCGTTCATGGCCGATCTGTGGGATGAATACCTGGGGACGCCCAACGAGGAACTGATCACCTATGTGCGTGGTCTGCGCCGGCACTGCGCCCTCGGCATCCTGAGCAACAGCTTCGTAGGTGCTCGGGAGCGCGAGACCGCGCTGTACGGCTTCGACGCGTTGGTGGACGAGATCGTCTACTCCCACGAGATCGGGATCTGCAAGCCGGACCCGCGGGCGTTCGAGGTGACGTGCGAGCGGCTTGAAGTACGCCCGGAGGACTGTCTCTTCATCGACGACGTCTCCGTCAACGTCGAGGCCGCCCGTGCCGCTGGTATGCAGGGCCATCTCTTCGAGGACAACGCGCGCACCGTCGCCCGGATCGCGAGCCATCTGGGTACGGAACCTTCGTACGCTCCCTCGCGCCGCTGAGCGTGGGGCGTCCCGGCGGCTGACGGCGAGGCCGCGTGTCTTCGCGGCAGGGCAGACAGGGTCCGTTGTCGGCGCCTGGCCGGGGTGCCGGGCGGGACCGGCCCGGTGGAGATTCAGCAGGTGCGGCGGACGTGGCCCGGTTTGCCGGCCGGGCGTACGTCCGGGTCCCGCAGGACGATGGAGAGCGTGTCGCCCCAGGTCGCGCAGGCCGCGTCGAGGCCCGACGGCTCGTACTCGATGACGAGCACGCGGTTGTCGAAGGCGGTGGCGTACGGGCCGCACTCCTCGTACTGGCCGCACTCCTCGGCGACCGCGAAGTCGAAGCCGAGGCTTCGACCCCGCTGGGCGAGATCCGCGGCGTTCTTCTGGCCGATGGCGAGGCCGGCCTTGTGGGCGCGGGCCACGAGGAGGCGGGCGAAGGCGAGGTCGTGCTCGGCCGTGAGGCGGCCCTCGGACCGTTCGTACGAATCGAGGTTGTCCGCCTCGACCGCCTGGTAGCCGTCGGTGGCGCAGCCGTCGATCCACTCGCCGACGATCGCGGCGAGCCGCTCGCGCTTGTCCGCCGTGGAGACGTCCAGGAGGGCCTCGCCCCAGTCCTTGTCCATGACGAGGCCACCGGTGGGGTTGCGGAGGAGGAGGTCGGGGTGGTTGGCCTGCCACCAGTCGGTGGCGTCCGGCTGGGTCTGGAAGGCGTTGACGTAGCAGATGCTGTAGAGGCCGGTCGCTGGCTTCACCGTACGGTCGCGGGAGACCGCGCCCACGCCGGCAGGAGGTGGGTAGGGCCCGCCGATCTGGTAATCGAAGCCGATGTGGGGTTCGGGCGGCACCACCTTTCCCGACGGCGGCCGGGAAGAGGGGGCGGAGTCGCCGGTGTCCTGCCGGCCACCCGACGAGGTGCATCCGATCGCCGTCGCCGCGAGGACGCCGGCCAGGATCAGGGCGGACAGGGCGCGGCGGACGGGGCGCGGGATGCGGGCGATCACGGTGCGGGGCTCCTGGTCGACGGGAGGCTTGGGGCGCGGCCGCCCGGCAGGGGACGGTTGACGGCTGTGGTGCCGTGCCAGGCATACCGTACGGCCGCGCACGCCGTCGTCAGTGCCGGCCCCTGCCGAGGCAGGGGCCGCCTCTCATCGACACGCTCGCCGCCGTCCGCCCGTACGGGACTCCGCGCGGCACCGGACGACTGTCTACGACGCTTCGACGGCCGCCTTGATGCGGCCGCCGAACGCGTCGGCGTCCTTGCGGGCGGCGGCGAGCGCGAAGCCGACCAGGAGCTTGCCGAGGCCGTGGCCCTCCAGCACGTTGAAGATCCGGACCCGGGTGCCGCCGCCCGGCAGGGGTTCGAGGTCGTAACCCCCCTCGGACGCGGTCACGATGTTCTTGGACACCTCCGCCCAGCGGATCCGGCGCGGTGCGTCGAACTCGGTGATGCGGAACTCGCGCGCCGTCTTCATGCCGGCGTCCTTCACCGTGCTCCGGAACACCGTTCCCACGCCGGTCGGAGCGTCCGGGACGCGCTCGATCCGCTGCACCCGGGGGCTGAACTTGGGGTCGTTGCGCCCGTCGGCGAGGAACGCGAAGACCTCGTCAATGGGACGGTCGACATCCGTCGTCGCCTCGAACTGTCCGGACATCGGCCCGCTCCTTGATCTTGTGCCGTCGTGAGGGCGAGCGTACGGGGCGGGGCCGTGGCCCGCGCGCCGGCTCGCGCCGTACGGATGACAGGCCGACGGCTGGATGACGGGCCGGCGGTCTCGGCCGTGCCGGTGGGGCGTTCCGTAGCTTCAGCTCCAGCGGATCCGCGGTGGGCGGACCGCGGCGCACAGCGGGAGCCCGCAGGAGTCCGTCAGCCCGAGCCGTCCTTCGGCGGCGCCGCGTGCGACGGCCTGTGCCGGGAGGTCGTCGAGGAAGAGTTTCGCCCGGCGGAACATGGTGAACGCCGCGCCCGAGGGCTGCTCGCCCCACGTCAGGTAGAGGAACCGCGCCCCGCGCCGTCCGTGGACGTGCGGGCCGCGGAAGTCGAGGACGTCGTTCGGGGCGCCCTCGTGGGTGCCGACGGTCTCGACGGTGAACTCCCACACCACCTCGGGCGCGTCGCCCGGCACGGCCCCCTCCGGCTCGCGCCCGCGCTGCACCGCGACGTGGACGTCCCGGTATCCGCCGCATTCGCGCCCCGGCAGGTCGTGGCCGATGATCCGCAGGAAGAGCTCCGCCATGCCCGATCCGCTCCTTGGCCACCGTCGCGCGTCGACGTCCGGGGCCCCATCGTAGGGCGCTCCACGGCGTCGGCGAACGGTGAAGGCTCGCTGCCGCATACGGGGGAGAAGCGGCAGCGAGCCTCCACCGACAACAATAGCGGTTGATCATTCAACTGGAAAATTGGGCCTGTGGAGCAGGGGCAGCAGCCCGCCCCTGTCAGAGCGAGGCGAGCGGTTCCGCCTCGTAGGCGCGGTGGAGGAGGTCCACGAAGGTCGGTGCCTCCGGGAGCGGCACCGAGCCGATGCGGTGCACCGCGACGCCGGGCGTCCAGGAGTTCATGACCACTCCCCCGGCCAGGCCCGGCAGGTCGGCCATCGTGATCTCCCGGCGTCGCTGAGGCACCCCGAGGCGCTCCAGCTGCCGTGCGACGACGGCCATCGTGGTCCCGCCCAGCATCTCGGCCACGGGCCACACCACCGAGGCCCCGTCCCAGAAGGCCAGGTTCCAGATCGACCCCTCACTGATCCGGCCCCGGCGGTCGACGAACGCGGCGTCGTCGAAGCCGTCGCCGACGGCGCGGCGGAGCGCGTACGTCTTGGCCACCTCACCGACGTGCTTCACACCCGGGAGGAACCGCTCGTACGGGACCGCCGCCAGCGCCAGCGGACCCGCGGGGCCGGCCGCGGCCGGTCCGGTACGTACGAGCAGTTCGGGCTCCTCGTCCGCGTCGGCCACGGTGAACTCGCCCGCCGGTGAGTACACCGTGGCCACCAGCGAGAGATCGGCCGGACCGGCCTCCCGCGCCGCCGTCCGGAGCCAGGCACGCACGCGGTCGTCGGGCAGTGCCCGGCCGAAGAGCTCCACCGAGGCGTGCCGCAGCCGCTCCAGATGGAGGTCGAGGCCGCGGACCCCGCCGCCGCGGACCTGCATGGCGGTGAAGTGGGCGTAGCCCGCGAAGGCGAGCGACGCGAGCTCCTCGGCGGTCGCCGTCCGGCCGTTTCGTTGGACAACGAAGGTGGTCATGCTGTCGCTCCTGCGGTGTGGAATCGGGTGGCGCGAAGGACGCGCTTGGGTCGTGAGAGGTCGTTCGGGGAGCGACGCTAGGGCTTCACATCGATGAGAAGGTCAAGCCCGCCCGACGCGGCTGGCAGGATCAGCTTGTGGATCGACCTTCGATCACTTTGAGCAGAATCGAGCCCGCGGACTGGCGAGCCGTCCATTCCTGGGCTTCCCTCCCCCAGGTCTGCCGCTTCCAGACCTGGGGGCCGAACACCGAGGAGCAGACGCGCGCGTTCGTGGCGACTGCGGTGGAGGCCTGGGCGCACTCACCTCAGCAGCGGTTCGCCTATGCGGCGCGTGTCGCGTGCGACGTTGTCGGCATGGGTGAGCTTCACGTCCGGAGCCGACGGCAACGGCAGGGCGAGATCACCTACGCCGTGCATCCGCGAGTGTGGGGGCAGGGCGTCGGAACGGCGATCGGCGAGGAGTTGCTGACGCGAGGTTTCGAGGATCTCGGGCTCCACCGCATGTACGCCACCTGTGACCCGCGGAATCTGGGGTCGGCACGGGTCCTCGGCAAGCTCGGCATGACACGGGAAGGACGGCAACGTCACACCGCGCTGATCCGGGACGGTTGGCGAGACTCCGACTTGTTCAGCATTCTCGAAGACGAGTGGCGCGAGGTCGTCCCGGCATCTGGACCACCCAGGTGACGGGTTCGACGGCGGCCGCGCATGCGCTCGCCGCCGGGCTGCTGCCGGAGTGACCTGCGCGGCCTGCGGTCTCCCGGCGGGTTGCCGCCGCGTTGGGTTTCGAGGAACTCGGTGCCCAACTCTCCATCCAGATCGGCTAGGACGTGGGTGAGTGCCGGTCTCGGCACGTGCTCAGGAGTGTCGCGACGGTGGAGCCGTGAACGTGACGTCCGAGGCGGGAGACGTGACGTCGGCCTGCCTGCTCAGCGCCCACGACGCGACCCTCGAGACCGTGGCGGCCGGGATCTCGGCGCTGATGCCCGGTGCCGCCGGGATGTCGTGGGTCGCATGGGCGTCGTACGGAAGGACGACCCGATAGCCCAGGGCCAGGGCCGTGCGGGCCGTCGCCTGGACGCACATCTCCGACATCAGGCCGCACACGGCCAGCGCCCGCACGCCCGATCCGGTCAACAGGCCTCCCAGCGGCGTCCCTTCGAAGCTGTCGTCCCTGAGCTTGCGGATCACGACCTCCGTGGGGCCGGGGTCGACGGGGTGGTGGAGTTCCCAGCCGGGTGTGTGGGGCTCGTCGTCCGCCCCGGCCGACCCGTCGTTCTGCACATGGACGACGAGCGCTCCACTCCGTCGGGCCCGTGCGATCAGGTCCGCCGTCCGCTCCAGGAGGCGGTCGGCCCGCGGTACGGCCGTTTCGCCGGAGACGGAGGCCGCCTGTATGTCCACAACGAGCAGTGCTTCTACGGGATTCACACGCTGGATCATGCCGTCATCATGGCCGTCGAAGCGGGTCCCCTCCACAGGAAATTCCCTGGCGATCCCTGCCCGCTGCGGCATGATGGCGGTCATGAGCGAAGCCGTGAACGACTGGGTGACCCTGTTCAGCTTCGAGAACGTCCCCGGCTGCCCGCGGCCGGAGCGGCTGATGGCGGTTTGACTGCGTGACCGCGGGATCGACTGGTGTCCGTTCGACGGCGCCGACATCAGGATCGACGTCATGTGCGGCGTGCGTGCGGACGGGCGGTGGCACGGCACGATCGCGGTGAACGTCCGCGCCGAGGTGCTGCGACGGTTCGGGCTCCATCCTGATCAGCCGACGTCGGCCGCGGCCGACCCGTTGCCACCGAGCTGGTGGGGGCCATGGGCACGCTGAACAGCGGTGGCACCGCCCCGCGCGCGCCGTGTCGAGGAGCCGCGGGACCGGCTGAAGAGCTGATCCACCCGTCCCGTCGACGTCTCCCTGGGGCCTGATCCGCGAGCGCAGGTGGCCAGTCGACATTCCCATCCGTCACATGCGTATCGACTCCGGCGTTTTGGCCATCGCGCCGCCGGACGTCGGTCCGCTCGCCGCAAGGGTGGATGCACTCCACATCCGACGCCGGGCTTGCCCCTGCGCGGAATCCGCTCCGGCTCAAACACACGTGTTCGATATCTGTGCGTTCGTCGTTGACCCGGTGACCCACGCCGAAGAGGCACCGACGACCGTGCAGGAGACATCAGTTGACCTCATCCGAGACCACGGACACGCAGGCGGCGACGGACCGGGCGACACCCGCGCCGCCGCCACCGCCGCCGCCCGCCGAGATCACCTACTCCGGGGAATACTCCGTGAACCCCCTCGGCAACGTCACCTTCCGGGCGATGTGCGCCCGGCTCCCCGCCGTGCTGCGGCGCATCGCCGCGATGTCCTGGGCCGTGGACCGCCGGGCCGTTCTGCTGCTCCTGGCCTGCCAGCTCGTCACGGGCGTGGCGGCCGCCGTGCTGCTGAGTGCCACGGCCGGCGCCATGGGCCCGATCCTGGCTGGCGGGGCTGTCGTCGAACGGCTTCGGGACGCTCTGCCCGCGCTGCTCGTCGTGGCCGGTGCCTCGGCCGTCGCCCGCGGCGCGGGGGCCCTCGCCACGTACGCGGAGCGACGGATCACGCCCAGGCTGACGACGGTGACGGATTCCGCTCTGGTGGAGGCGGTCTGCCGTGTCGAGGCGTCGGCCTACGCGGTGGACGGGTTCGCCGACCGGCAGGAGGCGGCGGAGATGGGGGTGATCCGTACGCATGTGATGGTCACCGACGCCCAGCGCTTCATGTCCGCCCTGATCAGGATGGTCACCGCGGCCGGGGTGCTGTCGGTGCTCAACGTGCTGATGCTGCCTCTGCTCCTGCTCGCGGTGCTGCCGGCCGGCGCGGGCGCGGTGCTCACCGCGCGCGTCGACTACGAGGTCCACTACGCCAACATCGCCGACCGCAACGTGCGGGGCATGATGCGCTGGTGGTCGACGACCCCCAAGTACGCCGACGAGGTCCGCGCCAACGGCATGACCGGCTACCTGCTGTTCTGGTACCGGTCGCTCTCCGAGCGGGTCGACCGGCGCACTCTCGGTGCCGCTCCTCGGACGCTGCGCATCGCGCTCCTGTCCTCGCTCGCCGGCGGGGTGTTCCTCGTCGCCACCTGGGCGGCCCTCGCCTGGCTCGCCGTCACGGGCCGGATCGCGCTCGCCGTCGCCGCCACGGCCGTCGTCGCCGTCCAGACGACGCTGGCCGCGCTGTCGCAGGTGGTCGTCAACGGGGCAGCGGTCTTCCACACCAGCCTCTATCTGAGCGACATGCAGGCGTTTCTCGACGACGCCGCGCGTCGGGCGCCCCGGCGCGGGGAACTCGCCCTCGCCGCGCCGGTGGAGGAGATCCGGCTGGAGGAGGTGACCTACCGGTACCCGGGGAAGGAGAAGCCGGCCGTGGACGGCCTCTCGCTGACGCTTCGGCGAGGGGAGATCCTCGCGATCGTCGGGGTGAACGGCTCCGGCAAGAGCACCCTGACCCGCCTGATCACCGGGATCTACCTGGCCGACAAGGGCCGGGTGACCTGGAACGGCTCGGACCTCGCCACCGTCGACCCGGCGAGCGTCTGGGACCGCACCGGCCTCGTCCCGCAGATCTTCGCGCAGTGGCCCCTGCGCGTACGCGAGAACGTGACGCTGGGCCGGCCCCGTACGACCGACGACGGGCCGGTGTGGGAGGCGGTCGACGCGGTCGGCATGAGAGAGGCCGTGGAGGGCCTGCCGAAGGGCCTCGACACCCTGCTCGCCCGGGAGGTGTTCGGAGGCGTGGAGCTGTCCGGCGGCCAGTGGCAGCGTCTCGCCTGTTCCCGTGCGCTGTACCGGCGCCCGGACCTGCTGATCCTCGACGAGCCCACTTCGCAGATGGACCCGCGCGGGGAGCACGGCATCTTCGAGGGCATCAAGGCCATCGCCGCGGACCGCATCACGATCGTGGTGACCCACCGGCTGGAGAACACCCGGATCGCCGATCGCATCATCTGCATGGAGGGCGGCCGGATCACCGAGCAGGGCGGCTACGACGACCTCGTGCACGCCGGTGGACTCTTCGCCGAGCTGCTCGCCCTCTCCCAGGACCGCTGAGAGCTTCACCTCGTGCGGGAGGGCGCCGGCCGGCGGATCGCGGGCCGGCGTCCTCCCGCGCGAAACCTCCTCTGGCCTGCGAGGACTCCTAGGTGATCCCCCGCACACACCGGCCGGTACGTGCCCTGCCGCGTGCTAGCGTCCGCGAGCGTGACCTCCGCCCTCGGCGGGCCGCCCGGGCCCGCGTTCCCTACGGGCCCGGCCGGGCCCTGCCCGTACGGTCGGGCAATCGACGCCTCTCCCGTTCCGTCGATCGAGGCGCTCGGGGCTCTCGATCTGTTCGGCGAGGGTTTCGTCCGCGACCCGTACCCCTGGCTCGACGTTCTTCGGGCGGATGCCCCGGTCCATCACGATCCCGCCACCGGGCTGTGGCTGGTCAGCCGATACGACGACATCCGGCGGGTGCTGCTGGATCCAGCGGTGTTCCGGCCTGACAACGCGCAGCACGCGATCACGCCGCTGGGCGTGCCCGCCCTTCGGGTGCTCGCCAGGGCCGGTTTCCGCGTCCGTCCCGCGCTTGCCAACAACGGGAGCCCGAGCCACCCGGGACTCCGCCGGGTGGTCACCCGGTTCTTCAACGCCCAGCGGGTCGCGGCGGCGGTGCCGGTGATCGAACGGGTCGCCGGCGAGCTGCTCGACACCGTGGGGAGCGAGATCGACGCCGTCGGCGGCAGCGACCTCTTCGGCGCGTTCGCCCACACCCTGCCCTGCCGGGTCATGATGGAGCTGCTCGGCATCGACGGTCTGGACACCACGACGCTGGTCCGGTGGAGCGATGCCTCGCTGGAGCTGTTCTGGGGGCGTCCGACGGCCGAGCGGCAGCTAGAACTCGCCGCTCTCGTGGCCGAGTTCCACCAGTGGTTGACGACGGTCGTGAGCGACCGGACGGCGCCGGCGGACAGTTTCGTCGGAGCGCTGGTCCGGCACCGTCTGCCCGACGGAGAACTGCTGGACCTGCAGACCGCGGTCGGCGCGTGCTTCTTCGTCTTCGTCGCCGGGCAGTCGACGACCGGCCAGCTCATCGCCACCGTCCTGCGCGGCGCGCTCGCCGAGCCGGGCGTCTGGCCGCGGGTGGCGCAGGAGGAGGGACTGGCGCGCGCGTGGGTGGAGGAGGTGCTCCGCCGTGAGCCGCCGGTCACCACCTGGCGCCGTGTCACCGAGCGGCCGGTGGAGCTGGGCGGGGTACGGCTCCCCGCCGGCGCCGAGCTGCTGCTGATGCTCATGGGCAGCGGCTCCGACCCCGAGGTCTTCACCGCCCCGGAGGGGATGCGCCCCCACCGTGCCAACTCACGTCACCATCTGGCGTTCGGCGTGGGCCGCCACCGCTGCCCGGGGGCGTCGTTGGCTCGTACGGAGGCGGCTGTCGCCCTCCGCGCGGCGGCCGGCCGCTTCCCCACGCTTCACCTCACCCCCGAAGCCCCTCCCCCGCCCGTCCTCGACCTGCTCTCGTTCCGGGCCCCGCTCGAGGTCCGCGTCTCGCCTTGAGAGGCGTTCCGCCGTGAGAGGCCATCCCGCCGTGAGAGGCGTTCCCGCCGTGAGAGGCGTTCCCGCCGTGCGGGGCGTTCCCGCCGCGCTGTGAGTGCGTGCCCAGCCGTGCCCGCCTCCACGGCACGGGTGTCCCGTGGGGGCGGGTCGGTGGCTACCGAGAGCCGCGGTGGTCACTTTCGCCAGAACAGGTGGTGCGTCACGCCGCTCGGGCTGGGCACGACGTCGAGGTGGAAGCGGTCGAGCAGCTCATCGGGTGACTCCCAGAGCCGTACACCGGATCCGAGCTTCACCTTCGAGACCGCCACATGCATGGTGTCGACGAGGTCGGCGTCGAGGAACTCCCTGATGGTGGTGGCCCCGCCGCCGAGTCGGACGTCCTTCCCCTGCGCCGCTTCACGCGCCTGTTCGAGGACGTCGGCCGGGTCTCCGTCGACGAAATGGAACGTGGTGTCGGAGAGCGTGAACGACGGACGCTTGTGGTGGGTCATCACGAACACGGGGGTGTGGAACGGAGGCTCGTCGCCCCACCAGCCGCGCCAGTCGTGGTCGAGCCACGGCCCGCGCTGGGGACCGAATTTGTTGCGGCCCATGATCTCGGCGCCGATGTTGCGTGCGAAGTCACGCGTGAAGTAGTCGTCGAGACCGCGGCTCCCCCCGGGGTCGGTGCGCATCGGCCAGCTCGCCGTGGCGCCGGCCCAGGCGAACAGCTCCCCGGGATCGGCGTGACCGAAAGGTCTTTCCAGGCTCTGGTGCTCGCCGGCACCGAATCCGTCACTCGAGACGCTGAAGTTCTGGACTCTCAGCAGCTGACCCATGTGCTTCCTCCTGCACTGTCGATGACGGTGAGACTGCCGGCGCCGGGAAAACTCATCGCCGCGGCCGTGCACCCGACCGACTCTGCCCACTCCCACCCCGCGAAGGCGACAACCAACACGGCGGACCTCCCGGCCGGCAGGGCCCGGGAGTGTCCGGTGGATGTCAGGCGGGCAGCCGGGCGCACCGGCGGCACGCGCGGGCGGAGGGCGCCGTCAGGGCGTGCGACGCCGCCGTGAGCGCGCAGGCCAAGGCGATCAGGGGCCAGTTCGCGGCCATGAGCGCGGCCACGGCGAGCGTCAGCGTGGCCAGGGCCATGGCGATGCTCGCGGTGGTACCGGTCCACGCGACGACCAGGGGCAGCCGGCGCGGGGTGGGCAGTCGGCGGGCGAGGGTGCCGGAGGCTGCCAGCGTGGCCGCGGCGAGGAGTGCGGCGGCCCCCGCGACCCCGGCCAGATGGACCGCGAGGAGCTGCCCGGTTCCGGTGCCGCTGCTGAAGAGCGTGTACCAGCAGGCGATGAGGAAGGGGGCGGTGAGGACGACGGACCGGGCGGTGTGCCGGGCCTGCGCGACGGTCAGTTCGCGCTGGCAGCCGGCCGCGAGTTCGTCGGGGGTCCCGAACTCCCGCACCGCCTGCCGGACGGCCTCGTCGTAGGGCGTTCCCTCGCGGGTGTACGCCTCCGCGGTGTCGGCGAGCCCGTCACGCATCTCCTCGACCAGGCGCGCCTTGGCCCGGGCCGGGCCGTGCAGGGCGCCTGCCAGGTCCTCGGCGTACGCCTCCACGGGGTCGTCCGGGCGGCCGGCGGCGATGCTCACGTGGCGGGCCGGGGCGAGGCGGCGGGATTCAGGACCGAGCCGATAGCCGTCGTGAACTCGCGCCAGGCCGTTCGCTCGCTCGCCAGTGAGCTCCGGCCGGCGTCGGTGAGCTCGTAGCAGCGCCGGCGGCGCTCGCCGACCGACTCCCAGCTGCTGCTCAGCAGTCCGATCCGCTCCAGCCGGTTGAGCGCCGGATAGATCGTGCCCGTCCGCAGGTCGAGCACGCCTCCGCTGCGCTGCTGGACCGCGGTGATGATCGCGTAACCGTGCAGCGGCCCTTGCTCCAGCACGGCCAGCAGGAGTCCGTCCAGGTGCCCTCGCACCGCATCCGCCCTCATAGGTAGGCAGCCTACTCAATGAAGACGTAGGCATGCTATCTATTGGCAGCCAACATATTGAGACCGGCCGGAAGGGCCCTCAGTGACCAAGCTGCTGCTGTCCATACACGTACTCGCGGCGATCCTGGTGGTCGGACCGATCGCCGTGGCCGCCTCGCTCTTCCCGCGCTACGCGCGGCAGGCCGCGTCCGGCGGCGGGGACGCCGCCGATCGGACCCGTGACGCCTCCGTCGCCGCGGTCCTGCACCGGATCTGCCGCGGATACGCCGTCGCCGGGGTCGCCGTTCCGGTCTTCGGAATCGCGACCGCCCTCCAGCTCGGCGTCCTCACCGACGCATGGCTGATCACGTCGCTGGCGCTCACGGCGGTGGCCGCGGCCGTTCTCGTACTGGCGATCCTGCCCCGCCAGCGGCGGATGCTCGCGGGAGGACCGGACACGGACACGACCGACGACGGCGCGCCGCAGGCGCTCGCGGCGCGGCTGGCCATGCTCACCGGGGTCTTCAATCTCCTCTGGGCGATCGTCGTCGTCCTCATGATCGTCCGGCCCGGCTCGACGACGGGGGCGTGACGACCGTGCGTATCCTGCGGATCGCCGCCGGCGCCGAAGCGGCCTCCCTCGTGGTCCTGCTGGCCAACCTGCTCACCACGCACACGCCTGCCGTCTCGAGCCTGGTCGGCCCGCTCCATGGCACCGCCTACCTCGTCGTCATCGCGGCCACCTGGCAGGTCTCCGACGCCTCCATGTCAGGAGCCCGTTGGGCCGCCGCCGTTCCGGGGGTGGGCGGGCTGCTCGCTGTCCGGCGGCTGGGGCGCGGGGGTACGTGAAGCGGGTGGTCGCCCGTTCCCTTCGCCTACGGCCTCCAGGAGCCGGGCGACCAGGGGGTTGTCGTCGTCGCGACGCCAGGCGGCAGCGACCCGGGTGCGCCCGGGCCGGAAGGTGGTGGTCCCGCATGGTGTTGGCTGAGGGGCGACACGTGTCCAGCCCGTACGAGGAGTCGTCATGCCCGCCGCCGAACAGCCGCCCACGCCGCACCGCCCCCACCGCAACGTCCAGCCGCCGACCGCGCAGGCCTCGCTCGGTGCGGGCGTGGTGGTGACCGACGAGGCCGGTCGGGTCCTTCTCGGTCTGCATCCCACGGGCGCGTGGGAGCTGCCGGGCGGCAAGGTGGACCCCGGCGAGTCCATCGAGGAGGCGGCGGTCCGTGAACTCGCCGAGGAAACCACGCTCGTGGCCGCCGCCGACGACGTCGAGGTCGTCGGGATCCTGCTCGACGCGCTCACGTCGAAGGACCTCACCCGGATGACCGCGGTGGCGGTCGTACGTACCTTCCGCGGCACCCCGGCCGTGGCGGAGCCGGACAAGATCCGGCGCTGGGAGTGGACCTCGCTCGACCGTCTCCCCCAGCCGCTGTTCGCGCCGTCCGCCCAGGCGCTGAAGACCTGGCGTCCGGAACTGCCCATCGAGAACGGTCCGTTCCACCGCTACCCCGTCGTGCGGTCACGTTGAGCAGCTCGCCCCGATGCCGAGCCGCCGCCTCACACCAGCGCTATAGTCAACGAGTTGAATAGACGAGGTGTTGGGTGCATCGCGGAGGAGCAAGGCGCTTATGTACAACGGCCCGTACACGCGTTACGTCGCCCTGGGCGACAGTCAGACCGAAGGTCTCGGGGACGGCGACGACGTCACCGGACTGCGCGGCTGCGCCGACCGGCTCGCGGAGCTGATCGCCGACAGCAGCCCCGGGCTGACCTACGCCAACCTGGCCGTGCGGGGGCGGCTGGCCGGGCAGGTGCGGGCCGAGCAGCTCGGGCCGGCTCTGGCGCTGCGCCCGGATGTGGCGACCGTCGTCGCGGGGATGAACGATCTGCTCCGGCCCCGCTTCGACGCCGACGAGGTGGCGGGTCATCTGGAGGCGATGTTCGCCGAACTCACCGCCCAGGGCGCGAAGGTGGCCACCGTCACCTTCCCGGACGCCGCGCGGATCATTCCGCTCGCCCGGCCCGTCTCCGGCCGCGTCATCGCTCTCAACGCCCGCATCCGGGAGGCGGCCGGCCGGCACGGCGTGGCCGTGGCCGAGACGTATCCCCATCCCGTCGTCACCGATGCCCGCCTGTGGAGTCCGGACCGCCTGCACGCCAGTCCGCTGGGGCACGAGCGCATCGCCGCGGCGGTCGCCGACGCCCTGGAGCTGCCCGGCAGCAGCGACGCATGGACCCGTCCGCTCCCGGACCGGCCGAGCACTCCGGCGGCGGGAATGCGGGCGGTCCTCGGCGAACTCGGATGGGCCGCGGCCTTTCTGGGCCCGTGGGTCGGCCGGCGCCTGCGCGGCCGATCCTCCGGGGACGGCCGTACGGCCAAGCGCCCCGAGCCGGCGCCGGTCCGGTCCTGGGTGGCGTGATCTCCCCGCCGTCGAGGCCGGCCGTACGGCTCCCCGGTCCATGGCGGAGCCGTACGGCGAATCCGGCCGATCCTGGATCGTGGGTCAGGAGCCCTGGCGGTCGCCCTGGTCGGCCTTCGCGGCCTTCTCGGCCTGCTTCTCCTTGATCCGCACCGCTTCCTTGCGGACCTCGGCCTGGGTGGCGCGCTCCTTCTGGAGCCACTCCGGGGCGTCCTGCTTCAGCGCCTCGATCTGCTCGGTCGTGAGGGCGTCGGTGATGCCGCCCCGCGCGAGGCCGGAGATGGAGATGCCGAGCTTCGCGGCGATCACGGGGCGGGGGTGCGGCCCGTTGCGCCGCAGCTCGCGGAGCCACTCGGGGGGATCGGTCTGCAGGGCGTTCAGCTCGGTGCGCGAGACGACACCCTCCCGGAACTCGGCGGGGGTGGCCTCGAGGTACACACCCAGCTTCTTCGCCGCGGTCGCGGGCTTCATCGTCTGGGTGGTCTGGTGCGACGTCATGGTGTCAAGGGTATCGAGCGTGTGAGCTACCTCTGACCACGACCGGTAACCTGGCGGGGTGACTGGCCAGGAAGTACCCCCCTCGTTCCGGCTCGCCTACGTCCCGGGAGTGACGCCCACGAAGTGGGTGCGGATCTGGAACGAGCGGCTGCCCGATGTTCCGCTGACCCTCGTCCAGGTGCCGGCCGACGAAGCCTGCGCCCTGCTGCGGGGCGGTGACGCGGACGCGGGTCTGGTGCGGCTGCCGGTCGACGACACGGACCTCAGCGCCATCCCCCTCTACACCGAGACGACCGTCGTCGTGATCCCCAAGGACCACGTCGTGGCGGCGGTCGAGGAGGTGTCCCCCGAGGATCTGGCCGAGGAGATCGTGCTGCATCCGCTCGACGACACCCTCGACTGGGAGCGCCCGCCGGGCCTGCCGGCGCTCGAGCGCCCGGCCACGACGGCTGACGCGATCGAGCTGGTGGCGGCCGGGGTGGGGCTGCTCGTCGTCCCCCAGTCGCTGGCGCGTCTGCACCACCGCAAGGACCTCACGTACCGCCCGGTGACGGACACCCCCGAATCGCGTGTCGCCCTGTCGTGGCCGCAGGACGAGACGACGGATCTGGTGGAGCAGTTCATCGGGATCGTCCGTGGGCGGACCGTCAACAGCACCCGTGGCCGGCCCGCGACCCCGCCGCAGCCGAAGGGCAAGCGTCCGGAGAAGACCGGCAGGCCGGCGGGCAAGAGCCCGCGGAGCGGTTCGAGCGGCTCCGGCGGTTCTGGGCGATCGGGCGGTTCTGGGCGTTCCGGCGGCTCCGGCGCTTCCGGCCGTTCCGGCGGCGCGAAGGGCACGAAGGGTGCCAAGGGCGCGAAGAACGTCAAGCGCGGCAAGCCCCGCGGCAGGGCGTAGCGGCCGTCTCCGCCGCTACGACCAGGGCTCATAGGCGTATGCCTATCGGTCTCATGGTGATCAGGTCTTGGACAGTGGCGCGGGCCTGCTGATCTTCTGGCGGCATGAGCGACGACACGAACAAAAACCAGCGGACCGGTCACGGCTACGCGCGGCGATCGATGCTGCGCGGCGCCGCGCTCGGCGCGGCCTTACCGCTGCTGCCGGCCGCGGCCCATGCCCGTGACCTCACCCCCGACCACGCACCGGCCCCGGCCCCCGACCCGGGTTCCGCGTCGCTGCGCTGGCTCGGCACGGCCGGCTGGCGGATCGACGTGGGCAGCCGGACGGTGCTCTTCGACCCCTATCTGACCCGCTTCAGGACGGGCCTCTTCGAGAAGGCCTTCGATCCGGCCACGAAGATCGCGGAGACCGACGCCGGGTTGGTACGGGAGTTCGCCGGGAGCCCCGAGCTCATCCTGGTCAGCCACTCCCACTGGGACCACATCGCCGACGTGCCGTACATCGCCAAGGCCACCGGCGCCCGCGTCGTAGGCACCGAGACCACGTTCCATCTGCTGGTCGCCTTCGGCGTCGATCCGCTGCAGATCTCCGTGGTCAAGGGCGGAGAGGTGCTGGACTTCGGCGATGGCCTCACGGTGGAGGTGGTGGCGAGCCTCCACAGCCGCAACAAGAAGCACTCCTACTTCGCCCCGGGCACCCTCACGGCGCCGCCCGCGACCGCCCCTGCCACCATCTCCGACCTGCCCGAGGGAGACACCCTCGCCTTCCAGGTCACGACCGGCGCCCGCGGTCCCGCCCTGTTCCTCATGGGTGCCAGCGACGTCGCCGAACGGCAGGCCGAGGGGCTGCGCCCCGACGTGGCGATGGTCGCGGTCCCCTCCAGCTCCTCGACCCACCGCTACGTGCCCCGGTTGCTGCGGGCCCTGGGCAGTCCCGGCGTGGTCGTCCCCGTCCACTGGGACCACTTCGAGACGCCGCTGCGCGGTCCCGTACGCCCCGACCCCACGATGGACCTGGCAGGGGTGATCGCCCAGGTCCGCCGGGACTCACCCGGCAGTCGCATCGTCGTCCCGGACTACCGGACGGTCTACGGCGCGGACATGCGGCCCCGCGCCTGACCGTCAGGTGCGGCGGACCAGGAGGTAGGCGCGGCGGGTGTCGGCCTCGTGGGCGTAGTGGGTGCGTTCCATCCGCATCTCCACGGCGAAGCCCACCTCCTCGAGGAGAGCGGCGATCTGGGCGGGATCGTGGAAGTGGAAGTCGACGTCAACGTCGTGTCCCCACCATTCGTCCAGGTGTCGTGTCTCCTGGCCCACGTGGAAGGCCAGCAGGAGCAGGCCGGAGGGGCGCAGCGAGCGCCGCGTCTCCTCGAAGGCCGCGCGCAGTTCCCCCGGGGCCAGGTGGATGATCGAGTAGAACGCGACCGCAGCCCCGAACTCGCCGTCATCGGCGGGGAGTTCGAGCAGGTCGCCCTCCCTGAACTCCACCTCGGGAAAGCGTCGGCGGCCGGCCGCGATCATGCCGGCGGACAGGTCGATGCCGACGCTCTTCGCGCCGTGCCCGGCGAGCCACGCGGCGACGTGCCCGGGTCCGCAGCCCAGATCGGCGACGGCCGTTCCCGACCCCGACTGTTCCAGGAGCGAGGTGAGCAGGGCGCGGTCCAGCGGCTTGCCCGCCAGCTCCTCGTGCAGCCGGCGCGCGTACTCCTCGGCCACGGTGTCGTAGCTGTGCCGGACGGAGACGTGGATGTGTGATTCCCCCATGGGGAACAGCATCCCACGCCTGATCCCACGCCTGTTGGGAACGTCGTCGCCCCCGGCCGGGGAGGCCGGCACGGCCCTCACGGCCGACAACAAGCTCGGTGGCTACGTGATGTGGGCGATGCAGAACACCCACATGGTCGCGATGATCCGCAACTCC